>CAXTMA010000375.1:0-3864 GCA_964245015.1 uncultured Beijerinckiaceae bacterium | reverse complement strand
CTCCTGGGCGCTGCGGCACTGGTCCTGGCGCTGGGCGGCCTGCCCGGCCGCTTCCCGCCGGAGGTCGCCGCCATCGCCGCCTTCAGCCGCACGAGCGACACCCAGCCCTTCCGCGAAGGGCGGTGCTTCATCACCTCCCGCGACCGCGTCGCCGACTACAACCGCGCCACCTGCCTGGAGATGGCGACCGACAGGCCCAACGTGCTGCTGCTGGGCGACAGCCACGCCGCGCATCTGTGGTCGGGGCTGCGCGACGCCTGGCCGGAGGTCCGCGTCCTTCAGGCAACCGCTTCGGGCTGCAAGCCCGTGCTCGGCACAACCGGCGCCGCGCGCTGCACCGAGTTGATGGGCGAGATGCTCAACGACTTCCTCCCGACCCACCGGCCCGACGTTCTCGTGCTTTCGGCGCTGTGGGACGAGGCCGACATCGCGCCCCTGCTGCGCACGATCGAAGCCGTGCGGCCCCTGGTTCATCGCATCGTCGTGTTCGGGCCGATGCCGCGCTACGATCAGCCGGTCGCCGCGCTGCTTGCCAGGAGCCTGCTGCACCAGGACGACGAAACGACAACCCACCTGCTGCCGGCGACGCGGCACCTCGACGCGCAGATGCGGGCGGCGGTCGAGCCGGTCGCCGACTACGTCTCGCCCTATCGGCTGCTCTGCCCGGAGAACCGTTGCCGCTTCTTCGCCGGCCCCGGCGTACCCCTGCAGTTCGACTACCACCACCTCACCGCAACCGGCAGCGCCGTCCTGATGGCGGCCGTGCGCCAACGGCAGCCCGACCTGCTCGGCGCTCAGCGGTCGACCAGCAACCGGTAGCCCAGGCCGCGCACGGTCTGCAGAAACAGCGGGTTCGCCGGATCGTTCTCGATCTTGCGGCGAAGCCGGTTGACCTGCACGTCGATGGTGCGCTCGTTGGCGGCGGCGCCCGGGCCGGACAGGGTCTCGCGCGAAACGGTGGCCCCGGCGTTGACCGCGAGCAGGCGCAGCATCTCACGCTCGCGGTCGGTGAGGCGCTGCACCTCGCCCTCGCGCTTCAGTTCGCCGCGCTCGATGTCGTAGGTGAAGGGGCCGAACAGCACCTCCTTGGGCACGCCGTCCACGGCCGGTGGGCGCGCGCGGCGCAGGATCGAGGCGATGCGCAGCGACAGCTCGCGCGGCTCGAAGGGCTTGCCGAGGTAATCGTCGACGCCGATCTCGAAGCCCAGCACGCGCTCCTCGAACTCGGTCTTGGCGGTCAGCATCAGGATCGGCACGCCGGCCGAGGCGCCGTCGTCGGCCCTGATCCTCGTGGCGAAGGAGAAGCCGTCCTCGCCCGGCATCATCACGTCGAGCACCAGCAGGTCGAAGGCGATGGATCGCATCGCCGTTGTCGCCTCGGCGGCATTGCCGGCGGTGGTCACGCGGTATCCCTCGACCAGCAGGTAGCGGCGCAACAGGTCGCGGATGCGGCGGTCGTCGTCGACGATCAGCAGGTGAGCGGCGTCGTCGGCCGGCGCCTGCTCGGTTTCGGCCTCCGGATCCGCCATCGCCCTGCCTCCTCCGTCCCACGTTCCGCTTGGCGGTCCGGCCGGTCCGTGCCGGAGCCATGGCACGACGCACCTCGCCGCGTCGATCCCGTCCGAAGGCGGCGGATCGCGACTTAAGTCGCGAACCTTATCGCGAGCCATGGATGCCGCCGAAGCGGACAGGCGTTTCAGGCCGCCGCCGCGCCTGACCTGAAGCGCATCGCCTCGACGAGGGCAGCCAGGGCGGGCGGAACGTGCCGCCGGCCGGGATAGTAGAGATGGTAGCCGGGCGCGGTCCAGCTCCACTCGGCCAGCACCCGGATCAGGCGACCGGTCGCCAAGTGCTCGGCGACATCGGCCTCGAAGGCGTAGGCGAGCCCGACGCCGGCCAGGGCCGCGGCGAGGACGAGCCGGCTGTCGTTGAGGACGAGCGGCCCCTCGACCCTGACCTGGAAGGAACGGGCGTCCTTTTCGAACTCCCACGGGAAAAGACCGCCCGAGCGGCCGTTGCGGTAGCTGATGCAGCGATGGGACGACAGGTCCTGCGGCACGCGCGGGGGCGGATGCCGGGCGAGGTAGGCCGGCGAGGCCACGACGGCCGACACGATGTCGGGCCCGACGCGCACGGCGATCATGTCCTTGGCGACCAGCTCGCCGATGCGGATGCCGGCGTCGTATCGGTCGGCGACGATGTCGACGAGGGCATCGTCGATCGTCATCTCGACGACCACGTCGGGATGACGATCAAGGAAGGCCGGCAGCATCGGCCACACCACCGTTTCCGCCGCCTGCCGGAAAGTGGTGAGGCGCACGGTCCCGGCCGGCGTGTCGCGCAGGCGGCCGAGCGCCGTCAGACCGGCGTCGATCTCGGCGAAGGCGGGGCGCAACGTCGCCAGCAGCCGTTCGCCGGCGGCGGTCGGCGCCACGGCGCGGGTCGTGCGGGCCAGCAGGCGCACGCCGAGGCGGGCCTCCAGCGCCTTGAGGGCGTGGCTGAGGGCGGAGGGGGACAGGCCGAGACGACCGGCCGCCAGCGTGAAGCTGCCGGCGTCGGCGACGGCCACGAAGGCGGAAAGGTCGCTCAGTTCGTCGCGCTTCATTGATGCATGGATCTCACAAGCCCATGCCGATCATAGCGGCTAATCGCCGAACGGCGGCGACGCTAAAGGAGATCGGCGAAAACAACAGCGGGAACATCATGAGCGATCTCAGCGGCAAGGTGGCGATCGTCACCGGCTCGTCGAAAGGCATCGGTGCCGGCATCGCCAAGCGCCTCGCGGCGCAGGGCGCGGCGGTGGTGGTCAACTATTTGCGTTCGGCCGCCGACGCCGCGCGCGTGGTCGAGGCCATCGCCGCCGCCGGCGGGACAGCCCTGGCGATCAAGGCGGATCTCGCCAAGCCGGCCGAAATCCCGGCCCTCGTCGCGGCGACGCTGCAGCGCTTCGGCAGGCTCGACATCCTCGTCAACAACGCGGGCGTCTACAAGGTCGACACGCTCGATACGCTCACCGCCGAAAGCTTCGACGAGCACTACAACCTGAACGTCCGCGGTCTGCTCCTCACCACCCAGGCGGCCGCGCGCGTGCTTCCCGAAGGCGGCGTGGTGGTCAACATCAGTTCCGGTCTCGCCAAGAGCCCCTATCCCATGGTGCACGTGTACTGCTCGACCAAGGGCGCCGTCGACACGCTCACCCGCTCGCTCGCCATGGAACTGGGCCCGCGCAAGATCCGCGTCGTCGGCATCGCCCCCGGCTTCACCGCCACGGAAGGGAACGCGGAGTCGGCCAAGGGCATGTCGGATGTTCTGGTCTCGAAGACATTGCTCGGACGCGTCGGCCTGCCCGCCGACATCGCCGCAGCCGTGGCCTTCGCCGTCTCGACCGATGCGGCCTGGGTGACCGGCTCCACCATCGACGTCGCCGGCGGCATGGTGTTCTGACGCGCCGGTCGCTGCCGGGACGGTGCCGCGCGGCACGAGGTCTTAGCTGGCGGGCAGACCGGGGATCGCGACGCCCGCCGTCTGCAGGAGCAGGACCGCGTTGAGGACGAGCACGACGGCGGTGCCGGCGAGGGCGGCGATATCCGTCGCGCGGCCATTGCGGAAGTCGCCCATCACGGCCGCGCTCCTGGTGAAAAGGACGAGCGCGACCATGGGGACGGGCAGGACGATGCTGAGAACGACCTGACTGAGGACGAGCGCCCTGGTGGCGTTGACGCCGGCGGCGACGACCACGAAGGCCGGAACCATCGTGACCAGCCGGCGCAGCCAGACCGGGATGCGGAAGCCGATGAAGCCCTGCATGATCATCTGCCCGGCCATCGTCCCGACCACCGACCTCGACACGCCCGAGGCGATGAG
>CAXTMA010000374.1:0-3872 GCA_964245015.1 uncultured Beijerinckiaceae bacterium | reverse complement strand
GACCATCCCGGCTTCTGGGAAACGCGCGGCTACCACGACCGCGGCGACCCGTGGCAGGAGCAGCGCTATTCCGACGATTGAGGGTGCGGGCGCAGCCGGTCCGTCCGGCATCAAAACGGCGCGGTTGCGCTTGACGGACGGGACCGCACTCGCCACTCTTCCTTTCGAAGCCAAGGGGATCCCCGCCAGGGGGCTGAGAGGCCGGCAGCATCGCAGCGTTCGCAAGATGAGGGCGCGATGGCCCGGCGACCCTTCGAACCTGATCCAGTTCGCGCTGGCGGAGGGATGGCACCGGGCCCATGATTTCCATTGCCCCTCCATACCATCGCCGCCGGATCGCCTTGAAAGGCCTTGCCTGATGCGCCCGAGCGATCCCCAGTGAGCGATACGCTGCCCGACATCGCCGTTCTCGGCGCCGGCATCGCCGGCCTCACTGCGGCCACCGAGTTCGTGCGCGCGGGCTGCCGCGTCACCCTGCACGAGCGCGCGGCCGAGGCGGGGCGCGGCTGCTCGTTCTACGCCGGCGGCATGATCGCTCCCTGGTGCGAGGCGGAATCCTCCGAGCCGGCCATCGTGGATCTCGGCCTGCAATCGCTGCGCTACTGGCGCGACACCGTGCCGGTGGCGCTCACCAACGGCAGCCTGCTGGTGGCCCCCGCGCGCGACCTGCCCGAACTCGCCCGCTTCGGCCGCCGCACGTCGAACTTCGAGACGCTTGACGCCGACGCCCTCGCCGCGCTGGAGCCCGACCTCGCCGGCCGCTTCGCCCGCGCGCTGTTCTTCAAGGACGAGGCCCATCTCGACCCGCGCGTCGCGGTCGGCGAACTGCTCCGCCGCCTGCGGGAAAGCCCGCTCGCCACGTTGCGCTTCGGCTCCGACGGAAGCGAAGCGGAGGGTGACTGGATCATCGACTGCCGCGGCCACGCCGCGCGCGACCGGCTGCCGGACCTGCGCGGGGTCAAGGGCGAGATGGCGGTGCTGCACACGTCAGATATCGCCTTCTCGCGGCCGGTGCAGCTTCTGCACCCGCGCACCCCCGTCTACGTCGTGCCGCGCGGCGACGGACGCTTCATGGTCGGCGCCACCTCCATCGAGAACGAGGAGCGCGGCCGGGTGCGCGCCCGCGCCCTGCTCGACCTGCTGGGCGCCGCCTATACGATCCATCCCGCCTTCGGCGAGGCGGAGGTGGTGGAGATCGGATGCGACCTGCGCCCGGCCTTTCCCGACAACATGCCGGCGATCCGCCGCGACGGCCGCCGGCTGTTCATCAACGGGCTGTACCGCCACGGCTTCCTGGTCGCGCCGGCGCTCGCCATGGCGGCGGTGCGGATCGTGCTCCAGGGCCGTGAAGCGGACTCCCATCCCGAGGCTTTCCATGCTCATCAGCGTCAACGGCAAACCGCATGAGATCGCGGCGGCGACGCTGGCCGCCCTTCTCGACGAGCTGGACTACGGCGACGCCACCGTGGCGACGGCCGTGAACCAGGCCTTCGTACGCGCCGTGGACCGCCCGGCGACGCCGCTGAGCGAGGGCGACGCGGTCGAGATCCTCACCCCGCGGCAGGGCGGCTAGGGCGATGGGCGCTTCCGATCCCGTCACCTTCTACGACGCGGCCTTCACCTCGCGCCTGCTGTGCGGCACCGCGCTGTTTCCGTCGCCAGCCACCATGGCCGACAGCGTGCGCGCGTCGGGGGCAGGAATCGTGACCGTGTCGCTGCGCCGCGAGTCCGGCTCGGGCCGGGCGGGTGAAAGCTTCTGGTCGCTGATCCGCGACCTGGGGGTGCGCGTGCTGCCCAACACCGCCGGCTGCCGCACGGTGAAGGAGGCGGTCACCACCGCGCAGATGGGGCGCGAGGTGTTCGGCACGCCCTGGGTCAAGCTGGAGGTGATCGGCGAGGACGATACGCTACAGCCGGATCTCTTCGGCCTCGTCGAGGCGGCCGGCATCCTGGCGCGCGACGGCTTCCAGGTGTTCCCCTACACCACCGAGGACCTTGTCGCGGCGGAACGGCTGCTGGCGGCGGGCTGCGAGGTGCTGATGCCCTGGGGGGCGCCGATCGGCTCGGGACGCGGGCTCAACAACCGCTACGGTCTGCAGTCGCTGCGCGCGCACTTCCGCGGCGTGCCGCTGGTGATCGATGCCGGGCTGGGGCTTCCCTCGCAGGCGGCCGAGGCGATGGAACTCGGCTACGACGCGGTGCTGCTCAACACGGCGATCGCTCGGGCGGTCGACCCGCAAGCGATGGCGCGCGCCTTCGCGCTGGCCGTGGAGGCCGGGCGCCTCGCCTATCGCGCCGGCGCGATGGAGCCGCGTGACATGGCCTCGCCCTCGACGCCGGTGATCGGGCGGGCGTTCAGTTGAGCGCGCCTTTAGTCGTGGCACCCGCGCTCGACCCGTTCTACCCCATCCTCGACTCGGCCGACTGGATCGAACGGCTGCTGCCGCACGGCATCCGGCTGGTGCAACTGCGGGTCAAGGAGCAGCCGCCAGCGGTCGTCCACAGCGAAATCGCCAGGGCCAAGCGGCTCTGCGACCTCGCCGGGGCGACCCTCGTCGTCAACGACCACTGGCGCGCGGCGATCGAGCTTGGCTGCGGCACCGTTCACCTCGGCCAGGAGGACCTCGACCGCGCCGACGTGCCGGCGCTGCGCCGCGCCGGCCTCGCCCTCGGCATCTCCACCCACGACGAGGCGGAGCTGACGCGGGCGCTCACCTTCGCGCCGGACTACGTCGCGCTGGGGCCGGTCTATTTCACCCGGCTGAAGGCGATGCGCTTCGCGCCGCAGGGGCTGGAACGCCTCGGCATATGGAAGCGCCGGATCGGCGACGTGCCGCTGGTCGGCATCGGCGGGATCAGCCTGGAGCGGGCCCGCGGCGTGCTGGAGGCCGGGGCCGACGCCGTCTCGGTGGTCACCGACATCACCCTCGATCCCGACCCCGAGGCGCGGACCCGCGCCTGGGTCAGGCAGACCCGTTCGGCACCCGCCCCCGTTCCTGCGACACGGGAGTAGGCCGCCCTTCACAACGGCCAATGGTGAAGCTATAGGAAAGGCGCGCGATGCCCGGGTTTCGCGGGGTGACGCGAAGTGAGGTGCCGGGTTGACGGTTCACTTCCAGCCAACTGTGTCGCCGGAAGCCTGCCCGGCGCTGGTGCTCAACGCCGATTTCCGGCCGTTGAGCTATTATCCCCTGTCGCTGTGGGGCTGGCAGGACGCGATCAAGGCGGTCTTCCTCGACCGGGTCAACATCGTCTCGAACTACGACCGCTACGTGCGCTCGCCGACCTTCGAGATGCAGCTGCCCTCCGTGGTGTCGCTGAAAACCTACATCCGGCCCTCGCGGCACCCGGCCTTCACCCGCTTCAACGTGTTCCTGCGCGACCGCTTCACCTGCCAATACTGCGGCGGGCGCGACGACCTCACCTTCGACCACGTCGTGCCCCGCTCCAAGGGCGGCACCACGACCTGGGAAAACGTCGTCGCCGCCTGCTCGCCATGCAACCTGCGCAAGGGCGACAAGCTTCCGCGCGACGCCGACATGTATCCGGCCTCCAAACCCTTCCAGCCCTCGATCAACGACCTGCACTCCAACGGCCGCGCCTTTCCGCCGAACTACCTGCACGAAAGCTGGATGGACTACTTGTATTGGGACACGGAGCTGGAGCCGTAGGCGGCGTCAATGAGCGAAGCGCATGTCGCGCACCGCAAAAGACTGTCATTTACGCCAGAAGAGCGTAACGCTACGGCAAAAATTGTAACGCGCCTTCCGGTAGAAAGGCGCTTTGCCAACCCGCGCCGACGGCAGGCGCTGATCTAAGGCAGCGTCGATAATTAGCTGAAACGCGTAGGCGGGATTTGTGGTGATTCCCTT
>CAXTMA010000373.1:0-3886 GCA_964245015.1 uncultured Beijerinckiaceae bacterium | reverse complement strand
ACGCGCATCGACAGCCGCACCTTGCCGCGGTCGTCGAAGCCCATCAGCTTGACCTTCACCTTCTGCCCCTCCTTGATCACGTCGGAAGGCTTGTTCACCCGCCCCTTGGCGAGCTGCGACACGTGCACCAGCCCGTCCTTGGAGCCGAAGAAGTTCACGAAGGCGCCGAAGTCGACGACCTTGACCACCGTGCCCTCGTAGATCTGGCCGACCTCCGGGTCGGTGGCGATCGACTTGATCCAGTTCACCGCCGCGCGGATCGAGTCGCCGTCGCTCGACGCCACCTTCACCGTGCCGTCGTCCTCGATGTTCACCTTGGCGCCGGTCTTTTCCACGATCTCGCGGATCACCTTGCCGCCGGTGCCGATCACCTCGCGGATCTTGTCGGTGGCGATCTTGAAGGTCTCGATGCGGGGCGCGAACTCGCCCAGCTCCGCCCGGGCGCCGGTCAGCGCCTTGCTCATCTCGCCCAGGATGTGCAGGCGCCCGTCCTTGGCCTGGCCGAGGGCCACCCGCATGATCTCCTCTGTGATGCCGGCGATCTTGATATCCATCTGAAGGCTTGTCACGCCCTCGGAAGTCCCGGCCACCTTGAAGTCCATGTCGCCGAGATGGTCCTCGTCGCCGAGGATGTCGGAGAGCACGGCGAAGCGGCTGCCTTCCAGGATCAGGCCCATCGCGATGCCAGCGGTTGGGCGCTTCAACGGCACGCCGGCGTCCATCAGGGCGAGCGAGGCGCCGCACACGGTGGCCATCGAGGAGGAGCCGTTGGACTCGGTGATCTCGCTGACCACGCGCACCGTGTAGGGGAACTCGGCCGCGGTCGGCAGCATCGGGCGCAGGGCCCGCCAGGCGAGCTTGCCGTGACCGATCTCGCGGCGGCCGGGCGAGCCCATCCGGCCGGTCTCGCCCACGGAATAGGGAGGGAAGTTGTAGTGCAGGAGGAAGCGCTCCTTGTAGGTGCCTTCCAGGGAGTCGATGAACTGCTCGTCCTCGCCGGTGCCGAGCGTGGCCACAACCAGCGCCTGCGTTTCGCCGCGGGTGAACAGGGCCGAGCCGTGGGTGCGCGGCAGCAATCCGACCTCGGCCACGATCGGGCGCACGGTCTTCACGTCGCGCCCGTCGATGCGCACGCCTTCGTCGAGGATGGTGTTGCGCACCACCTTGGCCTGCATGTCATGGAACACGCCGGCGACCTGCTCTTTCGTGAACCTCGGATCCTGGCCCTGAGGAAAGAGCGAGCCCATCACCTTGGCCTTCACCGCGTCCACGGCCTTGTAGCGGTCCTGCTTGGCGGTGATCTTGTAGGCGGTGCGCAGGTCGCTCTCGGCCAGTTCGCCGACCGCGCTCTCGATGGCGGAATGGTCGGGCAGGACGAAGTCGCGCGGGTCCTTGGCGGCCTTCTCGGCCAGGCGGATGATGGCATCGATCACCGGCTGGAAGCCGCGGTGGCCGGTCATCACCGCCTCCAGCATCACCTCCTCGGAGAGTTCGCGCGCTTCCGATTCCACCATCAGCACGGCCTCGCCGGTGCCGGCGACGATGAGGTCGAGGGTCGAATCCTTCATCTCGGTCAGCGTGGGATTGAGCTTGAGCTGGCCGCCGATCTGGCCGACGCGGGCGCCGCCGATCGGGCCCATGAAGGGAACGCCCGACAGCGTCAGAGCCGCCGAGGTGGCGACCATCGCCAGGATGTCGGGGTCGTTCTCAAGGTCGTGGGCGAGAACGGTGATCACCACCTGGGTGTCGTTGCGGTAGCCTTCGGGAAACAGCGGGCGGATCGGCCGGTCGATCAGGCGCGACACCAGCGTTTCCTTTTCGGATGGCCGGCCTTCGCGCTTGAAGTAGCCGCCGGGGATGCGTCCGGCGGCGAAGGCCTTCTCCTGGTAGTTCACGGTGAGGGGAAAAAAGTCCTGGCCGGCCTTGGGCGCCTTGGCCGAGACAACCGTGGCGAGCAGCGTGGTTTCGCCGTAGGAGGCGAGCACGGCGCCATCGGCTTGGCGGGCGACCTTGCCGGTTTCCAGCACGAGCTTGCGCCCGGCCCAGTCGATGACTTCGCGGTGGATTTCAAACATGCGGCGTGGGTCTTCCTCAGGTTGGCGCGAAACCCGGGGTCGCCACAACAAGATTGCGAGGGGCTGTTTGACCATTGCTCCGGCCGGGCCCTTTCCGCGCCTGATCCCAGGGAGCGCCGTCGGCGCCTCGCAAGGGATGGCATGGAGGGTGAAGCTCCGGTCGCCTCGATGCTCGGGGGAGACGGCCGGTCTCCGCATGAACGGGTCGGGGCTCAACCCCCGAGGGCGGCGACGGCCTTCGGCCGGCTCGCCCCGAGGGCTCATGCTTGTCAACAGCGCCTGGCGATCCTGCCATGACAGCTCGGAGTCCCCAGCGAAACGCGCGGGATCCGGTCGGTTCTCGCCCGGATACGACGCCACCGGCCTGATGCCGGCGACACTGCGCTCTATGCCACAATACAACGGTCGCGTGAAGCGACAAAACCTCCCCGCATCGCAGGGGAGGTGGAGAGCCTTTCGCCAAGGCCATCGTGTTCGCCAAGCCGGTCGTCCAAGCCGGTCGTCCAAGCCGGTCGTCCAAGCCGACCGCTCCAAGGCGGCGACGGCGCTTTTCGGCAGACCGGATGGGACCTGCGCAGCGCCGGATGCCCCGGCGCTCAGAGGATTGGGCGGCCGTCCTTATTCGGCCGGGACCGGCGTGGTCGTCCGGGTCGACATCAACGTCGCGAGCTTCAAAGACACGAGGCCGAAGGCCGCGGCAACCAGGATCGAGAGCGTGATGCAGAACAGGGGGTTGGTGACCTTGGCGCCCAGCAGCACCGTGTTGGTCAGCAAGGTCTTGGGATCGCCGAGCAGATAGGCAAACGTGCCGGCATAGCCGACAACCGTGCCGGGGATCACGGCAAACAACGGCAGATGGGCGATCAGAACGAAGAACAGGGTCGTGAGGCCGACAACGATGCCGGCCCAGACGGGAAGCGTCAGCGTCGCCGCAGCCGGTACGTTGATCACGATCAGCGCGGCTGCCCAGGCCACGACCATCCCCATCAGGGCGCAGATCACCATGTTCTTGTAGGATTCCGCCGTGCCGCCGAGGGCGACACCCGCTGCGGCGGCGAAGAAGATCAACCAGATGTGCATCGCGCCGGCCGCCGGGCCAAGACAGAGATAGGTGAGAAAGCCGCCGATCACGCCGAGGCAGATCGCCAAAGCCGCTATGAAGCTCATTGAAATTCTCCCATGCGCGAGCTGTAGAGCGACGCGTCTCTGAAGCGATGATGTTCGACGACAAGTCTGCCGCGCTTCCGACGTTAGTTCAAGTCCTTCTTGAACGCTAAACTATAGTGTTGCCTGGCGCTGTTTGCTGTCGCTTAAGGCTTGAGCAGTGCGAATGTGGCCGTACGTGAATGAAATGAACCGATTAGCTGCGGAAGGTGTAATCCGTGGGCGGCTGATGCTGCGGAAAAAGCAGTTGTGGTGCACTTTGAATAAAATATACGCACGCCGGTGAAGCCGATCGTCCGCGCGGACTGAGTGCGGTCAGCAATCCATGTTGAGGCGAGGCGGGTCGTGCGGCTTCTCAGGTCGACAAAGGACAACGCCGGTCCCGGACCGAGGGCCGATCCGCTCCCGGCCTGCGGCTCGAAGGATTTCCCAACGGCAGGGCAGCGGCGCCGGGCAGCGCTGCGTCCCCGCCGTTCGCCGTATCGGGCCGTCGCAGGAGCGACCGACCGAGGATTGTGCGGCGTTTTCGTCAAATCCGATGCGGCACGATCGGTTCGGGGCGCCGGCCCGGAACCGATCTTCGATGCGAAAGCCTAAGCAGGTTCGCGTTGGCAGGCCAACGCTTCATCCGCTTAGCTCTTTGAAAG
>CAXTMA010000372.1:0-3928 GCA_964245015.1 uncultured Beijerinckiaceae bacterium | reverse complement strand
GATCGAGGCGGCGCCGGCGGCCAAGGTCGCGGACTGGCTCGAAACCACCATCGCCCGGCTTTGGGCGCGCACGCCACCCCTCGCGATCGGAGCATGACGCCCGTGAAGACCGTCACCGTGGCGACCCTGGTCAAGGGCCGCCGGGATCATCTCGCCAACGTCGTCCTCGGCCTCACCCGGCAGACCCTGCCGCCTCGAGAGCTGATCGTCGCCGCGATGGACGACGCCGCCTACGACGACCTTCCGGAGGCGCCGTTCCCGATCCACCGGCTGCGCATCGGAGGCCACGAACTGCCGCTCGCCGCCGCCCGCAACGCCGCCGCGCGCTTCGCCTCGGGCGAGGCGCTGGTGTTCCTCGACGTCGACTGCATCCCGGCTCCGAGCCTCTGCGCCGACTACGCCGCCTGCCTGGCAAGGCTCGACGGCCTCTTGATGGGCGAAGTGATGTACCTGCCGGGCGGCGCCAACCGGCCCGGCTGGTCCTTCGAGGGGTTCGAGGCCGTGGCGGTCAGGCATTCCGACCGCCAGGGCCCGCCGGCCCACGGCTTCGAGCGCTGCTCGGACTACCGCTGCTTCTGGTCGCTGAACTTCGCGATCGGGCGCGGGCGCTTCCTTGAGCTTGGCGGCTTCGACGAGCGCTACGTCGGCTACGGCGGCGAGGACACCGACTTCGCCAAGGGGGCGAGCTTGGCGGGGCTGCCGATCGCCTGGCTGAAGGGCGCGCGGGCCTACCACCAGTACCACCCCCACCACATGCCGCCGGTGCACCACCTGGAAAGCGTGGTGCGCAACGCCGAGCTGTTCGAGCGCAAGTGGGGCTACCGCACGATGGGGCACTGGCTCTACGCCTTCCGCCTGATGGGCCTGATCGACGATCGCGCGGGACGGCCGATCCGCATCCTGCGCGAGCCCGGCGCCGGCGACTTCGCCCTGACGGGGCAGCAGCACCACCAGCCCTACGCCAACACGACCACCGTGATCCGCCTCATCGAGGCGGAGACGGCGGCCCGCATCGAGCGCGCCGCGGTTCCCGCATGAGGAATGCGGCATGAGGATCGCGGCATGAGGATCGCGGCATGAGGATCGCGGTCATGACGCACGTGCGTCAGCCGATCATCGAGCCCTTCATGGGCGGGATGGAGGCGCACGCCTTCCACCTCGCCGCGGGGCTGGAAAAGCGCGGCCACGAGGTGACCCTGTTCGCCAGCGGCGACAGCGATCCGCGCTTCCGCATCGAGCCCGTCCTCGCGGAGCACTACGAGCGGACTTATCCCTGGCTGGAGCACAAGGGCAGCACGGCCCTCAACGCCCATGTCGACGCCGGCTTCGAGCGGGCCTGCGCGACGATCGATCCGTCGCGCTTCGACGTCGTGCATAACAACAGCCTGCACCGCTTCCCGCTGCGGCGCGCCAAGCTCCACGGCATGCCCACCGTGACCTCGCTGCACGTCCCGCCCTTCGAGGGCCTGGCACTGGATCACCGTGACCTCGCAGGCGCAGCGCGGCGCGTGGTGGCCGGACGGCGCGCCCGACGAGGCGGTGGTCGCCCACAACGGCATCGACCTCGCCCACTGGCGCTTCCGGGCCGACGGCGACGGCTGCGCCGCATGGTGCGGGCGCATGACCCGCAACAAGGGCCCCCACCTCGCAGCCCGTGCGGCGCGGCTCGCCGGCGTGCCGCTGACGCTCTACGGCGTCGTCGAGGAGCCGGCGTATTTCGAGAGGGAGGTGATGCCGCTGCTCGACGACGGCATCCGCTACGGCGGGCACCTCGGGGGCGGAGCCCTGGCCGAGCGGATCGCGGCGGCCTCGGTGCTCGTCTTCACGCCGTGCTGGGACGAGCCGTTCGGGCTGGTCGCGATCGAGGCGATGAGCTGCGGCCTGCCGGTCGCCGCCTTCGACCGCGGCGCCGCCCGCGAGGTGGTCGCGGAGGCCGGCGCCTTCGCGCCGGCGAACGACGTCGCAGCCCTGGCGGAGGCGATCCGCGCGGCGATGGCGATGGACCGGCGCATCCCGGCCGATCGCGCTCGACGGATGTTCAGCCGCGACACCATGCTGGACGCCTACGAGCGCCTCTACGAGCGCGCGATCGCCGGGCGGCGACGGCACGAGGCGAGCCGCTTCCCCGTCCTGGTCTCGGCAGCGGACGCGATGCCGATCTAGGCTCTGTTGATGAAGTGCTACGCATCTCGTCATGTATGCGAAGCAGGAAATTTGATCTAGAACTGTTTCCGCTGACACGGAACCAGCTCTCGGTCCTTCTTCGTCGCGTTTTCTTCACGTGAGCCGGGTCCACCTCACTCGAAAACGCTCTAAGATGTTCAGTCCCGGCATTTGATGGATTGGATCGAGCCTGAACCGCTTTGGTTCTGATGTCCACTGTTTGCAGATGGCTTCGTACGGGGTCAGGCCTTTGAGGGTCTTCAATCGTCGCCCAAAGTTGTAGGCACCGATGAAGTCGGCGAGATGTCGCCGGAGTTGCGCGTGATCGTCGTAGTGGAAGCGCTTGACGGTTGCGTCCTTGATGGTGCGGTTCATCCGCTCGACCTGACCGTTGGTCCACGGGTGCTTCACTTTGGTCAGCCGGTGCTCGATGCCGTGCTCGGCGCAGACGCGGTCGAAGATGTGGTGGAAGGCGGAGCGATCGCAGGTCCGGTTGGTGAACTGGATGCCGTTGTCGGTCAGCACGGTATGGATGGCATAAGGGACGGCCGCGATCAGATCGCGCAGGAACTGGGCGGCCGCCATCTTGCCGGCTTTGGCATGGAGTTCGGCGAAGGCGAACTTGGAGGTGCGGTCGATGGCAACGAAGAGGTAGAGCTTGCCTTCGGCCGTTTGCACCTCGGCGATGTCGAGATGGAAGTAGCCGATCGGGTAGCTCTTGAACTTCTTCTTGCCCGGCTTGTCGCCGTCGACCTCGGGCAAGCGGGAGATGCCGTGACGCTGAAGGCAGCGATGCAGGCTGGAGCGCGTCAGCTGCGGGATCGTGGGCTGCAGGGCGTAAAGGCAATCGTCGAGGGGCAGCGCCGTATGTTTGCGGAACGCGACGACGACGGCTTCATCCTCGGCCGACAGCACCGTCGACCTGGGATCAGCCGGACCTGTCTTGCGGTCAGCCGTTGAGGTCCGCTTTTTCCACTTCGCGATCGTCTTCGGATTGACTCCATAGCGCTTGGCGAGCGTCCTCAGGCTCTCTTGACTATACTGTATCGCTCGACGGACTGCCGCCGTCGTTGTGGCGCTGCCATGGTGAACTTGGCCCATAGTGCTTCCTTCCACTCACGCGTGAAAAGTGCACCATCAAAGCCTGGGATCAAACATCTAAGTCCCTCTGCTTGCTTGACCAGCTTCCATGTGGCTATTGATGAGCTTATCGAAAAGACTATGAACGCCGCTCCCGCGACCGGAATAAGGCTTATCAAGAAAAGAAATAGACCGCCCTCTTTATGCAGGAGGTATACCATATAAGGCATGCAGGAATTTAAAGTAATCCCATAAAACCAAATGCACCTTGTGCTCAATCCTAGATTGGTCATTGATCTTGCCAATGCATAGAAAACAATCAATGCGGCGATGCACTCAGGGACAAACAGGACGTAGATAATGATGCCTAGGCTCTGTATCCTGTCCCCTCCACCACACTGATCTCCTCTCCCAATGCAAGTAGCAGCGGCAAGCAATAGCAGGTAGATGTACGGCAGTATGCATAACGAGGCAAAGCCGACGACTACGCGCTTGGCTATCTTGTTTGCGAATGGCTCGTCGTCAGCTGTCATGATATAGTCTCGTGCGCATACCTTTGAAAAACGAACCCTGGCGGTGTAATCTGAGCCATGTCGGATAATCAATAGTCAGCTACGCTTCAATCTGATTCGAAATCGCCTCCTGATGGAGGTGATGTTGGTTCGCGGACTGGTCAGTGATGATG
>CAXTMA010000371.1:0-3942 GCA_964245015.1 uncultured Beijerinckiaceae bacterium | reverse complement strand
TCCAGATGTAGTTGTCAAACAACACGCCAAAAACCCACAAAAGGGAAATGGCGGATCAGGGAATGCCTAAGGCGTCCCCTGAAACGGGCTCGTCCGCCTAGCCGTATTGGCCAGGGCTGGGTCCGCCCGAGAAGTCTTAGGAATCGTACGGTGCGCCAGAGCGCCGCCGCCGATGGACACGATATAGGCGTGCGAAGTCCGCCCTGTCAACACGCCATCGGCAGAAAGCTGGTGCGGCGGCGATCGCGCCGCACCAGTGGTGGTCATCGACGTGCTGTGCCGGGCGGCGAAAATCCGGCGAGCGTAAGGATGCGTAAAGCTCGTGGGCGCATTCGAAACAGAAGGGCCGCGCGGAGTGCTAGGCTGGCGCCGCGTCCCAGCGAGTGTTTCCAGCATGTCCTCCGTCGCGATCTGCATCGCCACCACCGGCCGCGCAGCCATCCTGTCGGAAACGTTGCGCGAGCTCGGCAACCAGAAGCGCCAGCCCGATCGCGTTCTCGTGTGTCCGGCCAAGGACGACGACCTTTCTGCCGACGAGGCCGCCGCCCTCCCCTTCCCCGTCGAAATCGTCCGGGGTGAACGCGGCTCTTCGCACCAGCGAAACGCGCTTCTGCGCGCCTGTGAGGACATCGACATCGCCCTGTTCGTCGACGACGACTTTCTGCTCGCGAGCGACTACCTCGAAGAACTGCTGCGCCTCTTCGATGGTCAACCCGACTGCGTCGTCGCCACGGGACGCGTTCTCGCCGACGGCGCCACCGGCCGGGGCTACAGCGTCGAGGACGGTCGCGCGATCCTGCGCGAGCCCTACCCTGCCTCGCGAACGATCGCCCCGGTGTTCAACGGCTACGGATGCAACATGGCGATCCGCTGGTCGCGCCTTCGCGGCACCGGATGCTGGTTCGATGAGAACCTGCCGCTCTACGCCTGGGCGGAAGACGTCGACTTCTCCCGGCAGGCCACCGCCCATGGCCGGATCCTCAAGGCCGACGCTCTCGTCGGCGTTCATCTCGCCTGGAAGCAGGGTCGCACCTCTGGCGTGCGCTTCGGCTACTCGCAGGTCGCCAACCAGGTTTATCTCGCCCGCAAGGGGACCGTCACCCGCATGGGCGCGCTGCGCAAGGCGTCGGAAAACATCCTTGCCAACCTCGTCGGAAGTTGCCGCCGCGATGGCCTCATCGACCGGCGCGGGCGCTTGATCGGCAACGTGTACGGTATCCGCGACCTCCTCGCCGGCCGTTCGTCGCCCGAGCGCATCCTCGATCTGTGACGCCCCAGGGCGCGCGGCGAGACGAAGATAAATCGGCGCCAGATCGACGAAGGGTCAGGTCCGCACCGTCAGGACGACCGGGGCAAGGAGCCGGAGATCACTTGCCGGCGCCGGCGGCCTCGTCACCTCTGCAGCCTCACCCCGGTCAGGAAGATCGTATCGCGGTAGCTGTTGCCGACCAGCGAGCTTTGCAGGTTCTGCTGCGAAACGCTGGTGATGAGCTGCACGTCGCGCGTGAAGGAGTAGGCCCCTTTCAAGGTGAACTGCGTGAAGTTCTCGTTCACGGCGATGCCCTGGTACTGGTTGTTCTGGTAGGCGGCGATGGCGCTGACGGCGAACTGTCGGGCGAAGACGTGACCGATCTCCACGCTGATCAGCCGGGAAATGGCGCCGGACGCGCCGGCCAGCGTCGTTTCCGACAAGGTCGTCGACACCCGCGCGGTGATCGTGGTCAGGGGGGTCAGCGCGTAGATCAGCGCTCCATTGACCGTTGGCCCGTTCAGGTTCGGCAGGCGAAGGTCGGCGTAGTGCCGGTTGGCGTAACCGGCGCTGACCGTCCCGGTCAGCAGCCTGGCGATTTCCACCGTGGAACCGGCACGGACCACCTCGCCGGTGGAATCGCGGAAATACCCGCTGAGGTCGATGGGATTGTCGCGCACGCGGGCATCGAACCCCGCTTCGACGAAAGGGACGAACTGCGGCGTCAACTCGTAGGATGCGCGCGCGACCACGCCGAGATCGTTGTAATTGTCCTGCGAATAGCGGAACAGCGAACCATCCGATTGGATGGCGTCGCCATACTGCACCCGGTCGTAGGTGCCGCGCAGGTCGACGATCAGCCGGTTGAAGCGATGAGCGGCTCCCAGCGTCGCGCCCTCCGAAACGATGGTCGGGCGGGTGACGATGAAGACGCTGTTGGGTACGGCGAGCAGGGGCGACCCCGGCGTTTGCGTCGCCACGGCGAGACGCCCTTCGGTAAGGATCTGGTCGTCGCGCGTGACATCGATGCGGCCGTCGACCACGCCGCTGAGATCGGGGCGGTTGGCATTGCTGTTGGAAGGGAAATCCGAATAGCCACCGCGCAATGAGGCGGTCAGGCTGTGGGTGGGAAAATCGGAGATGATGTCGACGCCGCCGGCGGCACGCAACACCGCCGAAGGCTTCACGCCGAGCGAGACCTGATTGGGATTGGTCTCGTATCCGGTGCTGGTTTCCACGAAGGGCAAAACCCGGAACTGCCCGGCCCGCACGCCCACCGGGGCGAAGGGGTCGGCCTCGACGGCTGGACGCCGGAAGCGGAGCGGGCTCGGCACCACGGCCACGGTCGGAGGCGGCGGCAGGGCATCGACGGCATTCGCCGGCGCCGGCACGGGATTGAGCACGCGCCGCTGCAACCCCGGCGCTCCACGGTAGGGCACGAGCGGCAGCAGGGGCGGGTTGCTCTTCAGCTTGGGCGCGTAGAGCGTGGGTTTGCGCTGACGCGGCTTGCCGTAATTCGGTCCGTTCGGGTCCTGGACGGGCGCGATGGACGGCGGCGACCGCTCGTCAGCCGCCGCCGGGGACGCGTCCACCGAGGGCGGGCTGTTGTTCTCCGGCAGGAGCAAGGGCGCGACGGTTGGAGACGTCGGAAAATCGGCGCCGCCATCGTTGCCGCGCAAGGCAGCCTGACCCCACGCGTCACCGATACCGAGAAGGGCGGATGCCGCGGCGGCGAGTACGAGGATGCGATGGTGAAGCAGCGGCAAACGATCCTCGACGACGTGGAGCGAAGAGCTCCGCGCCGCCGAGGATGAGACGATCGTGGTTAACGACGGGTTAGGAGACCAGCGGAGCGACCGACGCTATTGGATCATCGCCAGCAGCGTCTGGCCGGCCGGCGTCCCCAGCTCCTTCGCGTCCAGCGTGCCGTCGTTATCTTTGTCGGCGCTCTTGAAGGCACCTTCCACGTCCAACATGTACTCGGACTTGTCGATCGTACCGTCCTTGTCGGGATCGGCCTTGCCGAAAGCGGCGCTCGACATGACGCTCTTGGCTTCCGCGGTATCGATCGTGCCATCCTTGTCGACGTCCAGCGTCGCGAACTTGGTGGCGGCCGCCCCCTTGGCTTCTGCAAAGCTCACCGTGCCGTCGCTGTCGGGATCAAGCGTCTTCATGTCGGGCGAGGCAGCGGATGCCGCGATCGGCAACGCGAGAGCTGCTCCGGCAAGTGCGATCAACGAAGCGACGACGAGAATCTTGCGGGACATATGGCTCTCCTGGAGTGCAGCGGTCACGCTGCCACTCCTCGCCAATACGCAAGTCAGGGAAAATTTCCTGGTAAATGCGGGAAATTTCGGCAACCGTCGGCTGCAGCCTCGACAACCTCCTCGGCGAATGGCCGCACCGCCCGCAGGCAAGCTCTTCGCTGCTGCCCCGGGTTCTTCCTCAGACCCCCTTGAGACGCTTGTTGCACTCGCTGTAGTAGCCGCCACCCTTCACGATCCAGCGGAGGCCGCCGTTGGCGTTGTTGGCCTTGTTGATCCTGTACTGGTCATCGCAGGTCTTGCGCCGCGCCACGCCGGCGGACAGGCTCTGGTACTGCGGCGAAATCGCCGAAGGGAACACGGCGGAGCCGGCGGTCACCGGGGCAGCCGGCGCCCGGTTCGCCACGGCCGGCGGTGGGGCAACGGGGG
>CAXTMA010000370.1:0-3945 GCA_964245015.1 uncultured Beijerinckiaceae bacterium | reverse complement strand
CCAAGCCAATCGCCCATCTCCTGCTCCTCCTTCATCGACAATTCCAGCACCGCCTTGTCGTCGCCGGCACCGACCGCGTCGGCCAGGGTGAGAAGAACCTTGTAGGAACCGATCTCGTAGGCCTTGAAGCCGATCGCCGCGAGCACGTTCTTCAACACGTCGTCGCCGGAGGGCGCATGGGCGAAGCCGGCGATCGTCGCTACGGTACCGGTGACGGCCTCCTTTGCCAGCGACTTCCGGGTGCCGTGCTTGGCGAGCAGATCATCGAGGCGCGCGGCCTGGGTCGTTGAACGCGCCTTGTCCTCCTCCATCTTCGCGTGCAGCTCCGGGTAGGATTTCATCCGCGGCAGCTCGTTCTGGATCGTGCCGATGGCCTGCGTCTCGACCGCGTGCTGGTTGCGCAGTCCGGTGAGATAGGTTTCCATGACCTTGCTGATGTCGCTCATCGTGTATTTCCTGTTCGCGCTGCGGCGGATGTCCTCAGCGGCAGGCGAAGCGCATCTGGACGGCCCTGGTTCGAGGATAGATTGCCGCACCACGCCTTGGGCGCTTCAGAGAGCGGCCATAAGGTGGCACTTCGGAACGAAGCGTCACATGACTGAGCGTCCTCTCACCGCGGCTTCAGTCGCCACGCTGTTCTGTGCCGGCCTCGCGGCAGCTCTTGGGTTAGACTTGGGCCAGTCTTCTCGGCTTCCGGCTCACGCTGGCGCGCTGAACCATCTGAAACACGACGAGCCCATGCATAGCAGCAGGTGACGGCGCCACTCCCCGGGGTGAAACTTGGAACGGCCCTGAATGAAATGTGGCGCGCCAGGGAGAATGGAAACGCCGATCCCTCTACGTCATTGTTGTTGCGCTCACTTCCCCGTCTTCGGCGTCCACGGCTATGGCGTTGAACGGCTGCAGCGCGGCCTGGATGGCGCGCGCGGCGGCGAGGTGGGCGGGGTTGGCCAGGGCGAAGGTTTCCGTTGTCGCCGCCATCAGCAATCCGCCGTCCGGACGGCGCTCCACCACGACGCCCGGCGGCGGCGTCACCAGATCAGCGAAGCGCGGGGCACGTAGCTGATCCAGGCGAGCGACAGGTCGTCCGCCCGCCCCTCCGGCCAGAGGTCGCGGAGGTCGGCGGGGCAGGCATAGGCCTGCCTCGCCTCGAACTCCTCCGCCAGCGCCAGCACCAGCTGCCGGAACACCGCGAAGGTGACGAGGTGCGGCTCGGGCGCGGCGAAGTCGCTCGTGCCGATGCTGACGCAATTGCGGAGGCTGTGGGGGCCACTGTTGCCCCCAGACATGAAGACGGTGACGTAGCGCGACAGTTGGTCGGTGTCGGTATGGTTCGTCATCTGCACCCCGGCCGTCGGCACCAGCCGACCGGTGACGTGGCGCGGCGTGGCGGCCAGCACGCGGGCGAGCTGGGCGGGCAGCGTCGGCGCGAACGGGATGCGGGTGACGTCGTCCTCCGCCCAGTGCATCCAGTGCGCGAAGGCGGGGTCGATCGCCTGCAGCCGCGCGACGAAGGCGAGCCAGCGTGCCGCCAGCGCCTCGGCCGGCTCCGCCCGCGCGCCCCAGGTGGCGACGGCCGAGAACCGGTCGCGGCGGGCAACCAGCCTGAGCCTGTTCTCATCCGTCATCGCCGTACTCTCTGTTTCGGCCTGCTCGGCGGCAGCACGCCGACGGCGATGTCGCCGAGCCCCTTATCTATGAACACCTCCCGGACGCGGGAGGCGGCCTCCTGCTCAGCAAAGTATATTTTGAACCTCGCGCCGCACATCCGGGCGGCACGCAGGTGGCGCGACATCCATAAGCTGATCCATAGTTTTAGCCCGAACGGCAGCGTCAGCAGCCGGTCGTACTCCTAACCTTTGGCGTCGGCGAAGTCGCTCGCCCTCATGTCGCCGTCAACGAAGTGTCCGGCGTAGCGGAAGCAATCGTCGGGATACTGCCATTCACCCGTTTTCGGGTCGACGATGCGCACGACGAAGCCGCGTGGGAGAGGCGCGAGCGTGTTGACACGCCGGTGCGCGTCGTCCTCGTATTCCAGGACATGTTTCTTGTCGCTGCCAAACTTGTCGATCTCGGGCTTGGGACAGAGCTGCGACCCGTCGTCCTTCGCCGCCGGCCGCGGACGCCCGCGTCAGGGCGATTTCAACCGACGCAAGGTCGAGGTAGAGCGTTCCGCCGAGGTCGCGGCCGAGCGGTTCGCCTGTGGCGCCATCGAAGTAGATGTCGCCCCGGCTGTGCGCGACCACCACGGCCTCGTCGCCGTCGGGTCCTGTCCAGGCAAGCAGCAGCGTGCCGGCCGGACCATCGCGACGGTAGCCGATGTCGGCGGTCCCGGGCCGGACCGTAGGGTTAGTCGAGCATGTCGGCGTAGTCGCCCTTTGCCTCGATCATCCCGCCATCGCTTCCGCGGCAGTCGTCGTAGTGCACCCAGCCCGACGGCGTGCCGCTCGGCGGCGCGAAGGTCACGTCGGGCGACAACTGGTGTTGCGGATTGACGGTCTGGCGCAAGTATTGCCCGTAGAGTTCGTCGAACAGCTTGCGGCCGCCCGGCTGGTCCGGCTTCGGCGTAGGGCACAGCTTGGACTCGTCGTCCCGCTCGGGCGCGTCCGTGTCGACCGCCGGCGCGCGATCGAGGTCGATGAGCACGGCTGCGTCGCCCAGCGCGCGGGCGACCGGGACGCGGGTGGCGACGTCGCGGTATACGCCGTCGGCGCCGAACTGCGCCACCATCGCATGCGAGGTCTCGGGGTCGGCCACGTTCGACAGGCGCAGCGCGCCCGTGTCGCGATCGAGGCGGTAGCGCAAGCCGGGCCGGTCGAGCACGCTGCCGTCCTCCGACACGCCCTCGTTGGGTGACGGGACGAACAGCGCGCCGAAGGTGGCGGTGGGCAGGGCGAGCCGCCCGGCAAGCCGCATCAGCCGTCTCAGGGCGTCGGCGCCGAGATCGTCGACGAGGCTCGGTGCCGAAGGTGCGAGCGCGGGCGGCGGCGCCCTCGCGGGAGCCGACTCGGCGGCCTCGGGTACCGTGGTCCACCGTCCGCTTCCCACCACGCTGCCGGCCGACGCACGCGGCCGGTCGGGATCGTTCTTGGCAAGATTGCCGGTGAGTGACAGGCCGAAATGGCAGGCGAGGTCGCGCAGCGCGAGGCCGTCGTCGAGCAGCGCCTCGGCGAGGAACAGGCGGAAGCATCCTCCTCTTAGGCTCGCGCCGCGTCTTGACCCATGCGCCCGTTGGCCGGCCCGGTGCCACGGACGGTGCCTCCGGCAGTTACGTCGCCGATTCCTTCCGTGCGCCCGAGACGCTACTTTCCAGCGCGACGCTGTGCTGAGCAACATCTCGCCCGTGCTTCCCAATCATCGTCGTTGGGAAGCAGGCACCCGCTGAAAAATGCCTAAATCATTGTTTTCGCTGGCGAGCGCGCCGGGGTTCGAACGTGGGACCGTCTGATTTAAAGTTCAAGGAAAAGCTATCCCGGGTAATCCTTAGTACTTTTGCGTCAGAAAGTCATCGTCGATCTGTGTGGAGAAGCTTGTAGCGTCGTTGATCAACGATGGACCGAGCGAGCTACGATGGATTGCTGGACGCAGGAGAGTGAGGCGGCGTTTTCGGCCTACGTCGATCATTTGGTCGAGGTGATCGGCCATGCCGACCGGGTCGCTCCGCTGCGGGACTACTGCCTTGGCTTGCTGATGCCGCTGAAGCGCAAAAGCGTCGAGCCGATGGCGGCCGTGACGGCGCCGCCGCGGGTGGCGGCCAAGCACCAGTCCCTGCTGCACTTCGTCGGGCAGGCGCCGTGGTCGGACGAGGCGCTGCTGGCCCAGGTGCGCGATCTGGGATTGGGATTGCCCCGTTTTGGTGGACACCGATGATGCTTTCGCACGAGGTGTTCCCCGATGCCCAAAACACGTCCACCCTACGCGCCGGAGTTTCGGCAGCAGATCGTC
>CAXTMA010000369.1:0-3952 GCA_964245015.1 uncultured Beijerinckiaceae bacterium | reverse complement strand
ATCACGCGGCGCACGCCGGCCCCCTCGGCCGCCCGCACGACGGCGGCCGCATCGAGGGCGATGGCCTCGACCCGATCTTCGCGGCTCAGGGGCCGGAGCCGCTCGGCGGCATCGTCGAGGGCGCCGCGGGCGAAGGCGGTGGCCGGCTCGCCCCTCGGCCCGCCCTGCCCGACATAGGTTGTCGTCGCGCCGGCGACGGCGGCGAAGGGCTCGCCGCGATCCCCGCTCAGCCAAGCCGGCGACAGATCCTCGTCGGTGACGAGAAGAAGCGCGCGTTCGCGCTGGCTGCCCGGCTCGACCGGCGACGGGCGCGGCAACTGACGTGGCTTGGGGAGCGGCGGCTCGTTCAGCGCCTCCGCGCGGGTGGCCAGACCTTTCGGCGCGAAGCGACCGCCGGTGTGGCGCGAGATGTTGTCGGCGGTGGCGAGATAGGTCTTGCCCCGCGTGTGCAGCCCGGCCGTCCAGCGCCACGACAGGGTGTTGGACGCGGGGTCGGCATCGACGAGGTGGCGCATGAAGAAGTCGGCGCCCAGCGTCCAGGGCAGGCGCAGGGTGAAGATCCAGATGGACGAGAACCACATGCGGGCGTGGTTGTGCAGCCAGCCGGTTTCGACCAGCTCGCGCGTCCATTCATCGAAGCCGTCGATGCCGGTGCGGCCCTCCTCCGCCTGGGCGAGCGCCTTGGCCGCGCCCGAGCCGAGCGCGTCACGGTCGCGCTCGCGGCCGTCGAGGAAAGCGTCCCAAACGGCGGGATACGCCTCCAGCCAGCCCTTGAAGTAGGTGCGCCAGCACACCTCACCGACGTACTTCTCCGCCCGGGCGTACCCCTGCGCGTCGAGCACGGCGGCGAGGATCTCGCGCTCGTCGATCATGCGGCGGCGCAGGTAGGGCGAGAGCACGGAGGTGGCGCCGCGGTTCTCGGGGCCGGGATCGTTGTTGCGGTTGGCGGCGTAGCGCGCGCCGGAGCGCGGCAGGAAGGCGTCGAGGCGATGCAGCGCTTCGGCGCGGGTCGGGGCGAAGTGGGATTGGGAGGGCGTCGCTTGCTGTGCCATGCCCCGCTTGTCGCCGGGCGGCGCGCGCGCCGCGCCGCGCGAATTGATGCAGGCTGGGACATCCGGCGACCTTGGGCGTGGAAATCGATGGGGGGCTACGCGAGGGCAGCTCTCGACCCGACCACGCTGCAGCGATCAATATATAAGGCGCCTGAGAGCGGGAACCCGACGCGTTGCGGATTCATCAGCACCGCGCTTCTCTCCGCCGTCTCCGAGCAATGGTGCCATGCCCGGAAGCAAACGTCTGGAATATGCAGGACGCTCGTAGAGGCGAGCACGTTCATGCGGCAATCATATCCACGGCTAAGTCGTCGATATCCCTGCGTATAGCTGACGCATCTTCAGCAATATCATGCGCAGCCTTTTGCAAGTAAACCGCTCCCTGACCGGTTTCGTCAGCAACGGCCTGGATGTCGAGAACAGCGCCGCCCATTTCCTCAACGGCTCTCGCTGCACACATAACACCTGTGGCGGCACTGGTGGCGGCCCTTACGCGGTCTTGCACATCATCAGCGATTGCAGCGGCCACGACGTTCATGGCGCCGATGCGCTCGGCCATGCAGGTTACCGCAAGCTTAGAGCGCATGCTCGTTTCACCAATCATCTTGACGGCATCTTCAACTTGCGAAACAGCCGCACTTGTTTGCACAGCAAGGATTTTCACCTCGCTCGCGACCACCGCGAAGCCGCGACCTTGTTCGCCGGCGCGAGAGGCCTCGATCGTGGCGTTCAGGGCAAGTAAATTAGTTTGCGTTGCGATGCCATTGATCATTGCCAACAACGGCGCGATTTGAGCAGACAAGGCGTTCAACTCAGCAATGTTCGATGAGGCTTTCTCTGCTTGAGTGACAGCGTCCGCGCCGATACGCCGAGACTCGAACGCGCGGTCGCCGACCTTTTCGATGACGCGCCGGAAATCCTCAGCAGTGATTGCGGCATCATGGACCTGACCCGCGACGGCATGAGCGCTCGTCGAAGCTGACTGTGAGCGCTGCTTCGTCCGTTGAGCCGCGCTCGTCAAGTCGGCTGCAGTTGCGAGTACATCGCCTGACACGAGTTGCAGGCGATCGATTCGCATTTTCATTTCGGCACGGAATGCAGCAAGCGTCGAAGCAAGACGATCGGCCCGGTCGGATGTCGAAGAAAGCTGGACTTCAAGGATGCTGCTGGAGCGCTCCAGCTGTTCAATCAGCCCATTCGCACGGGCTTCTGAAAATAAAGCGCGAGCGAGGACAGCGCGTATGGCGCTAGCGATAGCTGCAAGGCACAAACCTTCGAAAATCATTATAGAGACGTGGAGGAAGATGCGTGGTATGCTGCTGCCACCTGGGTAAATATAATCGGAGCAGTAATGATCGGCCGCCACAAGCAGCACAACGTATACGATCACTGTCGCGGTTAAAAGTGGCAGGTCAAAAAGGGTCGCTATCATTGCAATCACGGCTAGGAAGTAGAAGTTCATCTCCACCTGCCATGGGTGGCCATTAAATAATGAAACAAGGATTACGGACTGCGCGACAAGAGTGACAGATAACGCTGCACCGACGCAGCGTATGCCTAGGCTGAAGCCTATGCAGCAGAGCGGCAACAGGGTAGCGCCCAAGCAGGCAACGATCCAGCTAAGGTTCAAGGCTCCATGAAGGGCAAATGCGATCAATGAAATTGCCGGAATGTGAATAAAACATGCGACGACTAATACATTTGTCGCAACCTGCCGAAAAACGGCAGCTTCCTTCATTGAAGTCAGAAGGCCACTACCACGCGATATGCCCGCGAAGTCGGTCAGACTGGTTATGAAGGGAAGAAACCTGGGCAAAGTCGCGACACTGAACTGCTAAGAGACCATTTTCATATCCTGTTCTCAAAAAGTGTCTGGATCGCTAACGTTGGGTTAGCTGCGACGAATTGTGCGCCCTTCCGGGTTCAAGCGGCACTGGTTCTTGGACATCGAAAAGGAGTTCCGATCCTCAAGATCTCAGTAGCTTACACTGCGATGCTGATGTTTATTGCCATTCGGATGCGCCCTGCGATGCTCCCAACGCAGACAGACATTCTACGACATTTCCTGTTGAGGCAGGAACAGCCGCTTCGGCGACAGCGACGTTCAGATGTGGTCGTTCAGGCTTCCACCCGTCGCGGATGATTGCAAGGCCAAGCTGATCGACCTGAAATCCTATTCGTCCTGCGCCGCGAGCAGCGCCGCTTGGTGCTCCGTCGTCAGCGCGTCGATGACCTCGTCCAGCGCCTCGCCGGTCATCACCTTTTCGAGCTTGTACAGCGTCAGGTTGATGCGGTGGTCGGTGAGGCGCCCCTGCGGGAAGTTGTAGGTGCGGATGCGCTCGGAGCGGTCGCCCGAGCCGACCTGGGACTTGCGGTCGGCGGAGCGCTCGGCGTCGAGCTTCTGGCGCTCCATGTCGTAAAGGCGCGAGCGCAGCAGCGCCATCGCGCGGGCGCGGTTCTTGTGCTGCGAGCGCTCGTCCTGCACGAAGATCACCACGCCGCTCGGCAGATGGGTGATGCGGATCGCCGATTCCGTCTTGTTGACGTGCTGCCCGCCCGACCCCTGCGCGCGCATGGTGTCGATCTTCAGGTCGGCCTCGTTGACGGCGACGTCGACCTCCTCGGCCTGGGGCAGCACGGCGACGGTGGCGGCGGAGGTGTGGATGCGTCCCTGCGTTTCCGTATCGGGAACGCGCTGCACCCGGTGAACCCCGCTCTCGAATTTCAACCGGGCGAAGACGCCGGCGCCCTCGACCTCGGCGATGATCTCCTTGAAGCCGCCGGCCGTGCCCTCGCTCGCCGAAACGATCTCGACCCGCCAGCGGTGCGCCTCGGCATAGCGGGCGTACATGCGGAACAGGTCGCCGGCGAACAGCGCCGCCTCGTCGCCGCCGGTGCCG
>CAXTMA010000368.1:0-3952 GCA_964245015.1 uncultured Beijerinckiaceae bacterium | reverse complement strand
CCAGGGCGTCATGGCGCCGATGCCCATCGCTGGCCACCCCGTGGGTAATTACGATTTCAGAGTGCTGCATCCAGAATAATCGCGCTGTCATCAGGATAAAGAAATGCTGAGCAACCACTTCGCAAGCGGCGGTGCGATGGAAAGCTCGCAGCCAGCTTAACTGTGTTGGCAACTGCCTGTAGGCGCGCCGGACGAATAACCCATATGCTGCAGGCCTAACGAGATGTGAACATTAACGGGGGCGCAATGATCGGGGGTCTTCTTGCAATGCCTCTTGCCGTCGTCGTGATGCTGCTCGCCGCCGAGCACCTGCGCTTCGACCGGCGGCGCAAGCACACTATGACCATACGGCGCACGGCCGAGACATCGCTGGCGTCGAAGCCGATCGATCCGGTCTGGCTGCTCGACGGGGAACGACCGTCCGGTGAGGCGCCGCTGACCGAGGCGGCGACGCTTGCGGCCAACGACGACGCCACAGTCGCGGTCTATCTCTGGCAAACGACGCGGGCCCGATATCGCTGGGAGCATGCCAGCGACGAGGTGGTCACCGTGGTCGACGGCGAAGCCTTTCTGAGTGACCACGACGTCGGGAGCGGCGGTATCGAGCGCCGCCTCGGCCCGGGCGATGTCGCCTTCTTTCCCGCAGGCAGTCGGTCGACGTGGCGCGTTCCCGTGCGGCTACGCAAGGTCTCGACGCTGATCCGCCCCCTCCCTCGGGCGGCTGCGAGCTTGTTTCGCTGGATGCGCGGCGTGAAGCGCGCCGCCATCTTCCTGGCGAAGCGGGGCTCGACGGCTTCGCGCAACAGGGCGGGGCACTAAGCAGGTTTCGCAAAAGTGCCCCGCAATTTTGCGATCAAAACCTTTGGCTTGTCAGAGGGCTAAGCAGATGAAGCGCTGGCCTGCCAACGCGAACCTGCCTAGAGCATCGGGCCGAAAGAAGCTTAGCAGTCCCGGACCAAATCCGATGCGAAGCCACAGGCTGGAACAGCGGACGGCATCCAGTCTTCGGTCCGATGCTTCAAAGCATCGGACCGGCAGTTGCGACGCACGCGCCCCGGATCGACCGAGACGCAAGCACATCAAGACCAGCCCCGAAGGGCGGCGGACGCGAAGGCGCACTCAAGCAAACGGGTGATGCATGGAATTCGAACTTCTGCGAACGCGCGAGCAGATTCTCGCCCTGCGCGACGAATGGGACGAGCTGTGGGCCCGATCGCACGGCGACTATTACACCGGCCATGCGAGCTGCCTGCTGAGTTGGGACGAGATCCACGCCCCGCTTGGCCGGATGCTGCGTTGCGCCGTGCTGCGCCAAGCCGGCCGATTGGCGGCGGTGCTGCCGATGGCGACGTATCGGAAGGGATTGTGGACGATCGCCGTGACGCTCGGCCCCGATGCGGCGGAGGGCTGCGACATCGTTCAGGATCAGGACGCGCCAGCCGAGTTGGGGCTTGCCCTGTTGCGCTTCTTCCTGCGCCACGCCGGTGCCGACATCCTCGACCTTCCCTTCGTGCGCGGTGGCAACGCCCTCGACAAAGCGGTGCTCGCCTGCGGCGCGTACCATGTCGTCGCCCAGGTCGATACCATGCCCTATGCCCGTCTGCGCGGTGAGGGCAGCTGGGCCGACTACGAGCGCTCGCTCAGCCGCCAAACGCAGGCACAAACCGCGCGCAAGCGTCGACGGCTGGCCGAAACCGGCGCCATCGCCATCGCGGCGATCGAGGGTCCGGCGGACGCCGCCATCGACTGGCTGCTGATGGAGAAGGCGAAGTGGGGCCGCAAGGTCGCCAAGACAGGTCAATGGTTGTTCGCGCCGGCCTACCGCGCTTACCTCAAGGGTCTCGCCGCCGATCCCGGCCGCGACCTGCGGCTCGTCACCTTCGTGCTGAGCGTCGACGGCAAACCCGCGGCGGTCAAGGTGATCGCCCTGGGGCCGCAGCTCGCAACCCTCATCATCGCCGCCTACGACGAGGATCTCGGCCGTTTCTCGCCGGGCAACATCCTGGACGAAGTGTGGGTCCGCCATGTCTTCGATAAAGGTTGCGGCACTGTCGGAGGGCGGATCGACATCAACTTCGGCAACGGGGTCGAGCGATACAAACTGCATTGGGGTCGTGGTTGCACCTACGAGACCCACACCTACAAGGTCGCCGCGACCCGCTGGGGTGAGCTACCCTACCGTGCCAAGGCGGCATCGGCGGCGCTCGCCCGGTTCCGCGCGACAGTGCGGCCTGTGCAACCGACCGGCGCGGATGTCGAGCAGGTCGGCTGAAACGAGCGAGCCGAGGTGAGTCTGATGAATGGCGCTCAGGTCGGCTGCTGTTGGGGATCTGCCTCCTTGTCGACGGGGCCGGCCCCGCCGGACGTTTTCGACGCGTCCGTCCCGTAGGGTCCCGACGGCTCTCCCGTCGCCGGGTTCTTGGTCGTCGACGGAGTCTCGCCACCGCTCTCGCCGTAAGGCGTCGACGGTTCCGCTTTCGGATCAGCCATGATGTCCTCGTAAAACCGCAGGGATCGGCCAACTCGCCGGGCGGAAGATGGTTTCCCGCCCGCTACTGACTCGCGGCGATCGTGTCACGCGCTCCCATCCGGTCCCCGCCTTGGGCGACGGTCTGCGGCGCGTCGTCGGGCAGCGCCGCCAGCAGGTCCGCTTGCTCAGCCGGAGCGGCGTCCCGCTCCGCAGACAGCCGGACGCGCTCGGCGGCTTCGTCCTGCGCCAGAGCGCGTCGCAGCCTTTCCTCGGCTTCGGCGACCTGATGCTGGCGGTCCCACATCGCCGCGTAAGCCCGCCCGCGCGCCAGCAATGCGCCATGGGTGCCGCGCTCGACGATGCGTCCGGCGTCGAGCACCAGGATCTCGTCGGCGTCCACCACCGTCGACAGGCGGTGGGCGATGACCAGCGTCGTGCGCCCGCGCGACACTTCGTCGAGCGCATCCTTGATCTCGCGCTCTGTCAACGTGTCGAGGGCCGAGGTGGCCTCGTCGAGGATCAGGATCGGCGGACCCTTCAGGATAGTGCGGGCGATGGCGACGCGCTGCTTCTCGCCACCAGAAAGCTTCAGGCCGCGCTCGCCGACCTGGGCAGCGTAGCCGCCGGGCACCTGCTCAACGAAATGGTCGATGCGGGCGAGGCGCGCCGCGTCGCGCACCTCGTCGTCGCTGGCCTCCCAGCGGCCGTAGCGGATGTTGTAGGCGATGGTGTCGTTGAACAGCACGGTATCCTGCGGCACCATGCCGATCGCTCGGCGCAACGACGCCTGCGTGACGTCGGCGATGTCCTGGCCGCCGATCGTGATGCGCCCGGAACTGGGCTCGTAGAAGCGGAACAGCAGGCGCGACAACGTCGATTTGCCGGCGCCGGACGGCCCGACGATCGCCACCGTATGCCCGGCCGGCACGGTGAAGGAGATGCCGTGAAGGATCTCGCGGCGACGGTCGTAGGCGAAGCGCACGTCCTCGAAGCGCACTTCGGCGCCCACCGTGCCACCCTCCCGCGGCCCCGATCCGCCGGCACGCAGCGGCACCGCATCGGGTCGATCGCGGATCTCGGCGTTCTGCGACAGGATGTCGAACATCATCTCGAGGTCGATCGTCGCCTGCTTCACCTCGCGGTAGACCATGCCCATGAAGGACAGCGGCTGGTAGAGCTGGATCATCATCGCGTTGACCAGCACGAAGTCGCCGACAGAATGGCTGCCGTCGCGGATGCCGGCGACCGCCATCATCATCACGGCGGTGAGTCCGGCGGTGAAGATCACCGTCTGGCCGGCGTTGAGCACGGTGAGCGAGACGTAGGTCTTCACGCTCATCGTCTCGTAGCGGGCCATCGACTTGTCGTATCGCTCCGCTTCGCGTCCCTCCGCGCCGAAGTACTTCACCGTTTCGTAGTTCAGCAAAGAGTCGATCGCCTTGGTGTTGGCATCGGTGTCGCTCTCGTTCATCGAGCGGCGGA
>CAXTMA010000367.1:0-3953 GCA_964245015.1 uncultured Beijerinckiaceae bacterium | reverse complement strand
TCGTCTTTCATGGTGGTGCCCTTCAGCGTCTCCGCGAGCTGACTGTCGAAGGGGCGCTCCGCGTCCCAGATCGTCGTCACGGCACCCGTCTTGAACAACGGGTCGAGCCCCGGCGCGAAGACCGGCGTCGACTTCGCCATCTCGGCGAGCTTCTCCTCCGGGATCTTGGTGACGCGGGCGATCGAGGGCAGGTCCATCACCAGGGGCGAGGCGCCCTCGACGGCGACCAGGACGTCGGTGGCGAGCGCCGTCGCCAGGAACGCGCCGGCGACCGCCTTGCCGTACTCGAAGCCGATCGTGCGGTGGCCGCTGCGGCTCGCCAGCAGCAGGCACTTGGCGAGGTGAGCGCAGTATTCGTTGAGGCCCAGCATCTCGGCGCGGCGGGCCATCAACTGCCCCTGCGTGTCGACGAGCACCAGGATCGGTTTGTCGCCGCCGGCCTCCACCGCGTCGAGCACATGGTCGGCGAGCGCCACGACGTCGTCTGGCGAGAGCGGCGCCCCGTCAACGATGCCGACGACGGTGATGTCGCCGCCGTCCTTGAGCGGACCGTGACCCGTCACGATGTCTTCGCGGCGTTGCACCGAATGCCCGTTCGGGAACAGGCTCTTCAAAACCTCATCGAGCGTCATGCGACGTCTCCCCGTGCGTCTTGGCGAGTTCGATGAACTCCTGTTCATTCAGGTCGCGCACCTTCGTCGGGTTCGGCACGCCGAGCGTCGTCCACATGTCCGTCGCCATGTCGCATTGACCGAAGCGCTTCAGCCGCGCCGCGAGGCGCTTCCCTTCGGCCCGCATCGTGCGAAGCTCAAACGGCGGTATGCGCTGCAGCACCGAGGCGATGCCGGCGCGGAACCCGGCGAACGTGTCCTCGGCGTAGGCATCGGCGCCGCCGATCAGCCACCGGTTGCGGCCGCCGACGGTGCTCCACACCAGCGCCTTGTCCTTGGAGTCGAACTCTTCCACGCCCTTGTTGGTCTCGATCACTTCTGGTCCGGTGACGCCGATGCGGCCCTGTTCGGACACGACCACCGCCGAGCAGGTCGCGGTGGTCAGCCCGGCGCCGCCGAAGGCGCCCGACTTGCCGCCGACCGCCGCCACCACCGCGACGCCGGCGGCGCGCGCCTCGACGATGGCGCGCATCACCTCGGCGACCGCCAACTCGCCGGCGTTGGCCTCCTGGAGGCGCACGCCGCCGCTGTCGAGCAGCAGCAGCACGACGCGCGGCATCCCCGCGCCGCCGTCGCGCGCCGCCCGCAGCAGGCCGACGAGCTTGGCGCCGCTCACCTCGGCGAAGGTGCCGCCCATGAACTGGCCCTCCTGCGCCGCCACCAGCACCGCGGCACCGTTGAGCTTGCCCCGGCCGACGATCACCCCGTCGTCGAAGGCCGCCGGCAGGTCGAAGGCGGCCAGGTGCGGGCTGCGCACGCGGTCGGTAGGCGGCAGAACCTCGGCGAAGCTGCCCTCGTCGAGCAGTCCGGCGATCCTCTGCCGGGCGGTGGCCTGGAACCAGCTCGCCTCGGCGCACACGGGCATCGCGGCCATCACGTTCCCTCCATCATCGCGGCGCCCTGGAGCAGCCGCAGCGTCACGGTGTCGGGCGTGGCGCCGCCGTCGTTGATCGAGATCCGCGCGCCGCCCGGCGAAGCGCGCTCGACGAAGGCCGCCACCACGAGGTGCCAAACGTCGCCGAAGCCGGTCACCGCTGTCGAGATCTCGACTTCGACCTCGTGGTCGGCGAGCGTCCGCTCGAACAGCGCCTCGCAGTTGCCGGACGCGACCACGCCGACGAGGGCGTCCGTTCGATGCCCCTTCAGCGGTCGGGCGGCCCTGTGCTTGATCGTGTAGCTTTCCATCGCGCACCTCACCAGTTGCGGAACTTGGCCGGCGGATCGTAAAGACCGCCCGACCACGTCATGAGATCCTTGACCGAGCGCGCCGCCAGCATCGAGCGGTGCACGTCGAGCGGGTTGATGCCGAGGTCCTCGGGGCGCAGGATCACGTTCCGGGCGCGCAGCGCCTCGACCATCTTCGGGTCGCGGCCGCGGCCGACGTCGGTGAAGCCGGCGACGCCGCGGATCGCCTGCTCGCGCTCTTGAGTGCTCCGGCACAGCAGCAGGTTGGCGATGCCTTCCTCGGTGACGACGTGGGTGACGTCGTCACCGTAGATCATCACCGGCGCCAGCTCCATCTTGAGCTTCTCCGCCAGGTTGAGGCTGTCGAGCTTCTCGACGAAGGACGGCGCCATGCCGCCGCCGAAGGTCTCGATCATCTGCACCACCAGCTTGCGCCCACGCGTCAACGCCGGGTGCGCGTCGGAGGCCTCGCGCCCGGCCTTGAGCCAGGGATCGGTGGGGTGACGGCGGCCGTGCGGGTCGGACCCCATGTTGGGCGCCCCGCCGAAGCCGGCGATCCGGTCCTGCGTGACGGTGGAACTATTCGCGTCGAGGTCGATCTGCAGCGTCGCCCCGACGAACAGGTCGCAGGCGTAGAGACCGGCGACCTGGCAGTACATCCGATTGGACGCCATCGAGCCGTCGCGGCCGAGGAAGTATATGTCCGGGCGCGCGCTCATGTAGTCGTCCATGCCGACTTCGGAGCCGAAGCTGTGGATCTGCTTCACCCAGCCGGACTCGATCGCCGGGATCAGGGTCGGGTGCGGGTTCAATGCGAAATGCGTGCAGATCTTGCCCTTCAGCCCGTGCTTTTCGGCGTAGGTCGGCAGCAGCAGCTCGATGGCCGCCGTATTGAAGCCGATGCCGTGGTTGAGCCGCTTGATCCCGTAGGGCGCGTAGATCCCCTTGATGGCCATCATCGCCATCAGGATCTGCGTCTCGGTGATCTGGGCGGGATCGCGGGTGAACAGCGGCTCGACGTAGAAGGGGCGGGACGTCTCGATCACGAAGTCGACGCGGTCGCCCGCCACGTCGACGCGGGGCACCTTGTCGACCACCTCGTTGACCTGGGCGACGACGATGCCCTGCTTGAAGGCCGTGGCCTCGACGACCACGGGCGAGTCCTCGACGTTGGGACCCATGTAGAGGTTGCCGTCGCGGTCGGCCTGCCGCGCCACCGTCATCGCCACCTTCGGCGTCAGGTCCATGAAGTAGCGGGCGAACAGCTCGATGTAGGTGTGGATGGCGCCGAGCTCGACCTTGCCGCCGTTCAGCAGGCGCGCCACGGCCGCGCCCTGCGGTCCGGAGTAGGAGAAGTCGAGCTTGGTGGCGATGCCCTTCTCGAACAGGTCGAGGTGCTGGGAGAGCACGATGCCGGACTGCACGATGTGGAGGTCGTGCACCTTGCCCTTGTCGACCTTGGCCAGCGCGCCGGCGAGGAAGTCGGCCTGCTTCTGGTTGTCGCCTTCCAGGCACACGCGGTCGGCGGGTCGCACGATCGCCTCCATGAGCTTCGTCGCGTCGCCCGAGGCGACCATCTTGCCCTTGGCGAAGCGCCGCCCGGCGTCCAGCCGCTCCTGGCGGTCGCGTTTCTCCGAGTCCCAGTCAGCCATGCGTCGACTCTCCTCTTATGGCGGGGGAACGTCCCACCGCGGCACGGCGTCGCCGGCCGTCGTACAGGCTCTTCGGGCAGAGCAGCCCGAGGGTTCATGCCGAGCACGACGAGGATCGCGGTCGTGCCATCCCCTATAGCGTCGGCGACGAGCGCAGGGCTTGAAGCCGGGCCGCGCTGCGCGATGGCGACGAGGGCGCTGCTCATAGGGAAGATGAAGATCCCGGGTAGCATCGAGACCACCGAAGCGAAGCTGACGCCGGCGAAGGGAAGGTGGAAGCGGCGCGTGACGAGAACCAGCAGGGCGCCAGCCATCAGACTGGCCAGCGCGGCCGCCGGTACCGGGCTGACGCCGGCCACGACCTGCATGGCCCAATGGGCCGCGTGCGCGAACATGCCGATGCCGGCGGGCCAGACAAGCATCCGGGCCGGCATGGCGTAGAACA
>CAXTMA010000366.1:0-3974 GCA_964245015.1 uncultured Beijerinckiaceae bacterium | reverse complement strand
GCCCAGCATTGGCTCGGCTGCGTGTCCGAGGATATCCTTTACCTGCAGACGCGCGCCATCATCACGGTCTGCGATGCCTATTTGAACCGGGCGCTCGGCTCGGACCTGGCGAGCCACGTTCCAGCGCGCGTGCTCCCCGTGTCGACGAAGCCGCCCGGCGACTTCGAATTCCTGATCGACCGGGAGTTCAAGCTCGTCAACGAACTGCTCAAGCCCAAGCGCCGTCAGCGCGACGAGGCCCGTGCGCGGATCCGCTCGCTTCTGGCGCTGGAGGCCTTGGTGGCCGACGAGGTCGAGATCAGCGAGAAGGACATCGACCGCGTCGAGAAGGGGGTGCGCGCCGGCCAGGACGTCGGTGTCGTCTTCCCCCGCTTGGCCACCGTCGCCACGCAGACGTCGGGGGAAGGCGTGACCCTGAAGGTCCATTTCACCAAGAAGGAGGGCGCCCCCGTCCGGTACGTCGGCGGGGACAACCCGTCCGAGGCCGCGGCCGTGCGCGAGGTCGACCTGCGCAAGAGGTTCCACATGCGGGCGTCCGAGCTCGCCAAGGTGGTCAAGCTTTCGGAGCCGAAGTCCAAGGCGCTGCGATGGCACCTCGGGGTCGACGGCGACAAGGATTGTCGGCACGATTTCGAATTCGGGAAGACCTCCATTGCGTGCTTTTCGGACAACGCACGAAACCGAATGAGGGCTTCCCTCGACGGCGGCGTCGACATTAAGGAGATCTGGGCCGTCTACCAGAAGCGCGATCAACGATCTTCGGCTTGAGGGCGCATCAGGCCGGGCCGGGGGCAGGCCAAGCTTCTGTCGGGTCAGGGATAGATGCCGGCTTCGTTCGTCAGCGACCGGACGTGGTGCTCTATGAACGACCTGTCGGCTTCCGAGAAGCCGAAGGCGCCCGTCCAGTTCGGTGTGAACAGCCATGGCCTTCCCTCGGCATCGTCCATCCGCACGATGAGCCGCATGCCCGTGGGTGAGCGCTGGACCTCGACCGGCGCGAGGCCGAAGCAACGCTCAGATGGCGGCGTGCTGATGGCGGCGACAACGGAGCTGTTCGACGTCGGCAACCCCGCGCACATGGTGGCGGCGCGCGATATAGAGCAGGCCGTAGCGCCGCTGAGCCGAATGCCGCCGTGGGAACTTGGGGCGTGACGAACGCGATCACATCGCGATCTCAACGACATAGGTGTTAGCGGTTTCATTCTGCCTGGCGCGCCAAAACACCTATCAGCCAGAACAGAACCATGAACTCGCTCTGGTTTAGAAATCTTATCCGCGGCAGGCTCGACAGGCCGCATCGGGTCGATCCGGCGTCCAGCTCCTGGTGAGGCGCAGGTGCTATGGTGCTATGCAGCCCTGCCGCTCGGCTTTCGCGGTTGAGAAGCAACATATAGCGAAATGACTTCTGTAGGTCGCGCGTATGTCCGATTTGCGCGCGCCACGACTGCTTTTCACACCGCCTTTCTTCAGTTTAGATTGTGAACGCCGATGCGTTCACAGGCACTCTCCTTGCGCTCCCTCGCCAACCTCCACGAAAGCTACGATGGTCGGCGGCGACGCAGCGCCTTCCACGCCGCGCCCACGATCGGCGACGCGGCGCTGATCCTCGGGCGCGGCTCCCTGCTTGCGCGCAGCGACCCGGACGTCCGACACGGTTTTCGCAACGGCGACGACGAACGCCTAACAGTGCTGCTGACGGCGGCATACGGCCGAGAAGCCTCACCGCTGGTCCTGCACTTCGCCAAGCGCGCCAGCTTGCGTTGGCGGCGCGGCGAAGCGGCGCTCGCCCACATCGAGCTCGCCTTCGCCCGCCTGCCGCGGCTGGCGACGGAGGAGGACGCCTTCCGCCTGTTCCTCGCCGAGGCGCTGCTCGACGACGGCCTCGCGCCGCAGAACCTTGCCCGCCACCTCGGCCTGCTGCTCGCCCAAGCACCTGCCCACCCCCTCGTCAAGTACGATCCCGACCAGCCGCGCGTGCCGGCCGGCAGCGGCCGGGCGAGCGGGCAATGGGGCTCGGCCGCAACGGAACCGTCGGACACGCCCCAGGCCAGAACGGCTGACGCCCTGCCGGTTGCCGCCCGCTCGCTCCTCATCGACGCGAGCCCAGCCATCGTGCGCGCGCTGGCCGTCTTCGCCAGCAGGTTCGCCGCGCCCACGGCGGTGCTCGGCGCGCTCATCATTCCGACCCCGAACAGCGGCGGCGTCACGGAAGGCACGCTGCCCGGGGCCGCCGACATCCGCTACCGTCGCGACGGGCCGGCCGGCATACTGAGGCTCGCCTGGGCAAAACCCGACGGCGACGGGGCCGTGGTGGTCGCGCACAGCCGAGGCGGCATCTACTATGACGCCGCCACCGACGAACCGCTCGGCCGCGACCTCGGCGAGCAGCTCTACCTCGATCTCGCGGCCGTTGAGGTTGCGCTGGCGCGGCGCGGGCGTCCGCGGCCGGCGAGGGAGGACGACGGGCCGCAGCTTTGTCCCAAGCCGGAGATCGACAAGGAGCACAATCCCAAAGGACATGTCCTGGACTACGAGGATGACGTGCACCGGCGCGTCAACCCGCTCGCGCCGCTCCCGCGCGGCTTCGCCGTGCGCATTGTCGACCCGGAAACAGGAGAATGGCAGTACCCCGACGACTGCTTCCGCTACGCTGGCGACCTCGTGGACGGCGACATGAGGGCAGGTGACTTTGCCGATGCCAAAGGCGAAGAGTACGCCCGGCTGCTGACGCTCAGGTTCGCGACCAGCGTCATGGACCAGCTCGTTGATGTCACGGAACGGCACCGGCGCGCCGCCCGGACACGCGGCGCGAGGCTTAAGGTATACTTCGCCGAGCAGGACGCGGCCAACCTCGCCCGACAGGTTTTCAATGCAAGAGGGTTGGGCGACGTCGCGGTCGGCGTCCTGCCGCCGAGCAGGCCGAAACGGAGGACAGGACCGTGATGGACGAGGACAGGCCCAGGCTGGTTGCCCGCCGCCACTGGTTCTCCGCCGTCGCGCACTGGGGCTCGCGGGCGGAGCCGGCCGAGGCGCTGGCGGGACGCTGGCTCGCCTTCGTCGCGCGGCTGCAGGCGATCGACCCCGCCTTCGCGCACTGGATGCACTGGGCGGAGGACGACGTCACCCGCATCCCGTTCGAGCCGACGCTGCCCGCCCAACTCGCCCGCGTGCTGGCCGCCACGCCGCGCCACGTCACCGGCCGGCTGGTGCCGGAGGCTGGGGTGCGGCTGACGAACTACACCGATACCGATCAGCTGTCGCGCTACATCACCGTTTTCATGCGCGGGGGCAGCTTCGGTCCTTACAGCTCGCGAAATTGCGCCAGTCTCAGCACCAGTGCCTTCGCCGTGCCCGAGCCGCACCTCGTCGGCTTCGCGGTACTCCGGCAGGTGGTGCTGGCGCTGGCGGAGGTGTTCGAGGCGACGCAGGCCTACGCTTGCCCCGCCGACCTCCGCGACCTTTGGCCGAAGGATAGCGCGGACGACCTGTCGCTCGCCTGGATCAGCTACGTCGCCCCGCGCTTCGCCGATCTGGTGACGCCGCCGCCGAACGTCGTCGTCGAGCACCGTCCGGATGGTGGATTACTGATGGCGGCGACAACGGAAACCTTTGCCCTGGCCAACCCCGCCCACCTCGCGGCCGCGCGCGCCATCCAGGCCGCGCTGGAGTCGTTCAACGCCGTGCCGTGGACGCCGGAATCCGGGAAGTGAACGCAGCAACAATGACATAGGAGTTCGCGGTTTCATTCCGGCTGGCGCGCCAATACTATCAACGAGTTATTTTCCAGTCGCCGCTTGCCTCCTTCGGCTGGGGAAACCAGTGGGGTAACGAGGTTGGCGTAGCGGTTCTGTGCACCCGGGGACACAAACTCGGTGCGTTTCGACACTTCCAGGCTTGGCAATAGGTCGCGGGTAAGCTGCCCTAGAGGCTGTTACGGACTGAGTTAAGGGCCAGATGTGCGGGATGGTCCTGTC
>CAXTMA010000365.1:0-3990 GCA_964245015.1 uncultured Beijerinckiaceae bacterium | reverse complement strand
GGTAATTACCCAGGGGGTGGTCAGCGATCGGCGACGGCGGGTTTGCGGCTGAGGCGCAAAGGCATGCTTGCACGGCGTGGCGAAGGCTGATTCCGTGGTGGCATGAGCCGTGGTGATCTGGAGCGGTTGAGCAAGGACGAGCTGATCGCGCTGGTGCTGAAGCTGCAGCGCCCGGCGAAGACATCGCGCACGTCGTCCAAGCCGCCCTCCACCGACCGCAAGGAGCGGCGCGAGCAGTCCCGCCCCGGCGGCGCCAAGCCGGGCCACGAAGGCCACAGCCGCGTCATCGCGGATGAGCCTGACGCCGTCGTCGACCACCGCCCGACGGCGTGCCCGACCTGCGGCCTGGCACTGCCGCCCGACCTGCCGGCAGAGACGCTCAGCGTGCACGAGCGGATCGAGCTGCCGGAGGTGAAGCCCGTCGTCGAGCAGCACCGGCGTTTGGCGGTGACGTGCCCCGGCTGCCGGGCCCACGTGTCGGCGCCGCGGCCGGCCAGCGCAGCGGCGACGCCGTTCGGCCCGCGCCTGCACGCCACGGCGGTGTACCTCAAGACCTTCCAGGCGCTGTCCTACGAGCGGCTGCAGCGGGTGCTCTTCGACCTGTTCGGTGTCGCGGTGAGCCAAGGCGGTCTCACCAACATGCTGCGCCGGGCCCAGATGCGCTTCGACGCCGGGCGCGAGGCGGCCCTGTCGGCCCTGCGACGGGCCGCGGTGGTGGCCTCCGACGAGACAAGCGTGCGCATCGAGGGCGCGAACAGCTACCATTGGGTGTTCCGCTGCGAGAACGCCGTGTTGCATCACGCCGCCCCGACGCGGGGCGCCTGCGTGGTCCACGCCATCATGGACGGGCATCGGCCAAAGGTGTGGCTGTCGGACCGCTACGTCGCCCAGCAGGGCCATGCGGAGCACGGGCAAACCTGCCTGGCCCATCTTGCCCGCGACGTCGCCTACGCCGTCGAGGCCGGCGACGACCCGGTCGCGCTGCGCCTCAAGCTGTGGCTCGGCTCCGCCCTGATGCTGGCTCGGCGTGTCACCGTCCTGGCCACCTCCACCGTGACCAGCCGGCGCCGCAGGCTGGAACGCGTGCTCGACGACATCCTCGCCGCCCCGGTCAGTTGCGACCTGGCCCGCGACATCCAGCGCCGGATGCGGCGCGCCCGCGACCAGTTGCTGACCTTCGCGTCCTTCCCCGGACAGGTCGAGGCCACGAACAACGCCTGCGAGCGCGACCTGCGGCCGGCGGTGATCCAGCGCAAGAACACCAACGGCTATCGCGCGATGTGGTCCGCCACCGGCGAGGCCGCGGTGCGAACCGTTGTGGCAACGGCGCGCCTCACTCCAGGGGCGAACGCCTTCGGCACCGTGCTCGGCACCATCAACGCCTGACAGCACGCGACGGCGCTGACCACCCCCTGGGTAATTACCCCTGCCGAGTGCACAAACTTTCTCGCCGCCGCAGAGTACGATGCCGACTGATCGAATTTGGCGCTGACATATGGCGATGCTCACAAGGGCGGCAAGCTGCCTAATGGCCGGCTTTGAGCATCGGCTCGGGGACGCAAGACCTACGTCAGCCAAATACATCAACAACTATGCGCTAGCTCGTAGATCGTCCTTTCACTAGCGTGCTTTTTGGCCAAAGCAATGGCATCAATTTTGTACAATCGGCTCTTTATGAAGTAAATAGAATTTCCTATTCCAGCTTCTTTAAAAATAGGTGTCCTGCGTTCCTGTCAAAGTCGTCATAATGCATTTTAAATTCCTTATCCAACTGCAGCGCGTCTCTATTGTTAAATCCCCGTACTCTCACTTCTGACGAGTATTCCTTCATCGCGGATTGCATGAATGCTCTAATTTCTCCCCTGTCTTGCTCTTCTGTTCGCATCTTTTCTTTGCCCTTACCAAAATCGAGGGCTGATCGTGGTGACTGGCCGCCCCCTGGATCCTTCTCTTTGCCTTTGCCAAGAGCAAACTCCGACGGCGCCGAGCCGCCTCCATCCGAGATGGAACCGTACTTTGCCTTGAACTTGCGAGGGACCTCGGCTGCCGGATTGAAATGAGAGATTTCATCGGGGAGATTCGTTTTACCAATGTGCGCATGGCGAAGTCCATTAGAAATGGCAACAACCACCATGGTGTGCATCGGATTGGAAGGCGAGCCGAGAATAATTACATCGCCAATTTCCGCGTCACGGTTGAGCCGATTTATACCCAAGACCTCATTAGCTTTACCAGTACAGAAGTCCGGCCCGTAGGTTTTGGACAGAAACGTCTCGGAACCTCCGGTCTGCACTCCTCCATTGCAGCAAGGACATTGAGCTACGGTGTAATTGGTGATGGCGGCATTTGCCTGAACCTGTCTTCTCCCAAGTGCCATTTGGGCCCAATGCAAACCGGTCATATGGCAGTTGTAGGTACTCCACAGCTTATTCTTGTGCTGAAACCTGTTCGGGTATGGCGCCTGACAAGCTGCTTTCGCGAAGCGAACGGCAAATGACATTGTCTCACCCACTTCAAAGAACCTGAAATTGGCGCAAGTCCATCCTGAGACGATGGACAAGCTACGCGACCGTGTATGCACCTTACGCTTGTCATTGCGCGGGGTAAACATTCCCACGACAACGGGCTTCTGGTGAGCCAGCAAGACAATCCTCGGATGCGACGCGATCAAACGTCGAGGGCGGGGGCACTCGACGCGGCAGGGGTGGAAGTCGTATTTCTTGTTAGCATGCAGTTCCTCCATAGGCGGCGCGGACGGCCGCGCCTGCTGGTGCGCAGCTCTTGCCATTCTCACCGACGGTGGCTCAAGCGCGATGCTCGCCTCCATCCTCGGCCATCCTCTTACCCCGCTTGGCGCTTATGTTCCGGGCTGGCGGCGAGGGCATTGCGGCAGGGATTGCTACCTCCGATGGTCTATCGCGCCGGAGGCCGAGATGCGACGAGCCCGCTATCTCATCCGCGACGTCGCCACGCGGGGCGTCGAGCATATGGATTAGCGCGAGGAGCTTCCCGACGCGCTGACGGCCCTCGCCGATGCTCACGGGCGGCATGGCGAGGGAGCGGTCGAACTCGTGCTGATGCCGGGATGGATGCTCGACGCGCACGCTCGGCGGCTGATCGAGTGAGAGGGGTGATCCACGCCGTCGCCCTGGTGCTCGCCTCTGCTGGCGACGTCGTGACATTCTCGCAAATCGGGAGTACCGTTCGCGTGTCGGACGGGTCGACCGTGCGCCGGTTCAGCTCTTCGACCGACTATGAGCCTCCGGCGGGCTCGCACGGCACGCAGGCGATTCGCCCGCCTTATCGTTCCTCGCACGCCATATGCATAGAACGAACTCTCACTTCGAGCCGTGCTTCCCAATCGCTTGGGCTGGGAAGCAACAAGGCCAAAATCTTTAGCTAAGTCGCTGTTTTTCGTCGGAATTTTGGTGGGCGCACTTGGGCTCGAACCAAGGACCCGCTGATTAAGAGTCAGCTGCTCTACCAACTGAGCTATGCGCCCGTCGCCTGACGACGGAGCGCCGCATCTAGCAAAGGTCGGCGGCCCTGTCCACACGCAATCGCGCTCGCATCTCGTCACACGGCGGCGTCTGCTGACGCCTCGCCCGCCGGTACGAGCATGCCCGTCATGATCCATGGTGCCGCGGTTCGCCCCGAAGTGCCAAGCCGAGTTCGACGTCGCCGCCGGGTCTCGACGAGGGCTGCGCGACGGCCGTTCACCTGGACGATCCGGCGCCGACCCTCCCGTCCGCATCCGACGCCCCTCCCGGGAGCATGCCCGGAGTGTGGAGGCGGCGGGACCGCTGCCGCTCGGTCCAGCGTCGGCGCTACCGAACCGGCGCCGCGGCGGCGATCAGCCCACCGGTGGTGCGCAGCCATGGCCGTTCGCCCGGCACGATCGCCAGCACCGCGCCAATGCCGGGGATCACGTCGCCGACCCGCACCACCGTGCGGCGACCGCCGACCACGATGGTCGCCGCACGGTGGTGC
>CAXTMA010000364.1:0-3997 GCA_964245015.1 uncultured Beijerinckiaceae bacterium | reverse complement strand
ATCAGGGCCATCCCCGACAAGGCCAGCCTCGAAGTCAAACGCAAGACGCTGGGCTAGGATGACGACTTCGCAAACGCCATCACATCCCGATGATGGTGGCCTTCGGGCGATTGCCCTGGCGCAAGCTCGCACGCCTTGCCTTTCCCGCCACCGCGCGTATAACGCGCGCTTGCGAACCGTCCGGCCGATCAGGGCTGCCGTGGCGGTTCTTTCGTTTCACGGGTCGCCCCCGTCGAGACGGCGGCGTTGCAGGGCTGTCGAGGCTCGGCGGCAGCCGCGTAACCAACAGGGGCTCGAACCCCCGCGGAGACCGCAAAATGCCCAAGCTGAAGACCAAGTCCGGCGCCGCCAAGCGATTCAAGATCACCGGCACCGGCAAGGTGAAGTACTGCCAGGCCGGCAAGCGCCACGGCATGATCAAGCGGACCAACAAGCAGATCCGCAACCTGCGCGGCACCAGCGTGCTGTTCAAGACCGATGGCGACAACGTGAAGAAGTTCTTCCTGCCCAACGGTTGAAGCTTCCCGCTCGCCTCAACCTCGTTCTTGAAAGGATCAATTCATGGCTCGCGTGAAACGCGGCGTCACGTCCCACGCCAAGCACAAGAAGACGCTGCAGGCGGCCAAAGGCTTCTATGGCCGGCGCAAGAACACGATCCGCGCAGCTAAGGCGGCGGTTGATCGCTCGATGCAGTACGCGACCCGCGACCGCAAGGTGAAGAAGCGGACGATCCGCTCGCTATGGATCCAGCGCCTCAACGCCGCCGTGCGCGAACTCGGCCTGACGTATTCCCGCTTCATCGACGGCCTCGCCCGCGCCGAGATCGCCATCGACCGCAAGGTGCTGTCGGATCTTGCGATCCGCGAGCCGGTGGTGTTCGCCGCGATCGTCGAGAAGGCCAAGGCCGCCCTGCCGGTCGCCTGACCGCAAAACGTTCGGCGGTCAGAAATCGACCGCCAGACCTTTGACCTCCCAATCCCCGAAGCGGACCGGCTCGCTGCCGCCGCGGCCGTGGACCTCCTTCGGCAGGTCCAGCGCCTCGGCGCGCAGGCGACGCCGCTCGGCGGCCTCCGCCAACGCACGCTCGGCGGCCGGCGAAAGCTCGCGCGCCGGCTCGGCCCCGGGTGCCGCGACCATCTTGGCCGAGTCCGGAGCGGCCCTCGCGTGCCCGTCTGCCGCCATACCCATCTGCTGCTTCACCTTCATATTAGCCCTGCCTGAGATGTTGTAGCGACGACACCCGAACTCAATCGGCCGGCCAAATAGTCCTGGCGAAGCTCGTTGCAGAACCGCTCTGTCTTCGGCCGCGAATTTTCAAAGGGCCGCCCGGAAATCCCATCGCTGCCGCGACCCGTATCTCCTGGAAAGCTGCCTGACATCAGCCTCCTTGACCGGAGAACGGTTCATGACATCCAAGCTTCGAGGACGCGCTCCTCTTGCTTCGGTCGTTGTCGCAACCGCTGCGATCCAACCGCCCGGCCCGCGTCGTGGCCCGCGATTCAGATCTCCTGCTGCGTGTCGTCCTTTTCGAGGCCGCAGCCGGTGATCCGCCAAAGACCATCGACCTTTTCGAAAGAGTAGATCGCCGACCACACCGTCCCGTCGGCGGCGATCACGATCATCTTCTGCAATGGGCCGCGCGGCGAATCGACCACGTCCAGGAACTGCGTACTGCGCGGATGGATCAAGGCGCCGTACTGCTGCTTCACCATGTCGAGGAACTGCGAAGGCTGGGGAAAGCGCTGCTTGATGGCCGGTGCGGCGAATGCTTCCGCCGCCGTCGCATCGCCTTTCTCGAAAGCCTGGAGCTGACCCGTGATGACGCTCTGCAGAGTGGCCTTGGTTTGCGCGTCGAGGCCTTCGCGCTCGGCCGCGCCCGTCGGCGAGCCGAGCAGGGTGGCCAGCACCGGCAGGCTCGCGGCGAGGCTTGCCAGTTTCCGCCGCGAACGGCTGCCGATGGGGACGGCGTGTTGATTGACCATGATTTCGGCCTCTTCATGCACGTTTGCGCGTGTCCACATAGGCCGCTTCGGCGCCGCGCGCGCATTGCGACCTTTGGTGAACCCGGCGACGATAGTCCACCGTGCAGGACGTCAAGGCGAGTTCGCGTCCGCGCCGCTGCACCGCGATGCCGCACCCACCACCTGAAGATGGCGCGCGCGTCGCGGGTGTGCCAGGGCCGGGGCGTGCAGGGCCTGAGTGTGCATGACCCTTGTCCGATCGGCCGGCCGGAGGACTTGCGCCTCACATCGAGCCGAGGTACATGCTGGCCATCAACCTCAGCATTGGACGTTTGAAGAGTGGGCCAGCCCCGCTCTTTTTGCACACGACCTCGTTTCGTTGATGCCCCGTTCCTGCAGGACACCGTTGCGGTCTAGAACTTGAGCGTGCCACCCGATCCTCCCACCGATCCCTCGGCGTTGCCCGATTCCCTTGACGAGCCTCGCTTGTCGCAGGAGCATGGCGTCGCCCTCGGCATTGCCCGCCTCAGCGCGCCCGTGCTGCGCGATCTCGGCTTCCGGCTGGTGCGGGTCAGGCTGTCGGGGCAGGACGGCCCGACCCTGCAGATCATGGGCGAGCGGGCTGACGGCACGATGGACGTCGAGGGCTGCGAGCGCATCACCGAGGCGTTGTCGCCGGTGCTCGACGTCGCCGATCCGATCAAGGGCGAGTACCGGCTGGAGATTTCCTCGCCCGGCATCGACAGGCCGCTGATGCGGGTGTCGGATTTCCGTCGCGCGGTTGGTTTCGAGGCCAAGGTCGAGCTGCAGGCGGATGCCGCGGCGCGGATCGACGGGCGGCGGCGCTTTCGCGGCCGCATCGACGCGGTCGACCAAGCCGGGTCCGTCGTGTCCCTGACACGTTTGGATGCCAAGCCCGGCGAGGCCGAGGTGGTTCACCTCGCTCTGAGCGATGTTGCCGATGGACGCCTCGTGCTGACCGACGACCTGATCCGCGAAACGCTGCGCGCGGCCAAAGCGGCGCAGGCCAAATCGGCACAGGCGATTGCCGCGCGGTCGGAAAATGGTGACGAAGCGGGCGAGGCGTCGGACGACGGCAGCCCGGGAATGCCGCCGGCCAAGGGTCCCGGACGCTTCGCCCTGCGCAATGCCAGCCGGCAGGGCGGCGCCGATGCGCCACGGGGGCCAGCCAAGCCGAAACCGCTGCTGCCGTCCGGCATCCGGTCTGCAACGAAACGAACCGCTCCGCCGCGAGCGCCCAAGGCGACCTGAAAGCCGACCTGAAAGCCGACCTGACCCCGTTCGAGTCACCAAGGAGTACGCACCATGGCGATCGCCGCCAACAAGCTGGAGCTTCTGCAGATCGCCGACGCGGTCGCCCGCGAGAAGTCCATCGACCGCGCCATCGTTCTTGAATCGATGGAGGACGCCATGCAGAAGGCGGCGCGGTCCCGCTACGGCCAGGAAACCGAGGTGCGCGCCGAGATCAACCCGAAAACCGGCGAGGTCCGCTTCTCCCGCCTGCTGCTGGTGGTCGAGGAGATCAACAACGACGCGACCGAGATCCTGCTGCCCGACGCGCGGCGCAAAAACCCGGCCGCCCAGCTCGGCGACTGGATCGCCGAAACCCTGCCGCCCTTCGACTTCGGCCGCATCGCCGCGCAATCGGCCAAGCAGGTCATCGTGCAGAAGGTGCGCGACGCCGAGCGCGACCGCCAGTTCGAGGAATACAAGGACCGCATCGGCGACATCATCAACGGCGTGGTCAAGCGCGTCGAGTACGGCAACGTCATCGTCGACCTTGGCCGCGGCGAGGCGACCATCCGGCGCGACGAGTCGATCCCGCGCGAGCTGTTCCGCCCGGGCGACCGGGCGCGGGCCTACGTCTACGACGTCCGCCGCGAGCCGCGCGGGCCGCAGATCTTCCTGTCGCGCACCCATCCGCAGTTCATGGCCAAGCTGTTCCGCCAGGAGGTGCCGGAGATCTACGACGGCATCATCGAGGTGAAGTCGGTCGCCCGCGACCCCGGCTCGCG
>CAXTMA010000363.1:0-4011 GCA_964245015.1 uncultured Beijerinckiaceae bacterium | reverse complement strand
CTACATGCTGGTGGGCGCGACATGGTTCATCGTGTTGAAGAGCCGCAAGCCCGAACTCCTGCTCGGCATCGATCACGATCTCGAGGGTGTGGTGACCGGAGCCAAGTGACCGCCGAGGGCGTCCACGAGGTGGCATGACCGATCGTGGACACCTCGACTGAACGATGAAGCGGGTGGCGCAGACGCCCGTCCACGCAGCGACGGCGCGCTCGGCGTGTCGACGCGCTCGGCTTGACCAGAGTAAGCGTGAGCTGATGGCCGCGGGAGGCTACGCGGCCTGAGCCTGAGGCGGTCGGCTGGCGGTCCAAGTCCAGGGGAGTAGCTCGTCGAGGCGGCTCATGGGATGATCGGCGATGCGGCCGATGACGTCGGTGAGCCAGGCCTGCGGATCGACGCCGTTCAGGCGCGCCGTGGTGATCAGGGTGTAGAAGACTGCGGTGCGGCGTCCGCCCGCGTCGGAGCCGGCGAAGAGATAGTTCCGCCTGCCCAAGGTCAGCGGCCTGATGGCCCGTTCCGCGGCGTTGTTGGAGGGTTCGAGATGCCCGTCGGCGACGAAGCGCGTTAGCGCCGACCATCGTGACGTCGCGTAGCGGATCGCCTTGGCGAAGGGGCTCTTGCCGCTGACCCTGGCGAGCGTCGCCTCCAGGTGGGCCTTCAGCGCGTCGAGGATCGGGGTGGACCGCTCGGCACGTGCGCGTTGCCGCTCGGCTGGCGCCTGGCCGCGGATGGTAGTCTCGACGGCGAACAGGTCGCCGATCAACTCCAGAGCGCGTGCGGCGGCGGGAGATGCTGTCGTGACGTGGATGTCGTAGATCTTGCGCCGGGCATGGCTCCAACATGCCACCTCGATCAGCGGTGCCGGCGCGCCTGTCAGCGGATCCGGTTCGTAGAGCTTGCCGAAGCCCGTGTAGCCATCGGCATGCAGGTGGCCGCGACAGTCCTTCAGCAGCGCATGCGCATGTTGGGCCGTCCGGTCGGGCGAGTAGAGGTAGATGGCCGCAGGCGGTGCCGTCGAACCGAACCCCCGCTCGTCGCGCACCGCCACCCACAAGCGGCCGGTCTTCGTCTTGCCGCGTCCGGGATCGAGCACCGGAACCGTGGTGTCGTCGGCATGGGTCGCCGGGCCGGCTCGCACATGACGGCCGATGCGCTCGGCCAGGGGCGCGAGCAGCGCCGCGACATGGCCCATCCAGGCTGCCATCACCGAGCGGTCGATCGTGACGCCTTCACGCCCGTAGATCTCGGACTGGCGGTAAAGGGGAAGGTGGTCGCAGAACTTGGACACGACCACGTGCGCCAGGAGCCCCGGACCCGGCCGGCCCTTCTCGATCGGCAGCCCCGGCATCGGCGCCTGCACGATCGTCTCGCAGGCGCGGCAGCTCATCTTGGGGCGGACATGCAGGATGCGGCGGAAGCGCGCCGGCATGTATTCCAGCACCTCCCGCTCATCCGCGCCGATGCGGCCGAAGGTGGTGCCGCCGCAGCCCGGGCACACGCACGGCGCCTCGTGAACAACGGTCTCAGTCGGCAGATGTGCCGGCAAGGGCACGCGCACGGACGGCTTGCGCTCGACCGCGACAGGCACCGGCGCTGCCGATCGGGCGATTGTGGCCTGCGCCTCGGCCGCGCTCTCCTCGATGTCGCCGATCAAGAGTTCGAGTTGCTCGACCTGCTGATCGAGCTTCTCCGACGAGCGGCCAAAGCGAGCACGCCGCAGCACGGCGAGTTGGTGCTTCAGCTTCTCGACCAGCAGGGTTTGAGCCTGGACGGTGGCTTCGAGCACCGCGAGATCGTGCTGCAACGCGCTCGCGAAGTGGCGGAGTGCGGCCGGGTCGTCGGGCAGATCGGTGGTGATGCGCGACATGGCCCGAGATTACCACACGGGCCTGAGCCGCAAAGGAAAATGGCGCCGATCTCAGGCCAGGACCGGTGCCGCAATCTCGGCGGGCGCCACCGTGCGCCGCCAATCGATCCCCTCGACCAACAAGGCGGCTTGCGCGGCCGTAAGACGAAGACCGCCCTCCACGATCGGCGGCCAAACGAACCGTCCCCTCTCCAGCCTTTTTGCGAAAAGGCACAGGCCGGACCCGTCCCAGGCCAGGATCTTCAGATAATCACCGCGGCGGCTCCGGAAGATGAACACGGCGCCGGAATACGGGTCGGCGCGCAGCACCTGCGCGACGTCGGCCGCGAGCCCGTCGAAGCCGCGGCGCATGTCGACCGGCTTGCAGGCGAGATAGACCTTGAGCCCCGGCGCGATCGTCAGCATCAAAGACCGACCAGGGCGGACAGAATGCGCCGCAACGCCTCGGGATCGATGTCGCTGTCGAGCGACAACCGGACGCCGTTCGGGAGTGCGATCTCCATCGCACCCTGCGGGCGGCCTCGACCAGGCTGCCGCGCCAGCGACGCCGGGCGCCTGACCTTCTTGTGCGGCGCTGGCAACAGGGTCGGAGCCGGTGCCGGCGGGGCGACGATCTCCACCGGAACAAACACCGGCACCGGGCCAGCTATCGCACCTTCCTTCACAAGACGGGGACCCCGACGCCGATCAAGCAAGCCCTGGCGCGAGCGGCTGATCCACTTGAACAAGAGATTGGTGTTGACCCCATGCTGAAGGGCGACCGCCGCAACCGACGCGTTCGGCGCCGTCGCCTCGGCAACAATGCGTTGTCGCTCCTCAGCAGGCCAAACGCGTCGCTTCCCGCCGCTCGCTTCCATCAGGTGTCCACCTCGACATCAGGTGGACACCTATCCCAAGCCAAACCAAAAACCGGTAGGCGGCCGTCCGGTCACGCTTACCCCGCTATGTCTCGTGATCGTCCTGCTTCTCCCGCGGCGCGATGGGACGGCTTGGCGACCTCAGCTCCCGACGCGATAGTTCGTCGACCCGAACACGGAGCGTTGCCCTGACCGCCGAGCGCGCCCTCGCTGAAGCCGTCGCCTTCCTACAGGGCATGGGCGACGCCATCGATCCGGACCAGGGCGCCAGGATCGTCGCGGAGCAGCTCGCGGTGCGCGGGTTCAGCGTCCAACCCGTCTCGGCCCCCGTCCTCTACGACGTCACGCCGGAGACGTTGCGCCGCGTGCGCCAGGCGCTCGGCGTCACACTGACCAAGCTCAAGGACGAGGCGGGCATAAGCTTCGGGAGCGTCATGGGGGCTGAAGATCCCCGTGTTCGAACTCAGAGGGCGACACTCGAGAAGATCGCCGGGGCTCTCATCCGGCTTGGGGCACGGCGATCCGGATGATCAGAAACCAAGTAGGCGCATAACGTATCGTTCCGTTCCTGCCCGAAGCCGATAGACTCGCGGATGATGGCGGAGGCTGGATGGCATCTGCGTCAGCGTCAAGTCTCAAATACGTTTCAAAATATACTGGACTGGAGTACAGCGTTACACTAGGAGTGTACAGCATATTTTCGTATTGACCGAGTAATATAACATAGTTAACTCTAGATATAGATCTATAGAGATATCAGATGCTCTACGGCAACCTTTACACGCGGACCAGAGCATTGATCGAATTTGGCCGAGCAATTGCGTCGAAAGATGGCCGACAATTAAGTAAAGGCGATCGTATAGCATTGCATGCTTTATTCGACTTCATTGAAATAGCTCTAACCGATAAGAGTTTTGAGGTTTATCAGGCCATGTTACGTCTAGATGAAAACAACATCAGAAAACAGCTTGATGATGAAATGCGTAAGCGATGGCGTTTGCCTGCGAGGGAGGACGCCCTGCAAGACAACCAGAAAAAGACGCAGCTGGATCTGCTGTGAGCGTCTCAACGCCTGCTCTAGCGGTCGCCTGTGCTCCAGCGAGCCCGAGGCTATGCAACCCCCTGACGGTTCTTTGACTGGTCCGAGGCAGGCCCGTCTCGGTCGACCTGCAAGGTGCCGTGGGCTACAGGCCTGCAGCCGGCAAGTTGTCCCAGCCGCCCGTGGCGAGACCTGCGGGCGTTCTTGTTTGCGGCTACGCTTTCTCGCACCGTATCTGCTCGCTCCCGGCC
>CAXTMA010000362.1:0-4023 GCA_964245015.1 uncultured Beijerinckiaceae bacterium | reverse complement strand
GCGGCCGGCATCCTCACGCCCTCGCGGATCAGGGCCGGGCTGGGTGCGGGCTTGTCACGACGCTTCGCTCGACGAGGCTGAGGTCGCAGGACAAGGAGGCGAGGAGCTGCTCGGGTGATCGATGAACAAGGGCCGTCGTTGCCAGCCCTTGTCCGCTTGGGCCAACCTTCCGCCCCTGAGCAGCCATTCCGCTCACGGCCAGCTTAGGACAAACCCTGCTACAGCGGCGGTGCGCTCGATTGTACGCCCACCTTGATGATGTGAGAGAAACGCGCTCACCGCTCCAGACCGCGTTGGCGCCTTCGCATCGCGATGCGGCGCGCGTCATCTCGCCGCTTCTTCTGCTCCATCTCTGTCTCGTCGAGATCCAAAGCCTGCCGACCTTTGGGCGTCTGCTTACCTCGGGTGTCATCTTCCTCGTTGAGGGCGGTATGTTCTTCGCACGCAACGACCTTTGTATTTTCCGGCCCTACTAGGTCTGAGTATCCGCTTTCTGATCCGGCCGCATCGGCGTCACATCTGTCATTCTCGGTCCTTGTCCGGCTGGATGCCAGTTTCTTAACGGCTGCTTCGTCAACTTCTCGCTCCGGCCCTCGATCTAGTTTCCCGCTCAGGTTACTTGCTTGACCCGCATCGTGGCGCCTTTTCGCAATGTCCTCATCCACCCATCCCTCGCCGAGGTTCTTGAAACTGGGCCTGTGCTCCCGAGCTCGAAGCTTCGCGCTTCCCGGCATGCCGCCACTTCGGAGATCGATACCTTCGGCATCCTCGCCATGTGTCGAAGAAAGGAGACCCGTTCCGTCACGCTGCGCGGGCTCTCGGCTTGGTTCATGAATCGATGACGATCCACTAGTTGGCCTCTTCGGCGGTCGCTCGTTGTCGAGCGGCGCACCCTCTGGCTTCCCGTCATCCGCTGCCTCACAGTCGTCGTAGGTGTCCCAGCTTGGCACCGGCTTCTTCTGCCGCGTCGACGTTGCCTCGACAAACGGTTCGGCACGGTCGAATCGGTCAGGACCACCCAGCCCACCGTGCTGATCAGGCGTTGGAACCTTGCTCGCCGCATATGCCGAACCAGCCACGGCCGTACCTGCAAAGCCGGCCATCGCTTCTTCCACGCCAATCGTCGCGACCCCATCCTCCGCGCCTTTTAATGCAAGATCACCAACCTCGCGCTCGACGCCATCTTGCTCCGGCGCCGCTGGAACACATTGCGTCGCAGGCGTCACGCCCGCTTGGCCGGCGTCATCCCGCCCCCCTCCCGCGGACTTCCACATCGTCCCCGGCGGCTTCCTCATGATGCGGTCGATGGCATCGTACGCCTCTTTCGTCGGTGCCTCGAGACTTCTGATGAAGGCCCCGGCGTCGAACTCGCCCGGTCCGGCCTTGGCGAGATCGTCCTTCAACGCCTCCACCATCCTCCCCATCGACGCATTGATGCTGACCATCATGGCAGCCATCTCCTTGACCAGGGCCTCCTTCCTCGCGCCCTCAGCCCGTTGCTTGTCCTCCGGCCCGTGCGTCCCGGCCATCACCGCTGGATGCATGGGCTTCGCCGCGTCAGACGGCTTGCCCTTCCCCACGGCGTTGGCGCCCCCTTCCGCGCGGATCCCCTCGGCGTCGGCTGCAGCCGGCGCCGCCTCGGGCGTTCGCGCGACGTTCTCGCCCGCCACCGATGCCCAGGTGGCGACTTGGCCGCTTCCCGCGACGCCCGACGCACGTTTGATTGCCGCTTCCTTCTTCGGTGCCGACGACGGATCCGCCGGTGGTCGACCTCCGACGCCCTTCGCGGTCACCCGCGCCTCGTCGGCTTGCGCCTCGGCGCGCGCCGACGTCCGTGCGCGCGGTACAGACGTTACCTTGCTCGTCACCGGGTCCGGCTCCACGGCGGGCGGCACCTTGGGCAACCCCGCCAGCGACAAGGCCGCGCCGCTCGCGCGCCACGCCTGCTTGTTCAGCTCGACCAGTCGGGCGAGCCTGTTCATCTCGCCGGCCATGCGCTTGGCCACCGCCGCGTGCTCCTCGCCGGCGACCTCGAACAGGGTGCGCAACTCATCCTGCTCCTCGGCCGTCCTCAGGTCCTTGTGCCTCGGGCCCTTCGACCTCGGGACGCGCGCCGCCTCCATCACCTCGCGGCACACCGCGAGCTCGGCCGCGCCGACGACCCTGCGCTCGACGATGGCGTGCTCCAGCGCGATCCGGTGCGAGATCACCTGGGCGAAGCTCTTCCTCGTGAAGCCGGCCAATGATGCCAGCCGCGACTTTGGACCCACCCTGGCGTTGATCGCCTTGAGGTTCGGCCACGCCGACCGCAGCTCCTCCAGCGCCTTGGTGGTTCTGCGCAGCTTCTCCACGTCGGGGTCGCGGGCGATCGCCGCCTCGCGCATCTTCACCGCCACCATGCGGCGGGTCCACTCGACGTCCTGGATGACGAGCTTGCCGTCGTGGAGCCGGTCGGCGGTGACCCGATACACGCTCTCCATCGGCGCCACGTCGAGGCCCATCGCCTTGTAGGAGCGGGGATCGAAGCGCACCTGCGCGTCGACCGTCGCCATCACCTCGTTGACGCACGAGGCGAACCTTTTCCGCATGTCACCCACGAAGGAACGCTTCCTGACGTCCGCGTCCCGGTTCTGGCGGTGCGGGTGTGAGACCCTCGTGTGGCGCGAGCTTGTCTTGTAGGTCTTCGTCACCGCGAAGTCCCACGTCTCGGTCCCGGTCGCGGGTTCGGCCACCCGTTTCGCCGGCCGTTCCGTGCTACCACGTGGGCGTGGAAGTTGCGCCCGTCGTTCTTCGCCGTCGGCGCGTGGATCGCCACGTGGTAGGGCAACCCCTTCTCCGCGAACGGCGCCACGAACCGTTCCATGATCTCGCGGCGCGCCTCGGGCGTCGCCTGGTGCGGCAGCTCCACGATGAGACGGTTCTGCACCCTGGCGTCCGGAGCCGGCTCGTGCTCCTCGACCAGTCGCCAGAACTCCAGCCGCTCCTCGCGCGTCTCTCCGATCGTGCCCCATGATGACAATCCTTCGCCATCGCGCGTCTTCGCCGGGTCCTCGATGTACCCCTGTCCCGCCGCGGCCCTGCCAGGGCCCTCCAAGGTCTTTTCGAACGTCGCGTGGTCGCGCTCCAACGACCGCTCCCACCCCGCGCCACGGGCCTCCTCGAGAGCCTTTTTGGCCGCGGCCTCCGCCTTCGTCGGACGCCCCCTCTTGCGCTTTGCGGCCACCTCCGCGCCCACGTCGCGGATGGGTTCCAGCTCGGCGTCTCGCGCCCTATCCTCGATGCCCCGCAGCCGCTCCACGGCCGACTCGCGCTCGATGTAGGACAGATGCGCGGCCGCGACCCCGTCGCCTTTGATCCGCGACCCGTCGCGCGAGGTCTTCCGGCCGGCGTTGCTCGCCTTCTTCGACACGGTCGAGTGTTCGAAATGGAACGAACGCCCTCCGGTGTCCGGCGCCTTCATCCTCAGCGAGGGCTTGTCCCGCCCGCCTTTGCGGACGCCGATGGCCTTGGCCAGCAGGCCGGCCAGCGCGACCCGCTGCGCCTTGCGGCCCCCGCCCTTGCCGAAGCGCACCTTCGGCACCGACCTGGCCGCCGCGGCGATGCGCTTGTCCACCGCCCGGTTGAGCAGCTTGGCGATGCGTTTCGCCTTGTGGTCCGTCGCGAAAAGACCCGCGATCGGATCCGGCTCCCTCGTGCGCGGCATGGCGGCCTCCCCGCCATGCCCTTATCCGATTCGCCGCGTCTCGACGGTCGGCTTCCTCGCCTCCCCGCCGGCCATCGCAGTCCTGGCCCGTTCCGAGGAACGGGCTAGGCGGCCTCCGCCGTCATCGGCCCTCCAGGCCGATGGGCGCCCGAAGCGCGCACGTCTCACCTTCCATGCAACATCGCAGGCGTCTCCGAAGGAGCGCCGCGGGCCACCGCAGGGGACCGCGCGATCGTCTTCACCATCGTCCCGTACGGCCCCACCATCCGCAGCGCCCGCAGGGCGCGCGGGCCCCCCGCCCCCCCGGGCCCCCCCCCCCC
>CAXTMA010000361.1:0-4062 GCA_964245015.1 uncultured Beijerinckiaceae bacterium | reverse complement strand
CCTCGGCGGTGGCATGCCCGGCAGCGCGAGCGTCGCCGCCGTGCCGCGGCGCGCCGTCGGTGACGTGGACCAGGGTGAGGTCGTCGAACAGGTGCAGCGAGGCGCCCGCGCCGATCGTCTCGTCGTCGGGATGAGCGACGACCAGCGCCACCGGCCCGGCGATCCGCTGCCGCCGCGCCAGGACGGCGGTGAGGTCGGGCGCTAGGATGACCGGCTCGCCTCGCCGAGCAGCTGGCTGGCCTGACGGTAGCCGTTCAACGTGCCGACATCGACGTAGGCCTTGCCGCCGCGCACGCCCCAGGCCTCGCCGCCGTCCTCGATCCAGGCATTGACGAGGCTGCCGAAAAACTCGTCGGCGCGGTCGCGACGGCGCCACAGCGCGTGCAGCGCGTGCAGGGTGGCGCCGGGCAGCTTGAAGGCGCCCCAGATCCAGCCCGGCGAGCCGGCGAGCCGCGCCGACTTGACCAGGATGCGTCGCACGCGGCCGCCGGTCTCGCAGTCGACGGCATCGAACAGCTCGGGCCGGTCGACGGGAAACAGCAGGAAGGAGAAGCGGTCGTCGGGCAAGGCGGCGAGGGCGTCGACCGGCGTCCAGATCGTGTCGGGCAGCCCGACGATCACCGGCTCGTCGGGGCCGATCAGCGGCAGGGCACGGAAAATGGCGTCGCACAGGCCGTCGGCCTCGTTCTGCACGACGTAGGCGAGGGTGACGTCACGATCCCCGGCGGTGCCGCCGAAGTAGCGGATGATGTCGGTCTTCATCGGCGACACGACGATGCAGATCTTGGCGACGCCGGCGCGCGCCATGCGCTCGATGATGTATTCACCGACCGCGCGGGGGCGCTCCACGCCGGCCGCATCGATGCGGCTGCCGACGGGGAGCAGCTCCTTGGAGAAGGCCAGCGGCTGGATGCGCGTACCGTTGCCGGCGGCGGGAACGATGCCCCACATCAGCCGGCGGCCGCGTCTTCGAACAGCGCCACCATCTGTCGCGCCCTTCGTTCGGCCGTATGATCGCCCAGCACCCGGTCGCGGGCGCGCCGGGCGATGGCCGCCAGGGTCTCGTCGGGCAGGTCGAGTGCGGACAGCGCGTCCTCCGTGGTTGCGGCCACCAGGATCTCGCGTCCCGGTTCGAAGAAGTGGTCGAGTCCGGCCCAGTTGTCGCTGAGGATGGGCGTGCCGCAGCAGGCCGCCTCGAACAGCCGGCCGGACGGGCACCAGCCCATCGCCGCCATCGCCGCGCGGGTGACGTTGAGGGTCAGCCGCGCCGAGGAGTAGAAGGCCTGGTGCTCGCAAGGGGGCAGGTGGCGCACGAACCAGATGTTGTCCGTCCATGGGAAGTCCGCGGGGTAAAGCGCGCCGCCGATGACGAAGCGCGCCGACCGCCGCCGGCGGGCGGGGGCGACCAGCAGGCGTTCGAGGGTCGCCTGCCGGTCGGCGGCGTAGGTGCCGAGGTAGGACAGCGCCGAGGCGTAGTGCGCGGCCGGCGCGACTGGGTGATAGGCGGCCGGGTCCGCCCAGCCGTAGAAGGCGGCGACGCGGCCGGCGCCGAGGCGGGTCCGCAGGGCGTCCAGGGCCTCGCCGCCGGTGTAGGAGAGCACGAGGTCGAAGCCGGCGAGGCGGTCGGCGTCGAGGTAGGCGACCGGCTGCTCGGCGTCGAGAGCGGCCAGCGTGACCGGCGTGTCGAGGTCGTAGAAGCAGCGCAGCGCCCGTCCCTCGCGCACGAGGCGGCAGGCGGCGACACCGTCCGGGCAGAACGAGGTGACGACGGCCACGTCGGCCTCGGCCACCGCGCTGCGGGCCTCGCCGAGAACGTCGTCCCAGTCCCGGTACAGGCGCAGGGTGCCGCCGGGCAGGTCGGTGAGGTCGCGGTGGGCGGCGTAGTACGGCACGTCGCGCTCGAAGAAGCTGATTCGGTGCCCCTGCGCGGCCAGGGCGGCGATGAGGCCGCGCCACAGCGAGGCGTGGCCGTTGCCCCAGGACGAGCTGACCGACAGACCGAAGATGACGAGCCTCATCCCCGGCGCCCGCAGGACGCGATGGCAAACGCCATGGGCGATGTCGGCCGGGTGCGCGGTGCAGAAGGCAGGCTCACCGAACCGTCACGCATCTCGATCGCAGCACTCGCACCATCCCACCATCGCGACCTTTCGCGGCAGGGCCAGCCTTTACGCGTGCGCGACGCCGCCCGTAAAGCCGTTGGGGTGCTTTCCCGCCGCCCGCGCGAGGGCGTCAGGCGGCGCGCCGTCCGCGCCGGGACCAGGTCATGACCGCGTCGGTAAGGGCAGCGACGCTCATCGGCTTGGTCAGGATCGCGTCGACGCCGGCCTTCAGGCAATTGTCGAGCTGTTCGGGTAGGGAATGCGCGGTCAATGCGACGATGGGCACGTCGCAGGCCGGCGCCGGCATGGCGCGGATCGCGCGGGTGGCCGCCATGCCGTCCATCACCGGCATGATCATGTCCATCAGGATGATGTCGTAGCTGTGTTCCCCGACGGCCTTCACGGCCGCCGCCCCATCGGCGACGCTGTCGACCGCATGGCCCTCGATCGAGAGCATGTCGGAGATCAGCTTGCGGTTGAGGTCGAGGTCGTCGGCGAGGAGGATGTGCACGCTTGCCGAGTCCGCGCCGCCTTCCTCAAGCTCGACGGGTGCCTGTTCCGCCGGACCGGCCTCGGCGTTGCGGGCGGAACCGACGGCATGCCGGCTTGCGATGAGGCTCGTCAAACAACCGGCGAGATCGTCGAGGATCGCGCGATCCTCGCTCGTCCAGTCACGCTCGCCGAGAATGCGCAGGGTGCCGATGCGCTGCCCGCCGTGCTGCCCGGAGCGTGGCCCACCATCGAGGATCAGCGCCGCGTCGAACGCGGCGCTCTCAACCGCAGCGTCCTGCTCGCCGGAGGCGAAGCGAACGGCGATCGATCCTTCCGACAGCAGCAGGACGGCGGGAACGGCGAAGATGCGTCGCGCGAGATCGGCGATCCGGCGCAGGTCGTCCGGCGATGCGAGCGACCACAGCGCGTCGAGATCGGCGGGAGCGAGGTCGTCCATAAGCGTTGAACCTGTCAAACACGTCGTCCAGGATCAGAGGGGGATCGACCGTGGCAGATGAGGCGCAAGCGACCTGAAAACGCAAGCTTAGCTGTAATCAACGTCACGATCGCGATCGATTTCGCCGTTCATCCTGCCGCTGCCGGCCGTTGTGCCGGCAAGCGGGAGCGGCCACGCCGGTGCCGCCCCCGGTTGGCGGGCGCGATCAAATCACCCCCGCCCTACTCGGCCGCGTCAAGGGCTGCCTGGCCCGATCGCAGCTTGGCCGAATAATGCGACGCGTTGCCTTGCCCCGAGCAGGCATCGCGGGCGAACATGATGAGGTGGTGCGCCGGCAGGGCGTAATTCAGCAGCGCTTCCACCTTGCCGCGCAGCAGCAGCGGCAGGGCGAAGCGCCAGAAAATCGCGCGATAACCGCCGTCGCCCTTGATGCCGACGTACCAGAGCAGCTTGGCCAGGATGATCAGGCCCTTCCTCACCATGGCGCGGCCGGTCCGCTGCGGCGACAGCGGCTTCCTGATGCGGTTGGGCCAGGTCGCCTTGAGCTGGTGGCGGTAACGGTCGAACAGAACGGCCGGCTGGTAGGCCGCCTCCATGCAGGATCGCCACATGCCGAGCACGGCGTCGTAGGGCATGGCGAAATGCACGTTGGACTCCCGATCCTCGCGCGCGTCGATGCGCCCGGCCTTGAGCAGGCGGTCGTAGAGCGGCGTCTGCGGCAGGGCCTGCAGCAGGTTGATGGTGAGCATCGGAATGTTGGACGCTTCAATGAACTTCAGCACCTTGTCGCCGGACTCGGCCGTGTCGCTGTCGAGGCCGAGGATGATGCCCGACACCACCTGGATGCCGTGCTCGTTGATGATGCGCACCGCGTCGAGGATGGGCATCACCATGTTGTGGCCCTTGTCGATCTGCAGCAGCGCGTCAGGCTCGGGCGTTTCGATGCCGCAGAAGATCGCGTCGAAGGCGGCCTCGCGCATCATCGCCAGGATGTCGGGCGAGCGGGCGATG
>CAXTMA010000360.1:0-4080 GCA_964245015.1 uncultured Beijerinckiaceae bacterium | reverse complement strand
GCGCCGGGCAGCTTGCGCCACAGCACCGGCGACAGGTTGAAGCCGACGAGGTAGTCCAGCGCCCGGCGGGCGAGATAGGCGTCGACCAGCGCCACGTCGATCTCGCGGGGCTTCGCCATCGCGTCGAGCACGGCCTGCTTGGTGATCGCGTTGAAGGCGACGCGCGACACTTCCTTGCCCTTCAGCACCTTCTTGCCGCGCAGCACTTCCAGCACGTGCCACGAGATCGCCTCGCCCTCGCGGTCCGGGTCGGTGGCCAGGATCAGCCGGTCGGCGTCCTTGACGGCGCGGGCGATGTCCGACATCCGCTTCGCCGACTTGGCGTCGACGTCCCAGATCATCGCGAAATCCTGGTCGGGATCAACGGACCCGTCCTTGGAGGGCAGGTCGCGGATGTGGCCGTAGGAGGCGTACACCTCGTAGTTCTTGCCAAGGTACTTGTTGATCGTCTTGGCCTTGGCAGGCGACTCGACGATGACGACGTCCATTCGATGCGGTTCCCTTCTCGGCGCCCAGCCTTGTGAGCGCTCCAGGCGGGCGCAGCGGCGTGCCGGGTTTCGACCGCTTCGGAGCAGCCATATGGTGCGTGCGGCACCTGACGCCAAGCTCACGGCGTCGAGCTCACGATGCCAAGCCAACGGCGCCAAGTCCGTAGCGCTCGGCCCGCCACGTCATGCCGCCACGTCATGCCGCCACGTCATGCCGGTGGCGCCTTGGCCTGCCGATCCGATCGGCTTGGGCGCCACGTTGGTGCATATCTTGCAGCGCAGATGATCGCTTCTTTGGGGGAACAGGCACGTCATGGTGGATGCATACAAGCCCGCGCAGGTGGTGCAGGCGATGATCGAGACGGGCGTGGCACGCACCCGCCTGACGGTCACCGAACTGTTCGTGCGCTCGGCGCTGGCCGGCGCTTTTCTTGGCGTGGCCACGACGCTGGCCTTCACCGCCGCCACGCAGACCGGCGTGCCGATCGTTGGCGCGCTGATCTTCCCCGTCGGCTTCTCCATGATCGTGGTCCTCGGGCTCGACCTCATCACCGGCAGCTTCGCCCTGTTGCCGATGGCGGTGATGGCCAAGCGGGCGACCCTGTCGCAGCTGCTCGCCAACTGGGTCGTCACCTTTGTCGGCAATTTCGTCGGCGCCCTGATCCTCGCGGGGCTGATGTATCTTTCGCTCTCGAAGGGCGGCCACGACCTCGCCGATCCCGTCATCGCCAAGCTCACGGCTGCGGTGACGGCGCGCACGGCGGGTTTCTACGCGCTCGGCGCGCAGGGCGTTCTGACCTGCTTCGTGCGTGCCATGCTGTGCAATTGGATGGTGTGCCTCGGCGTCACCATGGCGCTGTGCTCCGCCACCTCGGTCGGCAAGATCCTCGGTTGCTGGTTGCCGATCCTGATCTTCTTTGGTCAGGGCTTCGAGCACGCCGTCGTCAACATGTCGCTGTTTCCGCTCGGCATCATGCTCGGCGCCGGCACCACCGTGAGCCAGTTCCTGCTGGTCAACGAGTTGCCGACCATCATCGGCAACTTGGTCGGCGGCTTTCTTTTCACCGGCCTCGCCCTTTATCTTGCCTATCCCGCCGGTTCGGTGAGCCCAGGGCAGGGTGCCATCGCCGAGGCGCGGGCGGTGCCGGCGGAGTAGAGTCGCGCCGGCTGCGTCCCTCTCGGCCGGGCGGGTTGCTGCGCCGATCGTCTTTGACTCGGCCCTTCGGCTGGGGATAGACGATGCCTCGATGGCAGATCCCGCGCCTTCCTTCCGCAGCCGCCATCTCCTCGGCATCGAGGGCCTGACGTTACCTGACGTCAACGCCCTTCTCGATCTTTCCGAAGAAGCGGTGGCCGTTTCGCGCCAGGTCGAGAAGAAGCGCACGACGCTGCGCGGACGCACCCAGATCAACCTGTTCTTCGAGCCCTCCACGCGGACGCAATCCTCCTTCGAGATCGCCGGAAAGCGCCTCGGCGCCGACGTGATGAACATGTCCGTCGGCACCTCCAGCGTGAAGAAGGGTGAAACGCTGATCGATACGGCGATCACCTTGAACGCCATGCGGCCAGACCTCATCGTGGTTCGTCACCACCAGGCCGGCGCCGTGCACCTGCTCGCCCGCAAGGTCGACTGCGCCGTGGTGAATGCCGGCGACGGCGCCCACGAGCACCCCACGCAGGCCCTCCTCGACGCCCTCACCATCCGGCGCAACAAGGGGCGCATCGAAGGGCTCGCGGTGGCGATCTGCGGCGACATCCTGCATTCGCGCGTCGCCCGCTCCAACATCATCCTGCTGTCGCTGCTGGGCGCGCGGGTGCGGGTGGTCGCCCCTTCCACATTGCTGCCATCGGGCATCGAGCGGATGGGGGTCGAGGTCCATCGCGACATGAAGGCAGGCCTGCGCGACGCCGACATCGTGATGTGCCTGCGCCTGCAGCGGGAGCGCATGCATGGCGGCTTCGTGCCCTCCTCGCGCGAGTATTTCCAATTCTTCGGCCTTGACGAGAACAAGCTCGCCCTCGCCAAGCCGGATGCGCTGGTTCTGCACCCCGGACCGATGAACCGCGGCGTGGAGATCGATTCCATCGTCGCCGACGGCGCGCAAAGCCTGATCCGCGAGCAGGTCGAGATGGGCGTCGCCGTGCGCATGGCCGTGCTGCAGGCCCTGGCCGGGAACCTGCCCAATGCGTGAAGCCGGCCCGGCCGGAGCCCTCGCCCAACCTCTCGCGTTGGTCAACGCCCGCCTGATCGACCCCGCCGCGGACACGCAAGTTCGCGGCGGCGTCCGAACTGGGCGCGGCCTCATCGTGGAGGTGGGGCCGGGCGTCACAGCCGCCAACCTGCCGGACGGCGTTCGCGCGATCGACTGCGGCGGCGACGTGGTCGCGCCCGGGCTCGTCGACATGCAATGTTTCGTGGGCGAGCCCGGCGCCGAATACCGGGAAACGATCGCCACCGCCACCGCCGCCGCCGCGGCGGGCGGCGTCACCTCGCTCCTCGCCTCGCCCAACACCAATCCGCCGGTGGACGATCCGGCGGTGGTGGACTTCCTGCTGCGCCGTGCGCGCGACACCGGGCGGGCTCGCATCCTGCCCTGCGCCGCTTTGACCAAGGGACTGCGCGGCGAGGATCTCGCGGAGATCGGACTGCTGCTCCAGGCCGGCGCCATCGCCTTCTCGGAAGGCGGGCGCAGCCTGCGCAACGCCCGCATCCTGCGCCGCGCCCTCACCTATGCCCGCGACTTCGACGCCCTCACCATCCACTTCGCGCAGGATCCCGACTTGGCCGCCGACGGCGTGATGAACGAGGGCGAGCTGGCCTCGCGTCTCGGGCTCAACGGCATTCCCGGGGAGGCCGAAACCATCGTCCTGGAACGCGACATGCGCATCGTTGCGTTGACCGGGGCGCGCTATCACGCCGCCTGCGTCACCACCGCCGCCTCGCTGGCCGTGATCGCCGCCGCCAAGGCGGCTGGACTGCCCGTGACCTGCGCCACCTCGATCAACCACCTGACGCTGAACGAGAACGATATCGGGGACTATCGGACGTTCCTGAAGCTCTCGCCACCCCTGCGCAGCGAGGAGAACAGGCTCGCGCTGTGCGAGGGCGTCGCTTCGGGTCTGATCGACGGCATCATGTCCGACCACAATCCCCAGGACGTCGAAGTCAAGCGCCTGCCCTTTGCGGAGGCGGAGACCGGCGCGGTGGGCGTGGAAACCATGCTGTCGGCGTCGCTGCGCCTGGTCACCGCCGGTCACCTCGCGCTGCCTGTACTGCTGCGGGCGATGTCGACGCGGCCGGCCGACATCCTGCGCCTGCCGCAGGGCCGGTTGACCGTCGGCTCTCCGGCCGACCTCATCCGCTTCGACCCGGACGAGCCCTTCGTGGTGGACCCGGCCAAGCTGCGCTCGCGTTGCAAGAACACGCCTTTCGACGAGGCGCGGCTCGATGGCCGGGTCAAGCTGACCCTCGTCGCCGGCGCGATCGTGCACCAGCTGGCCTGAGCCCGGCGGCAGCGGCCTGCCGTCAGGATAAGGTAGAGGCCCGGCTCCTCAGGGCGTGCGCTCGGGGCGACGCGGCGGGGCGCTCCGG
>CAXTMA010000359.1:0-4105 GCA_964245015.1 uncultured Beijerinckiaceae bacterium | reverse complement strand
GGCTGATCGGTGCCGCCTGAACAGATTTGAGCATCATCGAGATCGCGTCAGACCCCCTATTGCACGCTTATTCACACTATCCGGCGACCGACCGTCGCTTGTCGGGCGCGTTCGGTCAGTAGCGCCAAACGATCCTTTTCGGAGTCGGTGGGACCAAGAGGCGGCACGCGGACCTCCACGGACCTCAGTCGTCCGTTCCCGAAGTCCTGCCTGAGTTTCGTGAGCGCCTCGAGTCCTGTCACCCACCGGCCGGGCACATCGTACCCTTCGGATCTCCTGTAGGCTTGATACGCGACCGCATCGCCTCCTTCTGCAAGGAGGTCTGCCACCGGCCCGGGGTGTCGTCGTGACCGGTCGCCTCCATCGAGCCGTCGCCGGATGTTGATCGCCTCGTCGAGTTCGGTTTTGGTGATCAGCAGCTTGACGGCCTTGCTGCCGCCGTCGCTCGCCTCGCCTTCGCGTTTCCTCCCGGACGTGTTCCCCCGCATGCGTTCGGTCCGCCGCGAAGCCTTGCCCCGCGTCGGGATCGATCGCCGGTCCACCGCGACCTCGGTCCCGAACGATGGCGTCGGCGATGACCTTGGTCATCGGGGCGTGATCGCCGTGGTAGAAGCCCGCCACGGAAGCCCTGTTCCAGGCATCCGCCTGGATCGCGCCGAGATCGACCGCGTGTCCGGCCTGATGACTCAAGGTGTCGAGCAAGGCGCGCTGCATGCGTCCGTTGCCTTCCAGGAACGGATGGATCGCATTGATCTCGTTGATGTGCTCCGCGGCGCGGCCGGCGAACTCTTCCGGCTTGAGGCCCCTCAGGTTGGCTTCTCCATTGATCATGGCGAACCGCTTCTTGACTTGCGCCTCGATGTACTCGGCTTTGCAGAAGGCGACCGGGCCGCGTCCTGTCGTGACGGTGCGGTACTCGCCGGCCCAATCGTAGATCTGCTCGAAGATGTGCCGATGGATCGAGCGCATGCCTCCAGGCGTGATCGGTTGATCTCGTGGAAGCGTGGCCATGCGCGCGCCCGTCGACAATCGTTCGGCGCTCTCGAGATCGCTCGGGCTGCGAAGGCGAGCTTGTTGATGAGGATCTCGGTGCCTGGGTAGCAGTACGGGTGCTGCGCCACCCTATGCGGCTGCGGCCGTCCTGGCGCGGATGAACGCCAGCACGCGCTGGTCGCGCTGCTCCTGGGTCAGTCCTTCGTCCTCCATCTCGTCGAGCAGCGCCTCCTCTTCGTCCGTCAGGACGAGGCCTTCGCAGGCGAGCGATGCGCGCACGCTAGGCCGACGGCTTCGAATGGCGTCGACTTCCGCGTCGTTCAATCGTTCGACGACTTCCATCGCCTTTTGTTTGAGTCCCGTTGTCATGGGTCCAGCCTCGCCATCCAGGTTGCCGAGCCGAGGGGTGGTGTCGTAATCCCCCGTGTCGCCTCACCAACTCCCACACGCGACCGCAGCCTTCTCATCTTATCACGATTCCGCTGCGCACCCGCGCCATAGCATCTTCATCCCGGTTGTGGGCGTCCCAACCGCGCCTTTGGGGTTTTCCACATCGCAGGAGGTCCCGGCCGTCCTCGTTCAACCCGTCGGCACCCGATCCTACCGGTTAGTCCCTCGCATTTCCGCGATCACGGCCCACGCCACGACGCCGCGCCGGCGAGGGCCTCCTTTGGGCCTCGAAGACCGGCACCTCGGGGCCGAACCCCACCGGCGGCAGGCCCATCGAGTCGCCAACGAGGCGTAGCCGCTCGGCGACGTCCTCCAGGGGCGGTCCGTCCGCCGCGGCGACCGCCCACAGCTCCCGGCCCGCGGAGGGGGCGAGGCCGTAGGCCAGCAGCGCGTGCAGATGGCGACCGCCCTGCGGGTGGCGTCGCACGCCCTCCGGCAGCCAGCCACCCTCCTTGAGGATGGCCGCCCGGCGCGCGTCGTCGACCATCAGGTGGGCGACGGCTTCCCGGTTCTCGAATGCGTGCCGCATTGCCACGCCCGCCGCCACCATCGCCCGCTCCGCCTCGGCCTTGCCGGGTTCGTGGTCGAACACGCCGACGACGCGCTCCAGCAACGCGTCGGGCGGTCGACCGGTGGGCGCAGGCTCGTCACCATCCCGGCCCCGAAAGGGCCGTCTCCGCTGTGCCGCTCCCCTCGGTCGAGCTTCGCTCGCCCTCAGGCAGCGGCACAGCGGCGAGTCTCATCTTGATTGACGCGCCGTCTCACCTTGATTGCCGCGGAACAGACGATCGCCCCGACCACGTCGGACGCCGCTATCGGCACGCTCCGGCGGCGCAGGACGTCCCTGATGCGGCGGGACAGGTCGGGGACGGCGTAGGTTGTGTTGGAGCGCGGCCGGCGCACAGGAAGCGTCCTGACGTCCACCTCGGGGGCGTACATCGCCAGCACGGCATCGACGTGGGCCAGGGCTTCGGCCTTGGTCCTCATCTCTTGCTCAAGCTGGCGCAGCTCGCCGGCGAGGATGGAGCGGCGCTCCTTGAAAGTGGCCGAGACGTAGCGGTTGCGGAGGGCGGTGGACATGCCGCAGAGTAGGCGGCGGAGTGGTTCTCGGCTTGTGGCGGGTGCTCCATAATACCGTTCAAGCGCCTGCTCACGCAGTTCAGCCCGGACGAGTGCGCCAGCTACATCTGCCACTGCGGCTTCGCACACTCAGGACAATAAGCGTCTAGTGGCCGCGGCAGTGATGACGAACGAGACAGTGCATCACCTTGGCCTTCCGCCTCTGGACGCCTCGGCTCTGCAGCATGCTTGCTATCGGCGAAGATCGCAGTCAACTCCGCGTTCAACGCCGCCAATCCCCGACCAAGAGCAGGCGCTGTGAAGTAAATCTTCGTTCAGGTCGCAATCAGACTCAGTCAGGAGAAGATTTGACGATGGTCGAATTGAAGTGAGCTGAAATGCACTTCTACCAAATGATCATCCCTTCAGACCAACCTTGGGTTGGCTCACCGGCATGCCTCCACGATGAGTTTGCGCGGCGTAGAGCGTTCTTCTCATCGTCGCGCCACGGCCAGCACCGACAGCGAGCGTACGCCCTGCGCGCCGTGGATCAGCACGCCCTCGATGTCGGCCGTGGCCGACGGCCCGGTCTGGAAGACGGCGTAGTTCGCGCGCCGCCATTCCGGCCGGCGATAGGCGTGGTGGATGTTGGGCACGATGTCAGCCGTGTCGAGCAACACGAGCAGGTGTTGGGGCAGGTAACCGAGCGTGTTGACACCGAGTTCGGCGTCGGTCAGGCACACCGAGCCCGTTTCGGCGACGGCGAAGGCGGCGCGCACGACGCCAACGTCGACGTCGGCGAGGTCGATCGGCCGGGTCTCGGCGCCGAGCACCCTGCTGCCGACGATCTCCGGCACATTCGAGCAGACGATTGCGGCGTCGGCGAGCTTGGCGCGGGCCGGGGCGAGCGGGTCGACTGCGTCGGGTTCGAGCCACACGCCACCCATGCGCTCCAGCATGGTTGCGAAGCCCCGGACAAGGTCGGACGGCGTCATGGCATCGTACATCGGAATGCGCGGCGCCGGCCGATCCAATTTCGGCAGATGGGCGGCGACGGTGGCCAGGATGTCGTCGCGGCTGCTCATGGCTCCACCTTCACATCCGGTCCGGCCGCGGGCGGCACCGATTTGCCCCTGTGCTCCTTGTGCCACTGGTGGAAGGTCTGGCGCGGCGCGTGCGGCACCTCGCGCTGCCGGCCCCACGTGTTGAGCCGGTTGTAGAGCACGAAGCGCGGCAGGTGGCGCAAAGCGCTGTCGGCGATCGGCAGCGCGGCGCGGTACAGCCGTGGGCTGGCGAGCAGCATGCCGGCCGCCTGCATCATGGCCTTCTTGTAGATCGGCAGTTCGTGCGTCTCCGCCATCACCTTGCGCCAATCGGCGATCTGCTCGTGGATGTTGATCTTGACCGGGCAGACGTTGGTGCAGGAGCCGTTCAGCGTCGAGGAGAACGGCAGCTTGGAATACTTGCGGGCGTTGAAGGTGGGATCGATGATGACGCCGATGGGCCCGGCATAGGTGGCGCCATAGGAGAGCCCGCTGGAACGCCGGAACACCGGGCAGGTGTTCATGCAGGCGCCGCAGCGGATGCACTTCAGCGACGTCCA
>CAXTMA010000358.1:0-4111 GCA_964245015.1 uncultured Beijerinckiaceae bacterium | reverse complement strand
AGGAGCCGAGGTTGCTCCACGCCTTCACCAGCGTTTCCTGGACGAGGTCGTCGGCTCGGTCGGGGTTGCCGCACAAGGACACGGCGAAGGCGCGCAGGTTCGGAATGACGGCGATCAGATCGGCCTTCATCTGCGCGCTGGCGGCGGGACGTTCCTTGATGGGCTCAACGGCCTTGGATTCAACGGGCTTGACGGATTCCACGGCTCTTGCGGGTTCTCCTGTCACTTCGCGACCTTGACCGGGACCGGCGCAGTCGGTGCCGAAGCGGCGAGTCCGTCGAGATCCTTCAAAAGGTCGAGGAAACGATCGGGTACGGGCTGCGAAAGGATGTCGTTGTAGACGGTCCGTAGCTGGCGGCCGATCTGGTCGGAAACGTCGGGTTTTGCGACCGCTTTTTTGACACGAAGGGACGACAAAGGCTTACCTCAGTGTTGTTGCGACGAGGGATCGACGCAGCCTCGCACTCAATTCGAAACAAAGTCTCTCCAATCCAACAACCGATCGGAAAACGTGCGTTTCGGTGAGAGACTCTTTCGCGAACTATGGTAGACGGGCGTCCAACTTGGCTGGCGACCATTTGGCAGGCCGCGCTCACCACGGCAAGTCAGAAATTGTTCGGCGGTCATGGAACGCTCAAGGCCACCCGGCGTTGCCTTGCCCTTGACAATGTTGAAGTTTGGTGTGGCGCCGTTTCGGCGATGGACCTTCGAGCCATTTACGACCTCGCATCATTTGCGCGTTGACGCCGTCCGGGCGTTGAAGGCATGTGCGCTGCGAAGGCGTGTGCGCGTTGAAGAAAGAGGTTAGATGTCCGTTTCACAAGCCATTGCCTCTCACATCCCCTACCTCCGCCGGTTCTCCCGCGCTCTGACCGGCAATCAGGCTGGCGGCGACGCCTACGTGCTTGCCACCCTGGAGGCGATCGTCGCCGACCCGACCGGCTTCGACGCCGGCCGCGACGTCAGGGCCTCCCTTTACAAGGCTTTCCTGCGGGTCTGGCGGTCGTCGCCGATCAACGAGCACACCGACCAGCTCGAACTTTCGGGCGACGAGCACGGGGCACGCCGCAACCTCGAAGCGATCTCGCTGCAGCCGCGCATCGCCTTTCTCCTGAGCTCGTTGGAAGGCTTCGATACCGGCGAAGTGTCGCGCGTGCTCGATTGCACGCCGGTCGAAGCGGCCAGCCTGATCGACGCCGCCGGCAAGGAGATCGCCAACCAGATTCGGACCGACGTCCTCATCATCGAGGACGAGCCGTTCATCGCCCTCGACCTGCAAACCCTTGTTGAAGAACTCGGCCACCGCGTGGTCAACGTCGCCCGTACCCATACCGAGGCCGTGGACGCGGTCGGCAAGGAACGGCCCGGCCTGATTCTCGCGGACATCCAACTTGCCGACGGAAGCTCAGGCCTCGAAGCGGTGAACCAGATCCTGGACACCTTCTCGGTGCCGGTGATCTTCATCACCGCCTATCCCGAGCGCTTCCTGACCGGCGCACCGCCCGAGCCGGCGTTTCTCATCACCAAGCCGTTCGGCGTCGACAGCCTCAAGGCTGTGATCAGCCAAGCCTTGTTCTTCGATCGCAAGTCGCATCGCAAGGAAGAAACCGCGATGTGACCGTCTGCCCCGGCGATGAGCCGAGGCGGTTCGATCGGTCGGGGATTTGAAGAACAAGGTTTGGATCCGCCCGCGCCGGAGCGGCTCAGGTGGCCTGATCCGTGGTCTCGGCGGCCTCTCTCGCGCTTTGGGACAGACCAAGCATGCCGAGCAGGGTGGTCACGAGTTCGGTTGAGAGCAGGACATCCCGGCCTTTCCACACCCGCCCGACCAGGAAGCCGGCCACGATCGCCACTCCCACGAGCGGCAGCGGGCGCAACTGCTTCGCCATCGAGGCCCCGGCGAGAACGGCGAGTTGCTCGCGCCGCAGGCCGAGATTCTGAAGCATGCCGAGGATCGGCGCGATGAAGCGATCGATCTGCGCATTGCGCGTCGTGCCTCCGGCTGCCGCTTCGTCCCCCTGCGACTCCTCCTCGGCGCGCGCGCCAGCCTTCACCCGGCCCTGCGCGGATCGATCGCCCCGCATCGCCAAAGTCACGGCGAGCAGGCCGACGGCGAGGTAAACGCCAGCCACCGCCAGCGCACCCGCGATCGGTCCGGCCAACATGGCGATCCACAGATCGAACGCGATCGTCAGCGCGGCAAGCACCACGAGGAAGCAGACCCCCGCAACGAGAAACAGCACGAGTTTCCTCGCGAGGCTCGCACCGAAGGCCGACACGCGGTCGACGAGCGGCGCAACGGCGCCACCGGCCACCCTCGCGAGGAAAGCGAGCATCTAAAGCGAGCGGCTCAACAGTCCCATCAGCAGTCCGGCGATGCCGGCGACGACGACGGCGGTCAGCGGATTCTTCTCGATCCGGCCCTCGATGTCCGAGCCGAAGGCACCGAGCCGGTCCTGCGCGTCGGAGGCATGACCCGACAAGCGGTCGCGAACATCGGACGCGTGATCGGAAACCCGGTCGCGAAGGTCGGAAGCCTGGCCGGACATGCGATCACGGAACTGGCTGGCGCGACGCTGCGCTTCGTCCCGGGCGTCGGAAGCGCGGCTCGACGCGCGGTCCTTCGCCTGGCCGAACAGGCTGTAGGCCTGATCGCCGGCATCGCTCGCCCGCGAGCGCAGCAGATCGGTGACCGAGCCGGTCAGCTTGCTGATGTCATCGCGCAAGGCGGCGAGGTCGGACGCGAGGTCCTGGGAATGTTCGTTGATGCGCCTGTCTGCCATGTGATCCTCGCTGCTGTGTTCCGGCACGATGCTTAACCAAATCCGATCGGATGCCGGCCGAGGCGGAAACAGGTCCAAGTCCTACGCTCAAATCCCTACGCCCAGCCACGACGCTTGCAAATCGCACCGCACTCGAAGGTGTTGCCGTTCCACCGGGAATAGCGAAGCAGGTCACTGCCACGCCCAAACTCGCCCTTCCGGTCTGGGTTCCTGACGGCGGGGTTCTTGCCCGTCGGAGTTCCCGAGGGTCAAGCGTCGAGATGTGGCCGGCGCCAGACCCTTGCCCGCTCAGGCGATCATCGGCGCGGGCGGACCGCCCGGCGTCGGCTCGCTCTCGCCGGGGTCTTCGCGGGCCGGCGCGGGCGGCACCGGTTCTTCGACCGGCGCGGTGGGAACCGGCGCCGTCGGGGGTGCCTCGGGCGCATTGCTCGGCATCGGGAGCGGAGTTTGCTGAGCCTCAAGCCTGTCCATGATGCCTCCTTGGAACGATCGGGCCAAGCCAACGTGGCCTTCACCGGCGCGGTTCCGCCTGGCCCGCGCGGCCAGCGGTTCGAAGGCGCGCACCTTCGAGGCACATGCGATGCGCGGATTATTTCATTTCACCGCCCTTTCGCACCGCCGTCGAACGTCTTAGTTGGCGTCAACCAGAACGGACGGGGGCAGGCGCGACATGGTTTCGGATCCAAACGCAGACATCAAGCGCAACCAGGTCGAGGCCAAGCAGGGAACCAACAGGCCCAAGATGATCTACGTCCTCGTCGCCAGCGTGGCCCTTATCGTCGTCGGCTTCGTCGTGGTCTGGCTCACCACGACGAAATAGGCTCAGCCGGCGCGCGGGTGGTTGGCTCGATAGCTTTGCAGAAGGCGGGCCGTGTCGACCGCCGTGTAGATCTCCGTAGTCGACATATAATAAAAAAAAAAAAGCTCCTGGATCGTGCGGAGGTCGCCGCCCCGGCTCAGGAGGTGGGTGGCGAAGGAGTGCCGCAACGCGTGCGGCGTGGCGCTGTCAGGCAGGCCGAGCGCGCCGCGCAGCCGCTCCACCGCGAGCTGAATCAAGCGCGGCGACAGGGGGCCGCCGCGCTGGCCGAGGAACAGCGGTCCCTCCGGGGACAGCGGGTACGGGCACAGGGCGATGTATCGCTCGACCGCCCGGCGCACCGGCTCGATCACCGGCACCTGACGCAACTTGGCGCCTTTGCCGATCACGGTGACCGACTCGGTCCCGCCGACCGGCGCGTCCCGCCGGTGGATGCCGAGCGCTTCCGAAATGCGCAGGCCGGCGCCGTAGAGCAGGGCCAGCACGGCCGTGTCGCGGGCGAGCGTCCAGG
>CAXTMA010000357.1:0-4116 GCA_964245015.1 uncultured Beijerinckiaceae bacterium | reverse complement strand
GCGACTCCCCTGCACATCGGCCCAGGCTCGCAAGCGCCCCCGAGCGCGCCCCCGAGCGCGCCCCTTGAGAGCAACGCCCGGCGGGGGCGAACCCTACGATCGTTCATGCTGCGATCATGCAGGCTCCGCCATACACAGCGGGCGACCGGACGTAGGGTCGCCCCGCGGGACGCGTTCATCCCGGCGGACAAACAACAGGAGTCGTCCGATGCGAAGCAACCTGATCACGGCACTGGCCGCCGCGGCGCTGGCCGCGAGCGCCCTCCCCGCCCTCTCCATCGAGGCCTCGGCCATGCCGGGGGCGCAGCCGCTGCCCCTCGCCGGCGCGGCACCCGACATCACGCTCGCCTCCGGCGGCTGCGGCCCGTACCGCCACCGTGGCGGCAACGGATTCTGCTATCCCAACGGTGGCGGGTTCTATCGCGGCGGCTACGGCTACGGCCGCCCCTACGGCTACGGCGGCGGTTACGGCTACGGCCGCCCCTACGGCTACGGCGGCGGTTTCTTCCGCTAAGCAGGTTTCGCAAAAGCGCTCCGCGGTTCTGCGATCAAAACCGGCGGCATATCAAGCTGAGCGGGTGAAGCGCTGGCCTGCCAACGCGAACCTGCTTAGAAGCGGACGGAAACGGCGGGGGCCGCTCCCGCGTCAAGCCGGGACGGTGGCCGCCAGCGCCACGCCCGACAGCTGCTCGCAGCGGGCGAGCAGCTTGTCCTGCACGGCCGGGTCGCGGGCCTGCCCGTGCACCTTCTGCGGCCCGAGATGGAAGAAGTACCCGCCGCTGCTGGTCGGGGCCGGCTGGCCCTCGGCCGGTTCGCCGCCGGCGAGCCAGACCTGGGTGCGGTGCCCCCTGTCGAGGTCGCCGGTGGCGCGCGGGCCGCTCATCTTGGTGGCGACCCAGCCCGGCTCGACGGCGTTGCTGAGGGTGCCCGGCCGGCGTCGCGCCACCGCGAAGGCGAGCAGGGCATCGTGCAGCTTGCTGTCGGAATAGGCTTGGTTGCCGCGCCACGGCCGGCGCTCCCATTGCAGGTCGTCGAGCCCGGCGTCGCCGCGCCGGTGCAACTCGGAGCTGACAAAGACGAGCCGCTGGGGCGGCGCCATCAGCGCGGTCAGCAGGTAAGGCGCCAGCGTGTTGACGGCGAACACGTGGGCGAGGCCGTCGACCGTCTCGATGCGCCGCTTCTCCTTGTAGCCGACCGCCGCATTGTGGATCACCGCGTCGAAGGCGCGGCGGCCGGCTGGTTGGCCGGGCGAAAGCTTGGCGGCCAAGTCGGCAGCCAAGTCGTTCGCCATGTCGGCGAGCCGGCGAGTTGCGGCGATCGAGGCGAGATCGGCGACAAGCACGGCCTCGGCGCCGGGCACGGCGGCGCGCGCGTCGCGCGCCCTCGCCTCGTTGCGGGCGTGAAGAACCACGGTGTGGCCGCGTCCGACCAGCAGGCTCGCGGCCATGCGCCCGAGCCCGTCGCTTGAGCCGGTGATGAAGATGCTGGCCATGGCTGCCGATCGGGTTGGTGGGGACCGGCTGGCAACCTGGGGCCGGGCGCGAGGGTTCGCGCGGCCTGAGCGCGCGGCCTGCCGTTCTGCCGCCTGCGACCTCCTCGCCGTGGCGCGGCGGCGGTGCGCGTGCGATGCCCGCAGCCGGCAAGGGAGCGGGAGATCGCGGTGACGGGACCACAGGACGACGGCCTGCCCGAGCTGCCGCCGGCCGCCTTCGGCAAGGTGGACGATGGCGACGACCTGCTGTTCTACGAGCCGGTGCGCCTCGTCACCCACATCGACGAGGCGGCGACGGCGGCGCTGACCGCCTTCTACGCGACGCTGCTGCGGCCGGGCGACCGCGTGCTCGACCTGATGTCGAGCTGGGTCAGCCATCTCCCCGCGACCCTGCCCCTCGCCGCCGTGATCGGCCAAGGCATGAACGCGGACGAACTCGACGCCAATCCCCGGCTGACCCGACGCTTCGTGCAGAACCTCAACCGAACCCAGGCCCTGCCGCTCGCCCCCGGCAGCCTGGATGCGGCCCTGTGCTGCGTCGGCGTGCAATACCTGCAATCGCCGGTGGCGGTGTTCGCCGACGTCCTTCGCGCGCTCGCGCCCGGCGCGCCGCTCGTGGTCAGCTTCTCCAACCGCTGCTTCCCGACCAAGGCGGTGGCGATCTGGCGGGCCCTCGACGCCGACGGGCAGGCCGGGCTGGTGCGGCTCTACCTGGAGCGCGCCGGCTTCGGCGCCATCGAGGCATACGTCCTCGCCGACGGCCGGCGCGGCGATCCGCTGTGGGCGGTGGTCGGCCGCAAGCCGGCGGGGTGACCGGCCGCCCCATCACCTTTCCGGCCGCCGGCGCGGCGGGTGCTGCCTGCCGTCGCAGGCGCGAGCCGGCCGGGAACTTCGGCGAGCCGGCCGGCGCTTGGCCCCCGCCATCCAGCCAGCAGGTGCCGCCATGTCCGACGATCCCCGCACCAGCCAGCCGCAGCCGCCCTACGCCGACGCGCGGCCGCAGCCCCGCCCCGGCCTCGATTCGGCGATGTCGCCGAAGGCCGACCACGGCGAGGACTCCTATCGCGGCAAGGGCCTGCTCACCGGTCAGGCCGCGCTGATCACCGGCGGCGATTCCGGCATCGGCCGGGCGGTGGCCATCGCCTTCGCCCGCGAAGGAGCCGACGTGGCGATCTCCTACCTCGCCGCCGAGCAGGGCGATGCCGAGAACACCGCGCTGTGGGTGCGCCAGGCCGGGCGCCGCGTCCTGCTGCTGCCGGGCGACCTGCGCGAGGAGGCGCACTGCCGCGAGCTGGTGGCGCGCACGGTGGCGGAATTCGGCCGCCTCGACGTGCTGGTCAACAACGCCGCCGCCCAGGTCGTCAACGAAGGGCTCGACGACGTCACCGCCGCCGACCTCGAAGGCTCGTTCCGCGCCAACGTCTTCGCGATGGTCTACCTCGCCCAGGCGGCGGCGGCGCAGATGAAGCCGGGGGCCGCCATCATCAACACCACCAGCCAGCAGTCCAAGGTGGCGAGCGCCGGCATGCTGGTTTATTCCGCCACCAAGGGCGCGATCAACAGCCTCACCGTGGCGCTCTCGAACCTGCTGGCGCCCAAGGGCATCCGGGTCAACTGCGTCGCGCCGGGGCCGATCTGGACGCCGATCCAGCCCATCGTGAAGAGCGCCGAGAAGCTTGCCGAACTCGGCAAGGACACGCCGCTCGGGCGCGCCGGCCAGCCGGCCGAGCTGGCCCCGGCCTACGTGCTGCTGGCTTCGCGCGAAGGCAGCTACATGACCGGGGCGCTGATACCCGTCACCGGCGGACAGGAGATGCTCTGACGGCGGGACGCTGCCGGCGCGGCTCGCGATCCTATTTGCAGTATTTCGCGTCGCCGCTGCGCCCGCGCACTTCGAGGTCGAAGTGCCAGTGCGTGCGGTGATAGCTGTCCGAGCCCGGGCCGAGAACGGTGTGGAAGTAGCCGCAGGCGCCGGCGCGCGCCGCCGTTTCGAAGGTCGCCTCGGCCTCGCTCGCCGGCGCGCCCACGGGGATGACCCGCCCGTCGGCGAGCTTGATCTGCGCGATGTCCACGGCGAGGCCCTGGCCGTGCGCCGACAATTTGGCGCCGAAGATGTGGTCGCGCGACCGGCATTCGAGGCCGGGTCCGGTCCACACGGCGGCGAGGCCTGGTGCGTTCCCGACCTGGCCGCCGCCGCTCCCGGCGCCGCTTGCGCCGACCGGGCCGAAGCTGCCTTTGGCGAGGGGCGCCAACAGTTCGCGAATGTAGGCGGCGAAGGTCGCGGCGGTTGTGCAACTGATCGTCGGACGGTCGGGAAACAGCACGCTGCCGCCGTCGGGCAGGGCGAGGCGATCAAGCCTGACGGGATCAACAACCGTGCAGCGGGCGTCGGGCTGGGGACCGATGGCGATCGGCTCGGCCTCGACCTTCGCGCTCTTCAACCGCTGGAGGCAGCCGGGATCGGCATCGGGCAGGCGCGGCGCTTCGGCGGTGGTCGCTCCGCTCGGCGCCACGGCTGCGGGCGGTGCCGGGAGGGACCGTGATGGGATCGGCGGTGTCGGCTGGGGCGCTGCCGGCTGGGCTGTCTGCGCCGGCGGCGACGCTGGAGGCACCGGGGGCGGCAC
>CAXTMA010000356.1:232-4144 GCA_964245015.1 uncultured Beijerinckiaceae bacterium | reverse complement strand
CGCCCGCGCCGGCCAAGCGGCCGCAGCCCCGGCCGCCGCTCGATCTGCGTCCCGCCCGCCTCAGCGTCACCGAGATCGAAACGCTGCGGCGCGACCCCTACGCGATCCACGCCGCCCACATCCTGAAGCTGCAGCCGCTGCCGGCCGTGGGCGGCGACCTCGACGCGGGCGAGTTCGGAACCCTGATGCATGCGGCGCTGCACCGCTTCGTGGAACGCGGCCCCGCCGGCGGCTCGCCGGCCCGGCGCCGCGCCGTGCTGCAGGGGATCGCCCGCGACCTGTTCGGCGCGGCGCTGGAAGATCCCGTCTTCGCCGCCTTCCGCTGGCCGGCGATCGCGCGCGCCATCGACGTCTTCCTCGATTACGACGCCAAGCAGCGCGCCCTCGCCGACGACATCGCGGTGGAGCGGCCGGGCAAGCTCGTCCTGACGCTCGCCGACCTGTCCCCCTTCACCCTCACCGCCCGCGCCGACCGCATCGACCGCCACCGCGACGGCACGGTGACGCTGATCGACTACAAGACCGGGCAGCCGCCGGGCCTCGCCGAGGTGCAGGTCGGCTTCGCGCCGCAGCTGACACTGGAGGCGGCGATGCTGCGCCAGGGTGCGTTCGGCGACGGCTCCCGGGTGCCGCTCCGCGCCCCCGTGGCGGCGACCTATCTCAAGCTCGGCGGCAAGAGCGGCGGCTTCGTCCGCCCCCTCGCCTTCCCCGACGAATCCTTCGCCGACGTAGTCGAGCGGCACTGGGCGCAGTTGCAGCAGCTTCTGTCGGCCTTCCGCTCGGCCGACACGGCCTATCCGTCGCGCCCGTTCCCGAAATACGCCCGCCGGGCCGGTCCCTACGACCATCTCGCCCGGGTGCGGGAATGGTCGCTTGCCGGCGACGGGGAGGCGGCGTGAGCGTCGCCCGCAGGCCGGCCGCCGGGATCCCTGCGCAGACGTCCAGCGGCGGCGTGCCCGACCAGTTGCGCCAGCGCCAAGCGCGGGCCTCCGATCCCGCCTTCTCGATCTGGGTGTCGGCCAACGCCGGCTCGGGCAAGACCCACGTGCTGACCCAGCGCGTGATCCGCCTGCTGCTCGCGGGCGTGCCGCCGGCGAAGATCCTGTGCCTCACCTTCACCAAGGCGGCGGCGGCGCAGATGGCGACGCGCGTCTTCGAGCGGCTCGCCGGCTGGGTGACGCTCAACGATCCGGAGCTTCGCGCGGCGATCGCCGACACCGGGGCGCCCGCGGCCAGCGCGGCCGACCTCGTGCTCTCCCGGCGGCTGTTCACCCGCGCGGTGGAAACGCCGGGCGGCCTGAAGGTGCAAACGATCCACGCCTTCTGCGAGCGCCTGCTGCACTTGTTCCCGTTCGAGGCCAACGTGCCCGCCCGCTTCGCCGTCGCCGACGAGCTGCGCACGGCCGAAATGCTGGCCCATGCCAAGCGCACCGCGATCGACGCGGCGCAGCGCTCGGGCGGCGATCTCGGCCTGGCGCTGGCGCTGGTGGCGGAGGTCGCCGGCTCGACGGGCATCGACAAGCTGATCGGCGAAGCGATGGCGCGCCGGGCGGCGGCACGGCGCAGCGGGGGGAGCGAGCAGGCCAGCCTCGCCGCGCGCCTCGCTTGCGGCTTCGCCTCGTCGCGGGAGGTGCGGCAGGCGATGCTGCGCGACGGCCTCAGCCCGACCCGCTGGCCGGTGCTCGCCACCCTTCTGGAGGATGGCGGCGGCAAGAGCGACGCCGCGCAGGCCGAGCGGTTGCGCGCCGCCGCGTCACTCGCCGGGGCTGACGACCTGCTCGCCGAGGCGGTGGCCGCCTATCTCGCCGTGTTCTTCGGGGCCGAGGGACCGCGCGCCCGCCTCCTCACCAAGGCCGTCGAGAAGAACAACCCCGGCCTGCGCGACGCGCTGCAAGCCGAGCAGAGCCGCCTCGCCGTTCTCGTTGACGAACTCAAGGCGACCGACGCGCTTGAGCGCACCGCGGCGCTGCTTCGCCTCGTCGAGGAGACCGCGCGGCGCTACGAGCGCGCCAAGATCGCCGGCGGCCTGCTCGACTTCGACGACCTGATCGAGCGCACCCTGGCGCTGCTCCGGCGGTCGGACGCCGGGTGGGTTCTGCACAAGCTCGACGCCGGCATCGACCACGTGCTCGTCGACGAGGCGCAGGACACCAGCGAGGCGCAGTGGCAGATCCTGGAGCGACTGACCGGCGACTTCGCCGCCGGTGCCGGCGCCAGGCCCGACGCCGGCACCGGCCTGCCCGGCCGATCCTTCTTCGTGGTCGGCGACGACAAGCAGTCGATCTTCTCGTTCCAGGGCGCGGCGCCCACCATGTTCGACACCATGCGCACCGCCTTCGAGCGGCGCTTCAAGTCGGCCGGCAAGCCCTTCGAGCGGGTCGTTCTGAAAACCTCGTTCCGCTCGGTGCCGGGCATCCTCGACGCCGTTGACGCGGTGTTCGCCGCGGCGGCGCACCGGGACGGGCTGGTGCAGGCGCCCGACGGCTGGCCCACGCACGAGAGCGTCAAGACGCACCTGCCCGGGCTGGTCGAGATCTGGCCGCGGGTGAAGGCCGAGAGCGTGCCCGATCCCGACGGCTGGTCGATCCCCGTCGACGTCGCCGGCGAGCGCGACCCGGCCAGCGTCACCGCCGACCGCATCTCGGCCAAGATCAAGCTGATGCTGGCCCCCGGCTCCGGCGAATACGTCCACGACAGCGACGGCGCCGGCAAGCCGCAGCAGCGGCGGCCGATACGCCCGGGCGACATCCTGATCCTTGTGCGAACGCGCTCCGCCTTCTTCGAGGCGATCATCCGCGCCCTGAAGCGCGACAGCGTGCCGGTGGCCGGCGCCGACCGGCTCGACGTCGCCAACCACATCGCGGTGATGGACCTCGTCGCCGCCGGCCGCGCGGCGCTGCTGCCGGCCGACGACCTCAGCCTCGCCTGCGTGCTGAAGTCGCCGCTGTTCGGCTTCACGGACGACGACCTCATCGTTCTCGCCCCGCGTCGCGCGGGATCGCTCGCGGCGGCGCTGGCCGCGTCCGCCGACGAACGCCACCGCGCCGCCCACGACACCCTTGTGCGCTGGGGCGAGCGGGCGGCGGCCGCGACGCCCTTCGCCTTCTACATCGAGCTGCTCGGGCGCGACGGCGGCCGTCGCCTGATGGAAGCGCGGCTCGGCGCCGAGGCGCACGACGCCATCGACGAGTTCCTCCGCCTCGCCCTCAACCACGAGCAGCTCGGCGCCCCCTCGCTCGGCGCCTTTCTCGCCGACGTCGAGGCGCTGGACACCACCGTCAAGCGCGACATGGAAGGCGCCGGCGGCTCGGTGCGGGTGATGACCGTGCACGCCGCCAAGGGGCTGGAAGCCAAGGTGGTGTTCCTGCCCGACACCTGCGGCGTGCCGGCGGCGAGCTTCGACCCATCCGTGTTCGACATCGCGGAAGCGGGAAGCCCGCCGCTGCTGGTGTGGTCGCCGCTGAAGCGCGACGACCCCGAGCCGGTCGCGCGGGCGCGGGCGTCGGAGCGCGAGGCGGCGATGCGCGAATACCGCCGCCTGCTCTACGTCGCCCTGACGCGGGCCGAGGAGCGGCTCTATCTCGCGGGCTTCTTCGGCTCGCGCGAGCCGCCCGACGATTGCTGGAGCGCGATGCTCGAACGCACCTTCGCGGCCCATCCGCACGAAGAGGCGCCGGCCTTCTGGAGCCCCGACGAGACGGTGCGGCGCTTCGTGGCGGCGGGCGGGGGAGCCGATGCCGAGCGCGCCTCCGACGAGACCGACGACCAGGGCCGCTTTCCCCTGGCGCCGGACTGGCTGTTCAGGCCGGTGGCCCGCATCCCCTCGCCGGAGGTGCTGCGCCCCTCGCACGTCGCCGGCGTAGCGTCGCGGCTCGGCGGAAGCCGGCGCGACCGGTTCGGCTTGTCCTACGG
>CAXTMA010000356.1:0-222 GCA_964245015.1 uncultured Beijerinckiaceae bacterium | reverse complement strand
CGACGATCCGCCGGCGGTGGCGACGGCGCGTTCGGCCGAGCGCGAGGCGGCCATGCGCGAATACCGCCGCCTGCTCTACGTCGCCCTGACGCGGGCCGAGGAACGGCTCTACATCGCAGGCTTCTTCGGCGCGCGGGACCCGCCGGACGAGTGCTGGAACGGCATGGTGGCGCGCACGTTCGAAAACCACGCCGGCTCGGACGTTCCCGCCTTCTGGAACAC
>CAXTMA010000355.1:0-4147 GCA_964245015.1 uncultured Beijerinckiaceae bacterium | reverse complement strand
CTGGCCAGTTCGCTTTCCAGCCGCTCCACCGCCCGGTCGAGATCGATCGACTCGCGCTCGATGTCGTCGTCGGGCACCGGCGGGTGAAGCGTGCGCAACTGGCCGATCAACGCCTTGCGCGCCCGCTCGTACACCAGGCGGCGGCTTTCGAGCGTGGAGTTCGGCAGGCTTCCGACGGCTTTCGCCAACAGCGGATAGTATTCGGCCATGGGCGTCTCAAAACATTCCCTGCCACGCCCGTCAATCGGCCTGCGCCGACTGCTTCGACCTATGCAGGGTTAATCACGAAAAGGCGGCCTTCTTGCCGAAACGGCAGCCTCAATCCCGGAACGGATTGTGGACGAGGATGGTATCCTCCCGCTCGGGGCTCGTCGACAGCAGCGCCACCGGCGCCTCGATCAGTTCCTCGATGCGGCGGACGTATTTGATCGCCGGCGCCGGCAGCGCGGCCCACGAGCGGGCCCCGGCCGTGGTGCCGGACCAACCCTCGATCGCCTCGTAGACCGGGCGCACGCGGGCCTGCGCAGCCTGGCTCGCCGGCAGCCGGTCGATGCGCTCGCCGTCGAGCTCGTAGTGCGTGCACACCTTCACCTCGTCGAAGCCGTCGAGGATGTCGAGCTTGGTCAGCGCGATGCCGTCGATGCCCGACGTCTTCACCGCTTGCCGCACCAGCACGGCGTCGAACCAGCCGCAGCGCCGCCGCCGTCCGGTGTTGACCCCGTATTCGTGGCCGCGGTCGCCGATGCGCTGGCCGATCTCGTCGTGCAGCTCGGTGGGGAACGGGCCGCCGCCGACCCGCGTCGTGTAGGCCTTGGCGATGCCGAGCACGTAGCCCACCGCCCGAGGACCCAGCCCCGAGCCGGTGGCGGCGGCGGCGGCCACCGTGTTGGACGAGGTGACGAAGGGATAGGTGCCGTGATCGATGTCGAGGAGAGCCCCCTGCGCGCCCTCGAACAGGATGCGGCGGCCGGCCCGCCGCAGTTCCTCCAGGCGCTCCCACGCCGGTCCCATGAAGGGCAGGACGCGCGGCGCCAGCGCCATCAGCTCGTCGCGAATCGCCGCCGCACCCACCGGCTCCAGCCCGAGGCCGCGGCGCAGCGGCTCATGGTGGGCGAGCAGGCGGGCGATCTTGCCGTCAAGCGTGGCCGGCTCGGCAAGATCGCTGAGGCGGATGGAGCGGCGGCCGACCTTGTCCTCGTAGGCCGGCCCGATGCCGCGCCGGGTCGTACCGATGGAGGTGCCGGCCGCCGCCATCGCACCCTCGCGATGGGCGTCGAGTTCGCGGTGCAGCGACAGGATCAGCGGCGCGTTCTCGGCGATCAGCAGGTTGTCGGGCGTCACGGCCACGCCCTGCCCCCGGATACCGTCGATCTCCGCCAGCAGGTGGGCTGGGTCGACGACCACGCCGTTGCCGATCACGCTGAGCTTGCCCCCTCGCACGATGCCGGATGGCAGCAGGGCGAGCTTGAAGACGCGGCCGTCGATCACCAGCGTGTGGCCGGCGTTGTGACCGCCCTGGAAGCGCACGACGACGTCGGCCTCCCGCGACAGCCAGTCGACGATCTTGCCCTTGCCTTCGTCACCCCATTGGGCGCCGACCACCACCACGTTCGCCATCGCAGTCGACTATCCCAACGCAAAAACCCGGCGCGCGGCACCGGGGTTCGGGCCAAGAGCTAGCCGAGCCGGCGGTTCAAGTCAAAATGGAGGTCCAGGCCATCCCTTTGGATCGGCGTCAGAACCCTCCAACCACGGTGCCGGTCGCGCTGACCTTGGCGTCCGGGGCGATCTCGTGAAGCAGGGTTGCGTTCTGATTGGCGTAATGCGTGGCGGCCAACACGTCGGCACCCGGCCCGTTGTAGCTGGGATCGAAGGGGGCCTCCGAATAGCCGAAGCTCGGATCGACCGGGGCGATGTTGCCGCCGCAGTAGCCGTACCCATAGCCGTAGCAGGCGGCGGCGTGGCGCGGCGCGGCCACGGCGCGGACGTGATGGCTGCGGGCGCGATGATGAGGGACGCCGGCTGCGGCGACCGGCGGCGCCCCGATCATGGTGGCAGCGGCAAGGAGGGTGCCGACGGCGATCGAGCGGACCAAGGTGGGGAACTCCGGTTGGGCGCTGCGGCGCTTCAGGCAAAAGAATGGGAGGACGCATCGCTTCGTGCCAGTCGGCGGCACGGCACGAACGGCGTCACATTCGCGTGGCCGCCCAGAAAGCCGCCGGGCCGGCTGCAGGGGATCGATGAGGCGGGAACATGCCGCCGCCCGATCCGTTGCGGGACGATCGTCAAAGGGAGCTTTGGTGCATGGCGAAGACGGTGGTGCGTGCGACAGGCCGGGATGTGCTGCTGTCAAGTCTGCTGCTCGGCGTATTGCTCGGCCCGGCGCCGGCGGCGGACACCTCGGGCGGCAGCCCCGACCAGCCCGGCCATGAGATGGGCGGCAACGACAGCAAGCCCGGCTTCTTCGACATCGGCAAGGGCGGCAAGCCGGATGTCAAGAACCCGCTGCCGGCCCCCGGCAAGGCGGCCGGTGCCTCCACCTCGAACTCGCCGCCGCCGCCGGCCCGCTGACGCCCATCTCAGGTCTTGCGCCTCAGGGCTGGCCGAACACCGTTTCCGCCATTCCCCGGATACGTCGGCCGTCCCCGTGGCGCGAGGTGAAGCCGACCCTGTCGAAGAACTCCAGCACCGGCATGGTGGCGTGCCGACTGATGCCGGTGGCCTCGCGGAAGCGGCCGACGGTGAGCATCAACGGTCCCTCGCCGGCGATCTTGCCGCCGCCCTTGCTCATGCCGGGCACGGGCTTGGCCTCCGTTCCCAGCGTCGCCCCGGACGTGGCCGCCGCCGTGGCCGCCTCGGCCAGCCTCGCCACCACGCCGGGCAGCAGGAAATACACCTTGCTGATCCGGCGCAGCCGACCCATCCGCCCGAGCTTCTCCAGCAAGGGGCGCAGCGCGTCCTCGCTCACCTGCAGCCGCTCGGCGAGAACGGAAACGCGCAGCGGGTCGAGGCCGGCCACCCCCAGCACCCGCGCGATCTCGCTCCACAGGTTCTCTTCGTCCAGGCTGAGTTCGACGGTGAAGCCGGGCAACTGGTAGAGCTGGCCCAGGCGGACGATCGCCCCCTCGTCGGTGAGCGCCTCCAGCGCGATGCGCAGCGGCTGGCGACGGGCCAGCGGCTCGGGGCGCAGCAGTTCGGCCGCCGTGGCGCCGAAGCTGCCGGGATTGTTCGTGCCATAGGCCGCCAAGGCGGCGAGAACAGCGGCGCGCAGCTCCTCCCATCTCGCTTGGCCCAGGATCAGCGGTCCGACGGCGACCGCGCCGCAGGTCGGCAGCAGGGCATCGCGCACCGTCCCCTCGATGTTGCGCGCCAGCGCGAAATGCGCGGCGTCGATGCCGAGCGGCGCCGCCTCGACCAAAGCGGCGAGGGCTTCGCGGTGGTCGGGATGCGCGAAGGCGCGGAGGTAGGCGAGGCGCTCGGGCTTGCGGATGCCGCGCCGCGGCGGCAGGGGATCAACGATGCGGCCGCCGCCGATCGTGCGCCGGGCGGACTGGTCGCGCAGCACGAAGCGGTCGCCGGCGAGCACGGCGGTGGGATGATCGAGCACCAGCTGGGCGAGCGCACGCCCGCCGGGCTGCAGCGCCGCCCCTTCCAGCAGGGCGATGCGCCCGGTGATGTCGGCCGCGCCGCAATGGACGTGAACCGACGTCCAGTGCTTCAGCGGCGCAGCCTCGTTTGGCAGAAGGCGCAGGTGGACGTCGGCGCGGTTCGTCGGCTCGGGAAGGTGCGGCGCCACGATCCAGTCGCCGCGCGAAACCGCCGCCTTGTCGAGCCGCGCGCCGGCGATGTTGAGAGCGCAGCGCTGGCCGGTGCCGCCCGAAGCCGCTTCGACGTTGGCCGCATGGAGGCCGCGCACGCGCAGCTCGCTGCGCTTGTTCCCGCCTGCCGCCGCGGCGAGCAGCAGCCTGTCGCCGGGCTTCACCGTGCCGGCATACACCGTGCCGGTGACCACGAGGCCGGCGCCGGCCAGCGTGAAGGCGCGGTCGACGGCGAGGCGGAAGCCTTGCCCGCTCGCCTCCGCGACGGGACCCGCTGCCGCCGCGCCGGCCAGCAGGGTGCGCAGGGCGGCGACACCGTCGCGGAGGCG
>CAXTMA010000354.1:3088-4149 GCA_964245015.1 uncultured Beijerinckiaceae bacterium | reverse complement strand
CTAAGGTGGCAAACTTAGCTGTTGACGCGGTTGGTGCGTTCTGATCCCGACGCCTCTGGAGGTGTGGGATGGGCAGAACAACGGCGCGGCCAGCACCGGATCGGGAACGCGTGCTGATCCCGGCGCGCCGGCTTTGTCCGGCATGCGGCAGGGCGATGCGGATCCGCTACGAGAACCGCCGCACGCTGGCGACGCTGTCCGGCTCGGTGCGGCTGCGGCTCAAGGTCCGCCGCTGCGAACGCGAGGGCTGTGTCCGTCACCGCGTACCCTACAGGCCCGAGGCCGAGGGGGCACTTGCTTTGCCGCAGCACGAGTTCGGCCTCGACGTTGTCGCGCTGGTGGGCGCCTTGCGCCACCGCGAGCACCGCTCCGTGCCGGAGATCCACGCGATCCTGCGCAGCCGCGGCGTGCCGGTTGCCGAGCGCAGCGTCACCAACCTGCTCGACCGCTACGACGAGGTGCTGGCCACCCAGCTCGCCGACCCAGCTCACCTGCGCCGGCAGCTGGCCGGGCAGGACCGGATCGTTCTCGCGCTCGACGGCCTGCAGCCCGACGTCGGGCACGAGGTGCTCTGGGTGCTGCGCGATTGCCTGTCGGGCACGGTGCTGTTGGCCCGCAGCCTGCTGTCGGGCACGGCGGAGGATCTGGCCGTGCTGTTGCGCGTGGTGGTCGAGGCGGTCGCGCTGCCGGTGGCCGGGGTGATCAGCGACGGGCAGCACTCGATCCGCAAGGCGGTGACCACCGCGCTGCCGGATGTTCCGCACCAGCTCTGCCACTTCCACTTCCTGCGGGAAGCCGCGCTGCCGGTCTTCGAGGCCGACCGGCACGCCAAGAAGGAACTGAAGAAGGGCGTGCGCGGGGTACGGCCGATCGAGCGGATGGTGGAGGGACGCGACGACGCCGAAGCGGAGCTGGTGCGCGGCTACGCCGCCGCCAAGATGGACATTCGGGGCGCAGCGCGATCACCGACGATGGCCGCGCCCCGCTCGATGCGGCCGGGCTGCGGCTGAAGGGTCGGCTGACAAAGGTCGCCGGCAGCCTGGAGCGAGTGCAGGCCAAAG
>CAXTMA010000354.1:0-2988 GCA_964245015.1 uncultured Beijerinckiaceae bacterium | reverse complement strand
CTGAAGGGTCGGCTGACAAAGGTCGCCGGCAGCCTGGAGCGAGTGCAGGCCAAAGGGGGGCGTCGCGCCCGCTCGCGCGGCTGAGGTTGCTGGTCGAGCGGGCTCTTGCCGGCACCGCCGCGCTCTGGCCGGCGGTGCAGCAGGGCTTTGTCTTCGTGCATGCCGCCGCGCGGCTGCTGGCCAACCCCGCCGGCGAGGCAGGGAGCAAGGTCAGGCGGCGCTTCGATGGGCTGCTGGCGGCGATGAAGCGTCACCGTCCCCGTGCGGGCGATCTCGGGCCGGCCTTCGAGCGCTTTTGCAAGGTGGCGCGCAGCTATCGACCAGGGCTGTTCCACGCCGCCAGCATCGCCGACCTGCCGCGCACCAACAACGCCCTGGAGCAGCTGTTCGGCTCGCAGCGCTACCACGAGCGGCGCGCCACCGGGCGCAAGACCGCCTCGCCCGGGGCGGTGCTGCGAGGGGCGGTTCGCCTCGTCGCCGGCATCCGGACCCGGGCGGAGATGCCGTGCGGGCGCAAGCTCGGCCGCGTGGATCACGCACGCTGGCGGACCCTGCGGCAATCCCTCAACCCCGGACGCCAGGCGCGAACAGCACGCACCCGCTTCCGTCGCGATCCCGACGCCTACCTCGCCGCGCTCGAGCGTAAAACCCAACAGCTAAGTTTGCCGCCCTAGAAAAAAGGAGCTGCCCGCCGCGGTGGACGCGGTCCGCGCCAAGCTCATGCCCGGCACGGCGGTCGAGCTGTGGTGGGCCGATGAGGCGCGCATCGGCCAGAAGAACGGCCTGATCCGCTTGTGGGCGCGCCGCGGCACCCGCCCGCGCCTTCCGCACGATCAGCGCACCCAGTCGGCCACCATCTTCGGAGTGATCTGTCCCGCGAAAGGCAAGGGCGCCAGCCTCGTCCTGCCCCGCTGCAACACGCAGGCGATGAACGCGCACCTCCAGGAGATCCGCCGCACCGTCGCCCGCCGCGCCCACGCCGTGCTGATGCTCGACGGCGCCGGCTGGCACAAAGCTGCGGCACTTGTCGTACCCGCCAACGCACGCTGCCGCCCCGCGCCCCGGAGCTCAACCCCGTCGAAAGCGTGTGGCAGTTCCTGCGCGACAACCGGCTCTCCAACCGCGTCTTCATCTCCTACGAGGACATCGTGGACTGATGCTGCGAGGCCTGGAAGAGGCTCATCGACGAGCCCTGGACGATCATGTCCCTCGGCCTGCGCGACTGGGCCCATCGGTCGTGATCAGCGCACGTTGGTATCACACCACGAGCTCGCCGGAGCCGAGAGACACCGCGTCACGTCGCGGCGACGTTCGCGCTCAACCCGCCGCCGGCGAAGACGGCCGAGGAGGTGTCGGTGGTGAAAAGCAGCAAGTCGCTGGTCGTCCCGGCAAGGATGCGGACGTCCTCGGCCCCGAGCAGCAGGCTGTCGCCATCCCCGAGCGTGATGCCCGACACGACGATGCGTCCCCGGAACACGTAAACGAGCCGCGCGACGGACTCGACCTGGGACGGCGGAAGGACGATGTCGTGGTCGGCCCCCAGGCGGACATCGTGAACCCAGGCGTTCGCCCGCAGCCTGAGGGGTGCGTCGCCCGATGGCCCGGCGACGAGGCGCCACCGGTTCTCAGCGAAGGATGTCCCGAAGTCATGGAACTGGACGGCGGGTTCGAGGTCCCGCTCGCGTGGCCGGATGAAAACCTGGAGACCCTCCAGGTCCTCGTCGCCCGACACGTGCTCCTCGTGCTGGAAGCGACGGCCCGCGTTCATGAGCATGAGGCGGGTCGGCGTGACCTCTTCCCGGTTGCCCTCGCTGTCGGTGTGCAGAACCTTGCCGCTCCGGAGATAGGTCAGGATCTCATCGTTCCGATGCGGGTGCATGGGCACAACGGTTCCGGGCGCGATGGTGCTGTGGTCGATCCGACCGATGGCGCCGACACCGCTGTCGCCGTTCTGTAGAGCGAGACCTGGAAGCAGCGTTTCGATCCTGAAGCCGCCTTTGGCATGTCTGCGCTTCGTCGAGCGGTCGATCTTCAAAGGGTCGGTCATCATATCCTCCGCATATTCTCTGCCGCGCGTGGGGTGGGCCAGCGATCGGCCGGGTGCGCCGCCGAAGGACGCCCGTTCGGGCGCGTCACCAGCCCTTGACGACCTCCTCGGCAAAGGCGCGGTAGCTGCGCAGGGGATGGCCGATCAGGGCTTCCAGCGTCGCGCGGCTGTCGTTGCCCGGGATCATGCCGTAGCGGTGGAAGGCCCGAAGCATCATGCGCATGTCGCGGGCCATCCAGCCCGGCATCATCCCGGCGGCCTGCTGCTCGAAGGCGCCTAGGTCATCGCCGCCGTAGCGGACGTCTCGTCCCAGGACGGCGGTCCAGACCGCCGCAAGGTCCGCGCCGGTCAGGGTATCCGGGCCGCCGAGTTCGTTGGCGGCGCAGGAGTTCGGCGCTGGCCGCGTCGGCGATGTCGCGGACGTCCACCATCGCAAGCCCGACCCCACCGATCGGCTGCGGGTAGACGCCGGCCTGGAGCGCGTCCTTGAACATCAGGTCGTTTTGCATGAAGTAGGCAGGCCGGAGCACGGTGGCGGGGAGTCTGAGACAATGTCCATCGAGGTAGACGCGCTCATCGCGCGCATCCGCCTCACCGCGCCCCTGTCCCCGGTGCAGCAGGTTCCGGAATCATCTCAGGCGCCGCTTGCGCGTGCTCGTCATAGAGGCGCAGCGCGAGCAGGCCGTGCGCCGCAGCGGCCCCAGCCCGCATCGCGGATGCGATCTCCGCAGGTGATGCCCCTGCCGCGTGCGCGCGACGCGTGTGAACGTCCAGGCAGCAGGACGACGGCGAGACCGACCGCGCAGACGGCACCGGGGATGCCGATCCATCCACCCGCGTGCAGCAGGAGCAGGCCGCCGCCGAGGGCGAGCAGGCCCGCGCCGCCGCGTTCGAGGTGACGTGGGACGGAGGCGCTGGCGAGAGGGATCGAGATGGCGTCA
>CAXTMA010000353.1:0-4157 GCA_964245015.1 uncultured Beijerinckiaceae bacterium | reverse complement strand
GAACCTGCGACCTGCCGCTTAGAAGGCGGCTGCTCTATCCAGCTGAGCTACGGGGTCGTATCGCCGATCGTTCCCGGCGCATCGGACCGGATACCGGATCCGGCTCGATGCTCTAACCTATCATAAGGCCGCCGCGCCCGTCCTACTCCGATGCCTCAGTGGGTCCACTGCCCACGGCGCGACGATCGGAAGTTGTCGGCATAGGAGAACACCTTGCGGGTGACCGGCTTGGGCTCGGTGACGTGAAAGGCGATGCCGTTGCGCTCGCAATAGGCGATGGCATCCTCCTTGGTGGCGAAGCGCAGCACGATCTGCCGGCGCATGTCACCGCTGCCCGACCATCCCATCAGCGGTTCGATCTCCATCGCCTCCTCGGGCTCGTAGTTCAACACCCAAAGCTTGGTCGAGGCCTTGCCGGACTGCGTTGCCGAAGGGGACGGCTTGAAGATACGCGCGCTCATCAATTCTCCGATGCCTGAGCCGGCCGGATCCGGCCTTTCATCAACGTCCACCACCGGGACTGAGAGGTGGTCGGGGCAGCAGGATTCGAACCTGCGACCTGAAGTTCCCAAAACTTCCGCGCTACCAGACTGCGCTATACCCCGCCGCACGGCGAACCCGCCCATTGCTCGACCGCAACCCGCCAAACCCGTCCGCGTTGCCGCCGCATGTCAGATGCGGACGCGACGCGGCAGGTTCCCATTCTTGAGCCGACAAACACCACGACGTGTCGATCCGCCCCGCAGCCGGGATCGAGCGTTCCTGTATAGCCGTTCCGCCGCCGTCCGCCAGACCGGATTCGCGCGACATGGCGGAGAAGACGTGGACCATATGACCACGAATGCCGGAGCGTCGGACCGAAACGAGCACGGCGGTTTTCGGGCCAGTCCGATGCGGCACAAAACGTCAGGGCATCGGTTCGGACCCGATCGTGCGTCCGATGCCCGAGACACGCTCGGCGGATAGCGTGCAGCCGATCCTGCGGAAGACGAGGGCAAGATTGTTGGCCGGCATGGCGACGCGCTTGGTCAGGGCAAGATCGTGTTGCGCGGCGAGCGCGACCACGGCGTCGAGGTGGCGCACTCCCCAAGCGGGGTTGCGGCCGCGCAGGCTCCGATCAAAGGCCACATTGCCGGGCACGGGCTCAGAGCCGGGTTCGAGATAAGGACCGTAGAGGACCATCACGCCGCCTTCGCCGAGCAGGCGGCTGGCGCCCTTCATCAGCCCTTGCGTCGCTGCCCAGGGTGCGATGTGGATCATGTTGATGGCCACCACGGCATCCGCCCGCTCAAGCGGCCAGCCAAGGGGGTCGGCAGCATCGAGCCGCAACGGGGGCAGCAGGTTCGCCGATCCGGCGGCATCGCGCCACGCCGAGATGCTGGCCAAGCATAGGTCGTCGAGATCGGTCGGCTGCCAAAGAAGCCCCGGGCAGGCGCTGGCGAAGCGGAGCGCGTGTTCGCCGCTGCCGGCGGCGATTTCGAGCACCATCCCGGTGTGCGGCAGGTTCGCCCTGAGTACGTCGAGAATGGGCTCGCGGTTCCGCGCGGCGGCGGGCGATACGAGAGCGGCGGAGAACGGTGCTCGCGGCATCGCGCCGCCCGGATCAGGCATCCAGCGGCACGCGAGCGCGCAACGCGCCGACCCGCCCGAGTGCCGCGACGCGATCCACCGCCAGGAACAGAGCAAGCGAGACCGCGTCGATGGCGAAGATGCGCAGCACCGGCGCAGCCGTCACGGGCGGGCGCGGGAAGCCGGCAAGCGTCGCGAGCGCCGCGAAGGGCGTCGCAGGGGCAAGGGCAAGGCTCGGGGCCAAGCTGGCGATGACGGCCGATTCGATCCGCAGCCACGTTGCCCAAGCGACGATGCCGGTCGCGGCGGGATCGGGAGTCATTGCGGTCTCTTTCGGTGGTGCACGGCGCAAGCGGTCAAGCTGTCCGGGATGGTCAGGGTCGGCGGCAGGTCCCCGCCGATGGCGAGCAGTTCGGGCAGGAACTGGGTGTGCGGACCGGGTGGCGAGACTCCGCCGGGCGGCGGAATCGGCGTGAACACCTCGATGCGTCCGATCGGGTTGCGCACGACCCGGGTCGGAGACACGCGCGCGAGGTCGGCGCCGACCGCGCCGAGCGGGGCCGGCCATTCCAGCCCCTCGCAGCCGCGCAGCCTTGCCGCGAGGCCATCGTCGCCGGTGCGAATGCCGAAGCGGCCGGCGAAGCGACCCAGGCCGAAATCGAAGAAGCTCTCACCGCGATCGTCCGGCTCGATCGCGTCGCAGTCCGGTCCCAACGACACCAGCCCGAGAACTGCCTCCATCGGCGCCCGAGCGCGGCAACGCCAGCACGGTGATCTCCACCGCGTCCGGCGAGGTGCCGATGGCGAGGGCGCGCAGGCCACCGGACAGGCGGAAGGCGATGGCACCGCGCGGCGTCGTCGCGGTGAGAACGGCCCCCTCGGCTGCGACGCTGAGGCGATCATCCTCCGCGATGCTGAACTCTGCCACGGCGCCGTGGATGCCGCACGTCCAGGTGCCTCCGCCCGACGTCAGCGTTTCGCGGACGAAGGTGCTGAGGTCGGCCGCCGTCCAGTCGAGCCGATGCACGCCAAGGCCGAGTCGGCGGCGACGGTCCGGCAGTTCGGCCCAAACCTGCTCCAGCCGTTCGGGCGAATAGCGGCCCCAGCCGAAGATCTCCTCTCCGGTGCGGGCGCATCCGGCGCAGAAGCCGGTGGCCTCATCCAGGCGGCAGATGCCGATACAGGGGCTGGTGCTGGGCACGTCGTTGTCCATCCGTCCGGCGTCCCCGACCGCGCAGGTCGGACCGGGCCAAGCCTGCGTGTACGGCAAGACGGGAGGTGGCGACAGCGTCGACTGCGCCGCGCGGGCGCGACCGATCAAGCGATGTCGCCGGATCGCAGCCACGATCGCGTCCGATCCGTCGATCGGGGCGGCCGGACCCGGCTGCCGGATCAGCGGCGACTTCACCTCAATGACGCGCCCGTCGCGGACGGCCGGTTTGGCATCCCTCGCTGTGATCTTCCCCGGCCGGAGCAGCCCGCCCCGCGACGCCTTCAAACCGTTGCGCTGTCGTGGCCGGTGGTGGCGATGCCGGCCCCCGACGCCCATTCCTCCAGGTCGCGTTTGCCGATCGCCGCCGCCATCATCGCCGGGAACAGGTCCGGGGTGCAGGCGAACGAGGGCACGCCCAGCGCCGCGAGCCGCGCGGCGGTGCGCCGGTCGTAGCTCGGCGCTCCTCCGTCGCTGAGCGCCAGCAGGGCGACGAACTGCACCCCGGATTCGACGATCCGGGCGGCCCTGACCAGCAGCTGGTCCTCGGCGCCGCCCTCGATAAGGTCGCTGATGAGCACGAGGATCGTGTCCTCCGGCCGCTCGATGCGCGTCTGGCAGTAGGCCACCGCCCGGTTGATGTCGGTGCCGCCGCCAAGCTGCACCGAGAACAGCACGTCCACGGGATCGTCGAGATCGTCGGTGAGGTCGACGATGCTGGTGTCGAACACCACGAGGCGGGTCGCCACCGCCGGAAGCGAGGCCAGCACCGCGCCGAAGATGCTGCTGTAAACGACCGAAGCGGCCATCGAGCCCGATTGGTCGATGCACAGGATGATGTCCTTGAGGGAGGATCGGGTCTTGCGGCCGGCGCCGATGCGGACCTCCGGCACGATGGTCTTGTAAGCGGGCTGATAGTGCTTGAGGTTGGCGCGGATCGTCCGATCCCAGTCGATCTCGGCGTGGCGGGGGCGCCGGTTGCGGGCATGGCGATCGATGGCGCCGGTCACGGCCTGGCGCATCGGCTCCTCCAGCCGGCGCATCAGCTCGTCGACGACGCGCTTGACCACCTGCCGCGCCGTTTCCTTGGCCTTGGCGCCGAGGAGGTTGCGCATCGAAACCAGGGTGGCGACGAGGTTGACGTCGGGCACCACGACGTCGAGCATTTCCGGCTCGGCGAGAAGGCGCGCGAGGTCGAGCCGCTCGAAGGCGTCGCGCTGCATCACCTGCACCACCGTTGTCGGAAAATAGGAGCGAACATCCTCCAGCCACCTCGGCACCGAGGGCGCGGACGGCCCAAGCCCGGCCTTGCGCGGCGCATCGTAGAGCGCTTCCAGCGTCGCATCGACGCGCACGTCGCCGCCCTTCAGTTTGCAGC
>CAXTMA010000352.1:0-4182 GCA_964245015.1 uncultured Beijerinckiaceae bacterium | reverse complement strand
GCCGGCGGGTCCACGAAGCACGCCACGCGAGGTGGCGGCGGCCGGTCGTCGTCGGGGCTGCGGCGGTCGTAGCCGGGCGGCGGACCCCGATCGTAGGGGTCGTAACCCTGCGCCTTCGCCGCCGTCGCCAGGAGAAGAGCCGCACCCGCAGCGACCAGGGTTCGTTTCATATCATCCTCGCGGTGGGACGCGGCCCACGCCCTTCCTTCTCCGCGCAAAAGGGCCGGTTGATGGCAACCCCGTCGGTGAACCCGCGCGCCCGGTGGATTCGCCTGCGCGCGGTCCGGCGTGCGAAGACACGATTTCCGGCGGACGGCATCGCTCCGTCCGCGTCACCCCAACGGCGGATCGCCATGACCCTGTCCTTCTACGACGCCAGCGTCGCTACCTATCTTCAGGGCGTCACCGCCATCGTCGGCCTTCTCGAAAAGGCGCGGGCGCATTTCCCCGAGGCCGAGATCGACGCGCTCGCCGGCACCGGGCTGCATCCGGAGATGCGGCCCCTGCGCTTCCAGATCCGCAGCGTCGCCCATCACTCGCGGGGCGCCCTGGAAGGGTTCCGCACGGGCGCCTTCGCGCCGCCGGGCGAGGGACCGGCGACGAGTTTCGCCGAGCTGCAGGAGATCGCCGCCTCGGCCCGCGACGCGCTGGCCGGCGCCTCGCGCGAGGAGGTCGAGGCGCTCGCCGGCCGCGAGGTGGTGTTCGCCGACGGCACCTACCGGCTCGCCTTCACCGCCGAGAACTTCCTGATGTCGTTTTCGCTGCCGAACTTCTTCTTCCACGCCGCGACCGCCTACGACATCCTGCGAATGAAGGGCATGCCGCTGCAAAAGCGCGACTTCCTCGGCAGGCTGCGCTTCAACAAGCGTTGAGCCAGCCGGCTTGACCGCCGGTGGGAGCCGTTGCACCCAAGGACCCGGCGCGCACCGGCCGGTGGCGCGGATCGCGGAGATCCCCGATGGATGAAGCCAAACCCCCTTTTCCGCCCTTCGACGCCGCCAGCGCGGCCAAGAAGGTGCGCGGCGCCGAGGATGGCTGGAACAGCTGCGATCCCCAGCGCGTGTCGATGGTCTACACCGCCGACAGCCGCTGGCGGAACCGTTCCGAGTTCTTCGAAGGACGACCGGCCATCGTCGCGTTCCTCACACGCAAATGGCAGCGCGAACTGGATTACCGTCTGATCAAGGAGCTGTGGGCGTTCACCGGCAACCGAATCGCCGTGCGCTTCGCCTACGAGTTCCACGATGATTCCGGCAACTGGTTCCGATCCTACGGCAACGAGAACTGGGAATTCGCCGAGAACGGGTTGATGCGGTTTCGCCGGGCCAGCATCAACGACCTGCCGATCCGCGAGGCCGAGCGCAAGTTCCATTGGGACCGCTCGGCGCCGCGCCCGGCCGATCACCCCGGCCTTTCCGACCTCGACCTTTAGCCAGTCGCGGGTAGGAGTGACCGCCGTGGACGCGAGCGCCTTCGTCGTTGAGTCTCTGCAGGCTCTGGAGCGCGCGTTCGGTGAGCGCGGCAACGATCTGCGCAACGCGCAGCTCGCGACCGTGTCGCCCGACGGCCGGCCGGCGCTGCGAACCGTGGTGCTGCGCGGCTTCAATCGTGCGCCGGCCGCGACGATCGAGACGCACAGCGACCTGCGGGCCGCCAAGGTGCGTGACATCGCCGGACAGGGCTGGGTGGCCCTCCTGGCGTGGTCGGCGGCCGAGCAGTTGCAGTTGCGCTTCGCCGGCCGCGCCACCCTGCATCACGGCGACGCCACCGCACGGGAGCGTTGGGACAAGCTGTCGGAGGGCGCGCGCCAGCCTTACGGCCTGCGCGCCGATCCCGGCCTGCCGGCGGCCGGACCCGGCGACGGCTCCCATCTGCCGGGGGATGAACGCTTCGCCCAGTTCGCCGTGATCCTGGTCGCGCTTGAAAGCGTCGACGTCCTCCGCCTTTCGCCGGGCGGCGGCCAGACGCGCGCCAGGGGCGTGTTCGGGGCCGAGGGCGTAAGCGCGGAATGGATCGGCGCATGAAGCGTTGTTGAGGGGATGCGCGGCGTCTTGCGGGATTTTCCTGCTGCGCCGGTGCGAACGGAAGAACGGCGGATCCCGTGCCGCCGCTGATTCCGCTCTGTGCGGAGGAGGGCGAAGGACCCCGCTTCACGAGAACACCGCCGCCACCCGCCGCTCGTCCGCATCGGTGTGCAGAGGACTTGATCCGAAGCCGGTCCGATATTCGGAGGCTCAGGGTTGTCCGGCGGCAAGGGCCGCCTCGTACAGGTCGAGGCGCTGCCACGAGCCGGCCGCCGAGCCGGAGGAGTCGTCGGCATCGAGGGGCGAACCGGACGGCAGGGCCGTTCGCGCCAGCAGCTCGCGGCGCGCGGCCGCCGACAGGTCGGGACGCAGGGTTTCGAGAAGCCCTTCGGCGCTTTCCGGCACGCGTGTCGGGGTGCTGGTCGCGCCGTTGCGGGGCAGGCCGTAGGTCATGGCGAAGCTGTTGAAGACGCGCTGGTGTGCCGTATCGGCCCAAGGATCGGCCTCGGGGGGGCCGGCCCGCGTTGCCGCGCAGGCGGCGAGGTGGTCGCCGCAGCGCCTTTCCAGCGCCGCCCGCAGCTCGTCGCGGGCGGCCGCGAACAGCTCGCGATAGCGGGGATCGGCGAGGAAATGCGCGACGTTGCGCTCGGCGATCATCCGGCTGCCGATGACGTCGAGGGGATAGTGCACGCCCAGCACCACGCGCGAATAGCCGTAGCCGCCCGCGCGGGCGACGAGGGCCGGGAAGCGCTCGGGGAGCATGATCGCCAGCAGCAGCGCGTCGGTTGTGCCGATCAGGGCATGGCCGCTGGGAAACGCGCCGCCGTAGGCCGAATAGGGCGTGCCATCGGCGGCGACGACCCTGTCGGCGACGAGCCGGATGGCGTTGCCGGCGACCTCGTAGGGACGGGGCGTGCCGAAATGCGCCTTGGCCGCCCCGGTGCCGATCTCGCTGGCCTTGATGAGGGCGGCGGCGCGGTTGATCTCGCCGGCGCGATAGGCAGCGAGGAAGGCCGGCCCCAGCCGTGGCCCGAGCGCTTCCGCCAGGAAGAACAGGAACGCGGGACCGTCGGCGTCGAACACGGCGTGGTCCTGCTGCGCCGGGCTGGCCGCGTTGTTGATGGCGGCGACCACGGCCGCGTTGCGATCCAGCACCGCGCGGGGCAGCGCGGCGAAGGCCGACAGCACGGCGATGTCGGCCTGCTGGTTCGCCTTGACCGCGAAGTCGTAGCCGTCGGCCGCCTGCCAGAACGCCTTCGCCTGAAGGGAGGTTTGCCGCGCACGGTTGATGACCTGCTGCGACAGCTTCGCCTCGCCCTCGCCGAGCGAGCGGAGCAGATCCCGGTGCTCCTCGTCCAGAACGGCGCGGTAGGTCGCGGCGACGTTGGCTGCCGTGGTTGTCTCGGCAACGGCCGCCGCCTCCGCCGCGGTGGCCTCGGCAGCAGCGGTAGGCCGGGCCGGCACCACGCCGACCAGGCAAAGTCCGAGGAGGGCTGCCCCCGCCAGGGTGCGGCCCCCGTTCCGATCGACGCACCTCACCGGCAAACGATCAGCGCCGGCGGGAAACGCTGCGCAGGCGCGTCACCGCCGCCTGCGACAGCGCCTCCTCGTCAAGGGCGCCGTCAAGGCTGCGGCCGTAGCCGCTGCGGGCGACCCACACCACGGCTTCGGCCAGCCGCACGCGCTCGCGAAGCGTCATCGCGGCCGGCGCGCCGGCCACCGCTCGCTCAGCCATCACTCGCTCAGCCTGTCGCGTCGCGCGCTGCAGCGCATTGCCGTCATCGGGTCGAATGTTCGTGAAGCTGATCGTCACGATGCGCGATCTCCCGCAGCTCACCCCGCTCGAAGCCGGCATAACGGCCGGCCTTGACGACGTCATGATGACAATGAGGCCCAGCGATGTTCCTGCTAAGCAGCTTCGCGTTGGCAGGCCAACGCGAAGCTGCTTAGTTCTTTAATAGGCCGCAGGTTTTGATCGCAAAACCGCGGGGCTCTTTTGCGAAACCTGCGGCGCTTCAACATTCCGGCAGGTTGACCGCGAGGCCGCCGAGGCTGGTTTCCTTGAACTTCGCGCTCATCTCCTCGCCGGTTTCGCGCATGGCGCGGATGCAGTTGTCGAGCGGCATGTAGTGCGAGCCGTCGCCGCGCAGCGCCAGCG
>CAXTMA010000351.1:0-4185 GCA_964245015.1 uncultured Beijerinckiaceae bacterium | reverse complement strand
TGCTCGTGCTCGGTGCCGCGCACCCGGGCGAGGATGCCGTTGAACTGGCCGGGGGCGAGCACCTGCCCCTTGGCCAGCTTGATGCCGACCGTGGCCAGGAACTCGCCCAGATGATGCAGCTTCTCGACCGAGGGTTCGCCGTGGGCCCGGTAGACCAGCAGCTGCCGCCGTTCTTCCCCGATCTCCGCCGCCGCGACGTTGGCGAGGATCATGAACTCCTCGATCAGCCGGTGTGCGTCGAGCCGCTCGGGCGTGAGCACGCGGTCGACCCTGCCGTCGGCATCGAGCACGATCTTGCGCTCGGGCAGGTCGAGGTCGAGCGGCTGGCGCTCGGCCTTGGCGGTTTTCAGGGCGGCATAGGCGGCCCACAGCGGTTCAAGCACGGGGCCGAGCAGGGGACGCGTGGTGTCGTCGGGATTGCCGTCGATGGCGGCTTGCGCCTGCGCATAGGCGAGCTTGGCATGAGACCGCATCAGGATGCGGTGCAAGGACTGGCCGAGCTTGCGGCCGTGGGCGTCGACCCGGAGGCGCATCGCCAGGGCAGGGCGGTCCTCGCCGGCGCGCAGCGAGCAGAGGTCGTTGGAAATGCGCTCGGGCAGCATCGGCACGACCCGGTCGGGGAAGTACACCGAATTGCCGCGCTCCAGCGCTTCGCGGTCGAGCGCCGAGCCCGGCGCGACGTAGGCGGCGACATCGGCGATGGCGACGGTAAGCACGAAGCCGCCGGGGTTGGCCGGGTCCGGCTGGGCATGCACGGCGTCGTCGTGGTCCTTGGCGTCCGGCGGATCGATGGTGACGAGGGGCAGGGCGCGCCAGTCCTCGCGGTTTTCGCCGGTGGCCGGCCGCACCGCCTCGGCCTCGGCCAGCGTTTCGGGGCGGAACACGCTGGGGATCCCGTGGGCGTGGATGGCGATGAGGCTCACGGCCTTTTCGCTGGCGAGCGAGCCGATGCGCTCGGTCACGCGAGCGCCGGGCAGGCCGAGCCGGTCGCCGCGCAGCACCTCGACCGCGACGAGGTCGCCGTCCTGCGCCGCGCCCTCGTCACCCGGGCGCACGGCGAAAGCGCCGCGGTTGGCCGTCTTCTTGTCCACGGGAAACACTTGGCCGCCCGCGCCGGTGCCCTGGCGGAAGATGCCGAGCACCCGCGATCGCACCGCCGCCAGGACCTTGACCACGCGCCCGCTGTAGCCGGGGCCGCCGCGCTCGGCGTCCCGGATCACGGCGGTGTGCAGCAGGACCCGGTCACCGACGCCCGGCGTCGGCGTGCCCGGCCGCGGCCTGCGCGGCACGGTCACGACGATGGTCGGGGCGTCGCCATGCGCGGCGTTCCACGCGACAGGTTTGGCGAGAAGATCGCCATCGCGGTCACGGCTGAAAATCTCGGCGAGCACGGTGGCGTCGAGCAGGCCCGGCCGGCTCAGCGTCCTGCGGTGGCGCTCGATCGCGCCCTCGGCTTCGAGATCGCGCAGCACGCGCTTCAGGCCGACCCGGTCGGCGCCCTTCAGATTGAAGGCGCGGGCGATCTCGCGCTTGCCGATCTTGGTCGGCGCCCGCTCGCCGGCAGCCTCCCGCTCGCGGGCGATGAAGGACACGATCTCCTCGCGCGAGGGCAGGGGGGTGGCCCCGGCAGCCGCAACGGCACGGGCGACGCGCTCCTTCTTGGTCATGCCATGCTCTTCTTCCTCGCCGGCGCCTTGCCGGCCGCCGCGGTCGGAGCTGCCGCCGAGGTCTTGCGACCCGGCGGCGGCGCCTTCCGAACGGCGGCGGGCGCCTTCGCGAGCGTCTTGGCGCGCCCGGTTTCCGCCGGCGTCGTCTTGCCCGGTGTCTTGCCCGGTGTCTTGCCCGACGCCTTGCCGGCTGCAGTCTTGCCGCCGCCGGCCGACCTGCTCGGACCGACGTCGGCACCGCCCTTGTCCTCGACGAGGCGGATCGCCTCCTCAAGCGTCAGTTCGTCGGACGACTGGTCGCGCTTCAAGGTGGCGTTGATCTTGCCGTGATTGACGTAGGGACCGAAGCGGCCCTGGCGCACCGTGATCGCGCCACCCTGCGGATGCTCGCCGAGCAGGCGACCATGGATGGCGCCGCCGCCCGCCCCGCCGCCGCTCGCCTTGGCAGCCAGCAGGACGAGCGCGTCTTCCAGCGTGAAGGTCGTGACGTCGGCGTCCTTGGGAAGCGTCGCGTTGATCTTGTCGTGGCTGACGTAGGGACCGAAGCGGCCGGCGCGCAACGACACTTGTCCACCTTTGGGATGGTCGCCCAGCACCTTGGCGGCAGTTTCCGCCGCGCCGCCGAAGCGCCGTCCGCTCAGGCCGCTCTCCTTGGCGACGATCAAGTCGATGGCGCGATTGCCGCCGATATCGAGCACATCGTCGTCCTTGCCGAGGTTCGCGTAGGTCTTGCCGTGCTGCACATACGGTCCGTAGCGGCCGAGCGCGGCGAGGATCGGCTCCTTGGTTGCGGGATGGCGGGCGACTTCGCGCGGCAGGGAGAGCAGGGCCAAAGCCTTTTCCAGCGTCACCTCGCCCGGCGCCAGTCCCTTGGGCAGCGAGGATCGTTTCGGCTTCTCGCCCTCCCCGAGCTGGATGTAGGGTCCGAACCGCCCGTCGCGCAGCGTCACTTCGTCTTCGGACGCGGGATCCCGCCCCAGCACCTTGGGACCGCCGGCCTCGGCCTCCACGCCCTCCGCCTGCCCGATCTGCCGGGTGTACTTGCATTCGGGATAGTTCGAGCAGCCGATGAAGGCGCCGAACTTGCCGAGCTTGAGGCTGATCTGCCCGTTGCCGCAAAGCTGGCACTGGCGCGGGTCGCCGCCGTCCTCGCGCTTGGGGAAGATGTTGGGGCCGAGCACCTCGTTGAGGTTGTCGAGCACCTCGGTGGTGCGCAGGTCCTTGGTGCCGGCGATGGCTTCGGAGAAATCCTGCCAGAAGTCGCGCAGCACGGCACGCCAATCGATCTCGTGGTTGGAGATGCGGTCGAGCTTGCCTTCCAGGTCGGCGGTGAAATCATAGCCGACGTACCGGGCGAAGAAGGACTCCAGAAAGGCGGTGACGAGGCGGCCCTTGTCTTCGGGCACCAGCCGCTTCTTGTCGATGCGGACGTATTCGCGGGCGAGCAGGGTCTGGATGGTTGCGTCATAGGTCGACGGGCGCCCGATGCCGAGCTCTTCCATCCGCTTGATGACGGTCGCCTCGGTGAAGCGCGGCGGCGGCTCGGTGGAGTGCTGTTCGGCGCTCACCTTGTCCTTGGCGAGCTTGTCGCCCGCCCTCATCGGCGGCAGCCGTCCGCCCTCTTCGTCCTCGCTGCCCGGCGCGGCCGCATCGTCGCGACCTTCCTGGTAGAGCTTGAGGAAGCCCTCGAAGCGGATCACCTGGCCGGTGGCGCGCAGGTCGAAGCGACATCCCTTGCCCTCGCCGACAATGTCGACGGTGGTGCGCTCCAGCTCGGCTGATTCCATTTGGCTCGCCGTGGTGCGCACCCAGATCAGCTCGTAGAGTTTAAACATGTCGGGATCGAGCAGGCGTGCCACCTGTTTAGGCAGGCGCGCCGGATCGGTCGGGCGCACTGCCTCGTGCGCTTCCTGGGCGTTCTTCGCCTTCACCGTATATTTGCGCGGCACCTTGGGCACGTAGCGCGGGCCGAACTCGGCGGCGATGACACGGCGCGCCGCTTCCACCGCCTCCGGGGCCATGTCGACGCCGTCGGTCCGCATGTAGGTGATCAGGCCGACCGTTTCGCCGGCGATCTCCACGCCTTCGTAGAGGCGCTGGGCGAGCTGCATCGTGCGGTTGGGGTTGAAGCCGAGCTTGCGCGAGGCTTCCTGCTGCATGGTCGAGGTGGTGAAGGGCGGCTGCGGATTGCGTCTGGCCGGCTTGGCCTCGACCTTGGCGACGCGGTAGGCGCTGGCCTCCAGTGCGTCCTGCAGCGAGCGCGCCTCCGCCTCGGTCTTGATGTCGAGGCGGCCGAGCTTGGTTCCATCGGCGCCGGCGAGGCGGGCGGTGAAAGGACTGCCGTCGCCGGTCTTCAGGAAGGCTGCCAACGACCAGTATTCCTGGCGGACGAAGGTTTCGATCTCCAGCTCGCGCTCGCAGACCAAGCGAAGCGTCACCGACTGCACCCGCCCGGCCGAGCGGGCGCCGGGCAGCTTGCGCCACAGCACCGGCGACAGGTTGAAGCCGACGAGGTAGT
>CAXTMA010000350.1:0-4192 GCA_964245015.1 uncultured Beijerinckiaceae bacterium | reverse complement strand
TCCTGGTGGATGCCGCTCTCGTGGGCGAAGGCGTTGCGGCCGACGATCGCCTTGTTGAACTGCACGGGGAACGCCGACACCGCCGACACCAGCTTGGAGGCTCGGGTCAGCATGGTGTTGTCGATCCGGCACGCGTAGGGCAGGGCGTCGGCCCTCGTGCGCAGCGCCATCACCACCTCTTCCAGCGCGGCGTTGCCGGCGCGCTCGCCCAGGCCGTTCACCGTGCACTCGATCTGCCGGGCGCCGCCGGCGAGGCCGGCGAGCGAGTTCGCCACCGCGAGGCCGAGGTCGTCGTGGCAGTGCGTGGAGAAGATCGCCTTGTCGGCATCGGGCACGCGCTCGCGCACGGCCCGGAACATCGCCTCGTACTCCGCCGGCGTGGCGAAACCGACGGTGTCGGGCAGGTTGATCGTGGTCGCCCCGGCGCGGATCGCCGCCTCGATGCAGCGGCAGAGGTAGTCGAGCGGGGTGCGGGTGGCGTCCATCGCCGACCATTCGACGTCCGGCACGAGGTTGCGCGCCTGCGTTACGGTGCGCGTGATGATCTCCAGCACCTGCGCCTCGTTTTTGTTCATCTGGTGGGCGAGGTGGATCGGCGAGGTCGAAACGAAGGTGTGGATGCGCGGGCGGGTGGCGTGGCGCACCGCCTCGCCGCAGCGGGCGATGTCGCCCTCGATCGCGCGGGCAAGGCCGGCCACGGTTGCGGACTTGGTCGCCCTCGCGATGGCGCTGACCGCCTCGAAGTCGCCGATCGAGGCGATGGGGAAGCCGGCCTCGATGACGTCGACGCCCATCGCATCGAGAAGAGCGGCGACTTCGAGCTTGCCCTCGAAGCTCATGGTGGCGCCGGGGCACTGCTCGCCATCGCGCAGCGTGGTGTCGAAGATGATGATGGCGTCGGCGGCTGCCGGCCGGTCTTGCGCCGCGGTGGGCACGGGGAATGTCATGGGTCTGGTCCTGGAGCGGGAATGATCAGGGGAAATGCGCGCGATCCCCTGAGTGCCCAGGCTAAGCCCGGCCGGCCCTCAGGGGCGGCTAAGACGCGCGCGGAGCCGACGAAGCGGGACGCTTCCGGCAAAAGCGCGGAATGGGGCGGCAGGACGCTGCATGCCTCGAACATACCGCAGATCGGCGGTGGGCCCAAGCCGTTTCCAAGCCGTTCATGCCGCCGGGCTCATCCCCCGCTAAGGACGCACCTGTTGACGGCTATTTGGCGGCGCTGAGCGATTTGGCCAGCGCTTCGTGGTCGGCGTCCATGGCGGCGAACTTGGCGAGAAAGGCCTTGATCTCGCCGTCGGTGGTGATCGACCTCTCCGTTTCGGAGTCCTTCACGTCGTCGGCGTTGACACTGACAGCCTGCTCAAGGAAGGCCTTGTCGAACAGCGAGTTCGGCAGGGCGTTCAGCGCCGTGAACTTCGCGGTGTCGACCATGTCCATGTCGGTCGTCAGCTGCAGGCCCTTCGACTTGCCCAGCGCCAGGAGGGCCGCGTTGTAGGTATCGTGGTCGGCGACCAGCTTGCGCGCGTAGGCTTTCACGTCGTCGCGCGACGCCCTTTCCGTCGCCAGCTTGGCGAGGGCGAGCTCGTAGGCGCCCCCCTTCGCGTCCTTGACGAGGTAGTCGCGATCGGCGGGAGCCATGGACGACCCCTGCGCGGCAGCGGGAGCCGCCAGGGCAAGCGTGACGGCGAAAGGCATCAGGAGGGAGCGCGGCATGGGATCCTCGCGGGATAGGTGGCGCGCGGAAAATCGCGCGGCCCCGGCCGGGTTCCTGAGACCTCGTGCCACCCGTTCGCCATCGCCCGCGCCTCTTCCCCTTCGCACCGCCCAAGTTGGCGGCGCCGGGCCCGCGAAGCCCGTTCCCGGTGCTGCGCGCGAGCGCGACCGGCGAGCGCGCCGGCGGATCGGTCACCTTGCATGCCGTCGGCGGGCGCGCCAAAGCTGGTCGCGGCAGGAGACCCCAAGGGGCCCGGTCGTCAGGAGCGCGCGTCTTGCCCACAGCCACCCAGCCCCCGTCGTACCCAGTTCAAACCCCGGCGGGCCGGAGCTGACATGACAAGCAGCTCATCTGGCTCCGTCGACCAGGTCGCGAACGACGACGTCGGGCGCAGCCAGCCCAAGCGGGAAGGGTCGCAAGGCCTCGCCGGCGCCGGCCTCGCCGCCCTCGGCATCGTCTTCGGCGACATCGGCACAAGCCCGCTCTACACGCTGAAGACCGTGCTGGGCGACGCCGGGGCGAGCGACCGCGGCGTGCTGCTGGGCGCGCTGTCGCTGCTGGTGTGGACGCTGATCATCGTGGCGAGCGTGAAATACGTGGCCCTCGCCATGCGCGCCGACAACGAGGGCGAGGGCGGCATCCTCGCCCTGATGTCGCTCATCAAGAAGATGGGCGGACGCCGCGCGTTCATCGTCGCCGCCGGCCTGTTCGGCGCCGCGCTGATCTACGGCGACGGCGTCATCACCCCCGCGATCTCCGTGCTGTCGGCGCTTGAAGGCCTGCCCGAGGCGGTGCCGGCCTTCAAGCCCTACGTGCTGCCGGCCTCCGTCGCCGTGCTCTTCGCCCTGTTCCTGCTGCAGCCCTTCGGCACGGCGCGCATCGGCAAGGTGTTCGGCCCCATCATGGCGTGCTGGTTCGTCGTGCTCGCCGCGCTCGGTCTTTACGGCATCGTCCAGAACCCGGCCGTGCTCGCCGGCCTCAACCCATATTACGGCCTCGCCTACCTCGCCCACGGCGGCTTCAAGGCCTTCGCCCTGCTCGGCGCCATCTTTCTGTGCACAACCGGCGCGGAAGCGATGTACGCCGACATGGGACATTTCGGAAAGCGCCCGATCCGCCTGTCCTGGTTCGCGATCGTCTTTCCGGCCCTGGTGCTGAACTATGCCGGGCAGACGGCGATCGTGCTGAAAGGCGCGCCCACGCAGGATAACATCTTCTACCAGCTTTGCCCCCATGCGCTGCTGGTGCCGATGGTGCTGCTGTCCACCGTGGCGACCATCATCGCCAGCCAGGCCATCATCACCGGCTCGTTCTCCATGACCCGGCAGGCGATCCAGCTCGGCTGGCTGCCGCGTCTCGCCATCAGGCAGACCTCGGACGAGGGCTACGGCCAGATCTACGTCAGCGGGGTGAACTGGATCCTGATGGCGGCGACGCTGGCGCTGACCCTGGCCTTCCGCTCGTCCGACAACCTGTCGGCCGCCTACGGCATGGCGGTCTCGACCACCATGCTGCTGACGACCATGCTGCTGTTCACGGCCATGCGCGAGGTCTGGGGCTGGTCGGCCGTTCTGTCGAGCGCGGTGGCCGCCGGCCTGCTGGTCGTCGACGTCGCCTTTTTCGGGGCCAACCTGCTCAAGATCGGCAAGGGCGGCTGGGTGCCGCTCGCCATCGCGGTCGCGATCTACATGCTGATGCGGACGTGGCACAAGGGCGTGGAGGCGGTGGGAAAGGTGCTGTTTGCCAAGGCGCAACCGCTCGACGCGTTCTTTGCCGGGCTGGACGGGGTTGCGCGGCCGGAAGGCACCGGCGTGTTCCTTTCGCGTTCGCGCGAGGGGACGCCGCCCCTGCTGGCGTGGCACGTGCGGCAGAACCGCTGCGTTTACAAAAACGTGCTGATTATCACCCTGATCAGCGAGCTGGTGCCGCGCATGGCGAGCGCCGACCGCTTCGAAGTGAAGCAGGAATGCAGCGGCGTATGGCGGGTTCTCTACCACGCCGGCTTCATGGAGCGCGTCAGCCTCGACGACGCCCTGCCTGTCCTGAAGGCGCAGGGCTGCGACTTCGACCTCGACCGCGTCGTCTTCTACGTCGGCCACGAGACCATAAAGCGGGCCGAGCCGGGCAAGCGGCGGCTTGGCACGGCAACGGAAGGCGTCTTCGCCATGCTGGAGCGCAACCAGGCGCACCTCACCGACGTGCTCGGCCTGCCGAGCGAGCGCGTGGTCGAGATCGGCCGTCAGATCGAGCTTTGAGCGGTTTGCGGCCATCGCGCACGCGCCGGTCGGTCGCGACGTCGCCCGCGTCATCCCATCAACGGCCGCGATGAGCCGCGATCCGCCGCCGCTCGGCCTCGATCCGGCGAACCTCAAGGTGTTCGTGATCCTCGAACTGCTGTTCGCCTTCGCCCACCAGGCGCTGGCGGCCAGCCTGCTGTTCATCCTGGGACCGCTGGGCGATGCGCGGGCGGGCTGGGCC
>CAXTMA010000349.1:0-4198 GCA_964245015.1 uncultured Beijerinckiaceae bacterium | reverse complement strand
CGGTGCCGGTGCCGCCGCCCATGCCGGCGGTGACGAAGATCATGTGGATGCCGGCCAGATGATCGCGGATCTCCTCCAGCGCTTCCTCGGCGGCGGCGCGGCCGACGTCGGGATGGGCGCCGGCGCCCAAACCTTCGGTGACCTGCAGGCCCATCTGGATCACCCGCTCGGCCTTGGACGAGGTGAGCGCCTGCGCGTCGGTGTTGGCGACCACGAAGTCGACGCCAACCAGTCCCGACACGATCATGTTGTTGACCGCGTTGCCGCCGGCGCCGCCGACGCCGCACACCATGATCCGCGGCTTCAGCTCGCGCAGTTCAGGCGCCCGCAAATTGATCGTCATCTCTGGCCTCTTGCCTGGGCGCCGGAGCGCCGCCTGATTTCAACTGATTCGCGCCGCAGGTGGAAGTTGGTTACCCAACAATTGCCGACCTGCGATATTTCAGAAACTCTCCTTCAGCCAGCGTCCGACGCGGCTGAAGTAATTATCATTGGAAGGCTCGCGCGAACCTTTCGAGCCGATCGGCCGGAAGTGCTCGATGCCGGCCACCTGGGGGTAGACGAGCAGGCCCACGGCGGCCGAGAAGCCCGGACCCTTGGCCGATTCCGGCAGGCCCTGGATGCCGAGCGGGCGCCCGATGCGGACCTGGCCGGTGACGATGCGCTTGGCCGCCTCGGTCAGGCCGGCGAGCTGGCTAGCCCCCCCGGTGAGCACGATGCGGCGCCCGGAGTGGGCCGGGAAGCCGGCCGCCTTCAAGCGGTCGCGGACCAGCTCCAGCACCTCCTCGACGCGCGGCCGGATGATGCCGGTCATGCGCGACTTCGGCAGGTGGGTGGCATGGTCGGCGTCCTCGCCGACGGGAGTGATGGCGACGGTTTCGCGCTCGTCGGAGGACGACGACAGGCAGGATCCGTGCAGCGTCTTCAAGCGCTCGGCGTCGGCGAGCGGGATGTTGAGGCCGCGCGCCAGATCCATGGTGATGTGGCGCCCGCCAACCGCGAAGGCGTCGCAGTGGGTGAGGTTGCCGCCGGAAAAGATGCCCACCGACGTGGTGCCGCCGCCGATGTCGATGAGGGCGGTGCCGAGCTCCGCCTCGTCGTCGACGAGCGCCGAAAGACCGGACGCGTAGGGCGTCGCCACCATCGCCTCGACGCCGAGGTGGCAGCGCTCGACGGCGAGCATCAGGTTGCGGGCGGCGACCCCGTCGGTGGACACGACGTGCATGGCCGCGCCGAGTTCGTCGCCGATCAGCCCGCGCGGGTCGCGGATTTGGTCGGTGGAGCCCAGCGTGAAGCCGGTGGGCAGGGAATGCAGGGCGTTGCGGTTTTGCGCCACGCTGACGTGGCAGGCTTCCAGCACGCGGTGCACCTCGTCGTCGGACACGGCATGGCCGCCGACCGCGATCTTGGCGTTGAAGAACTGCGACGCGAGCCGGCCGCCGGTCATGTTGACGATGACGCTCTGCACCTGCACGCCGGCCATGCGCTCGGCCGCGTCAACCGCGAGGCGGATCGCGCCCTCCGCCGCCTCCATGTCCACCACCGTGCCGCCCTTGATGCCGCGCGAGCGCTGGTGGCCGATGCCGAGGATGCGGCAGCGGTGGGTGCGCCCGCGCAGCATTTCGGAAGGCTCGATCGGCTGCAGGCGGGCGATCAGGCAGACGATCTTGGAGGTGCCGACGTCGAGAACGGAGAGCACGGCGGATCGCCTCGCCGACAGGGGACGCATGCGCGGCGGCATCGGACTCATGTGGCGGCGCCCTTCTTCTTGGTCTTCCTGGCCTGGGCTTCGGCGCGCGCGGCCGCCGCCTCGGCCGTGAGGCGGGCCGCCATGCGGCCGGGAACGCGCAGGTCGAGCACGACGACGTCCTTTTCCAGGACGTGGCCGTCGTGCTCCAAGGCGGCGAAGCGAGACGCCGCCTCGGCCGGCGCCCGCTCGGGCAGCTCGACCTCGATGTTGTTGTCCATCTTCAACGTCCAGCGCCGCCCGGCGACGAACAGGCCGGCGCGCACCCGTTCGCGCAGCTCGCCCACCGCATCCAGGATGGCGAGGTAATCGGCGAGGTGCTCGTTGGCACCCTCGCCCACGACCAGCGGCAGGCTTTCGAAGCGGCGGTCCTTGATGTCGTCGATCGGGGTGCCGTCGCCGGCGACGATGGAAACGGCGCCGTTCCTTTGCCAAAGGGCGGAGGGCTGACGCTCCTCGATCTCGATCAGGAGACGGTTGGGATACAGCTTGGACACGCTGGCCTCCTTGATCAGCGGCACCGCCTTGAGGCGGCTGCGGATGTCGGCCACGTTGAGGAACAGCAGCGAGTTGCGCGGGCCGATGCCGGCGAGGCCGAGCACTTCCGCCTCGCTCAGGCCGCGCGCGCCGGTGACCGTGACGGCATGGATCGCGAAGCCGGCGGCGCGGGCGGCGACGTCGGGAAGTGTGCCCTGCTCGGCGACGAAGGCGGCGTAGCGGCCGCCGCGCACGAAGCCGTAGCCGCTGGCCCCGGCCAGCAGGCCGACGATCAGGCCGGCGGTGGCGAAGCGCGAGGCGGCGAGGCGGGCCAGCACGGAGCGCAGGCGGCGGTGGCGCCGCCACAGCCGATGCGGCAGGCGGGGGGCGTTGCGCGACACACCCGACAGGGCGAAGGGGTTGCCGGTGCCGGCCAGGGCGAAGGGCGCGGGACCGCCGATGCTCGGGAACAGAGCACCTAACGATCGCAGGAGGCGTCCTCCACCATCCATTTCACCAACTCGCCGAATGAAAGGCCGTCGTAGGCCGCCAACTCCGGGACCAGCGACGTCTCGGTCATGCCGGGCTGCGTGTTGACCTCCAGGATGACGAGGTCGCCCGTACCTCCGGGGCGATCGTCGAAGCGGAAGTCCGCACGACTGACGCCGCGGCAACCGAGCGCGCGATGCGCCCTTGCAGCCAACTCTTGGACCAAGTGGTAAATATTTCCTTTAAGATCGGCCGGCAGGACGTGAATTGATCCGCCCTTGGCGTATTTCGCCTCGTAATCGTACCAGCCGCCATCGGCGGCGCGGATGTCGATGACGTCGAGCGCCCGCCCGTCGAGGACGGCGCAGGTCAGCTCGCGCCCGGCGACGAACCGCTCGACCAGCACGAAGTCGCCGTAGTCCCAGTCGGGCCGGGTCAGTTCCTGCGGCGGGTGCTCCTGGTCGGCCTTGACGATGAGAACGCCGACCGAGGAGCCCTCGTTGAGCGGCTTGACCACGTAGGGCGGCGGCATCGGATGCGCCGTGCCGATGTCGCGCCGGTGCAGGGTGAGCCCGGCGGCGACGGGGATGCCGGCCGCCTTGAGCACGTCCTTGGCCCGATCCTTCTGCATCGCCAGCGCCGAGGCGAGCACGCCGGAATGGGTGTAGGGAATGCCCAGCATCTCCAGGATGCCTTGCACGATGCCGTCCTCGCCGAAGCGGCCGTGGAGGGCGTTGAAGGCGACATCGGGACGCAGTTCGGCAAGCCTCGCGCCGAGGGTCCGGTCGACGTCGATGCGGGTGACCCGGTAGTTCTGCGCTTCCAGCGCCCTGGCGCAGGCCTCGCCCGAGCGCAGCGACACTTCGCGCTCGGCCGACAGGCCGCCGTAGAGCACGGCCACATGCTTTCTCATCGCCATCGGGCTCTCCGGGTGTTCAAGAGTGGAGGGCTGCCTGTGATCGGGCGCTCGCAGCCGCGCTCATCCCCGCCGCCCGATCCGGGCGATCTCCCAGTCCAGGTCCACGCCGCTGCGCGCGCGGACGCGGGCCCGCACCAGCTCGCCCAGCCCCTCGATGTCGGCCGCGCTGGCCGCGCCGCGGTTGACCAGGAAGTTGGCGTGCAGCTCCGAAACCTCAGCATCGCCGAGGGCCAGGCCGCGGCACCCGGCCTCGTCGACCAGCTTCCAGGCGGACCGGCCCGGCGGGTTCTTGAAGGTCGAGCCGCCGGTGCGGGTGTTGACCGGCTGGGTGGCCGCGCGCGAGGCGGTGATCGCCGCCATCTCCGCGCGGATCGCGTCCGCCTCGCCGGGGCGGCCGCGGAACTCGGCCGACGTGAAGATCACATCCCGCACGCCGCAGTGCCGGTAGGTGAAGCCCATCTCGTCGCGCCCGTAGTCGCGTGCGCTGCCGTCGCGGGCCACGCCGCGGGCCGAGACCAGAACGTCCGCGATGGCGCCGCCGTAGGCGCCGCCGTTCATCGCCAGCG
>CAXTMA010000348.1:0-4238 GCA_964245015.1 uncultured Beijerinckiaceae bacterium | reverse complement strand
GGTCGGCGCCGGCCACCAAAACGGGCTGTCGAGGTCAGGCGCGGCGGCAACCAGGGACGGACGGGAAAACAGCGCGAAGCGCGAGCCGCCTTCGGCGATGGCGAAGGCCTGCACGCCGACCACGCAGCCGGCGCCGACCACGGCGGCGGCGATCTGCGCGACCAGACGGGTTCGCCGGGGGCCGACGAGACGGAACAAGGCCGCCGTCATCCACACGGCCAGGGCGGCGGCCGTTGTTCCCATTGCGACGGGGACGCCGAAGGCGAGAAGCAGGCGCGCGCCGCCCAACAGCACCAGTGCGTCGATGGCCGGCGCGGCGATCAGCACCGCCGTCGCCGTCGCCGCCGCGGCGATGGCGCCGATGCGTACGGCGAAGACCACCCTGACCGAGACCGGCGAGGAGAGGAGAAGATCGAGGTCGGCGCGGGCGTAGAAGGCGCGCGTCGCCGTTTCCATCGCCTGCGACAGGAACAGCGCTTCCGCCAGGGCCAGCGACCCGGTCAGCGTGAGCAGCATCGCCTTGTCGGGATGCCCCAGCGCGCCGGCGATCGGCTCGATCGCCTCGAAAGCGACGGCGTGGGCGATGACCTCGAAGGCGAGCACGGCGAGCGGCATGCGCAGGCGATGCCCGCCCAGCATGGCGAAGGCGTCGCGCCAGGCGAGTCGCGCCTCGTGGCGGGCGAACCAGGCGAGCCGTGCCGCACTCATGTCGCGAGCCGATGGCGGCATGTGGAGTGCGCAAGGCGTCCGGGCGGTTCGCCGCCGCCACGCCGTGACGCATCCTCCCCCGTGCGGCGCCCGAGGGAAGGAGCGCGGCATGGTGGAGGGAGCTGCCGCATGGACGGGTTCACGGGATGGATGGACGCCGCCGCGCGCATCGCCTTCAAGCCGCCTGATCCGCCACAACCCGCAGGAAGATCTCCTCCAGGTTGGCGGCAAGCTGGCCCTGCTGCCGGTCCTGCTGAGCGTGGCCGGCGCGAAGCTCGTCCAGCGTGCCCTCGGCGACGAGGCGGCCGCGGGCGATGATGCCGATGCGCTGCGCCATGCGCTCGGCCACCTCCAGGATGTGGGTGGTCATCAGCACGGTCGAGCCGCCGCGCACCCGCTCGGCGAGCAAATCCTTGACCTGCCGGGACGCGCCGGCATCGAGGCCGGTCAGCGGCTCGTCCAGGATGATGAGGCGGGGATCGTGGATCAGCGCCCCGGCCAGCGCCACCTTCTGCCGCATGCCCTTCGAGAAGCCGCCGCAGCGTTCGCGCGCATGGGGGGCGAGGTCGAGCCGGTCGAGCAGCGCCTGCGCTTCGCGCCGCGCCGCGTCCGCCGGAACCTGCCAGAGCCCGGCGACGAAGGCGAGGTATTCGAGCGGGGTCAGCCGGTCGTAGATCATCGGCTCGTCGGGCACCCAGGCGGTGATCGCCTTGGCGGCGACGGGCGCGCGCAAGGCGTCGAGGCCGAAGATCGACACGGTGCCGGCGTCGGGCGGCAGCAGCCCGGCGGTGATCCGCAGCGTCGTCGTCTTGCCCGCGCCATTGGGCCCGAGCAGGGCGTAGAACTCGCCGGCGCGCAGGGAAAGGTCGAGCCCGCACACCGCCGGGCGGCCGAAGCTCTTGCTGAGTCCCCTGAGGGCGAGCGCGTCCACGAAAGCGGCAACTCCCTGGCGATGGGCGGCAGTTGGCGGCGTCGAACCGAGCCGGCTCGGCGCGCGGCCCTGTCACACCACGATGCGCGAGCGAACGAAACCGTTCCCTCACCGGCCGGCGACGATCGCGCGCCGACAAGCATGTGCTTGCCAAGATCTTACCGCCGGCGTGCGCAGCCGTGTCCCGGAGCGGGACGCAGAGACCGGAGCGCGGACGAATCGGGGTCGAATCGCCGCCGCGACGCCGTTGCGGCTTCGTTCTCTCAGCGCGGGCTCAGGTGCCGCTCCAGATCGTGCTCACCCCCTTGCTCGTCCCGTCCGGCGCGGCGGTGAAGCGGATGCGCAGGATCTGGCCGGGAAGCACCTGCTGCAGGGCCGGCGACAGCCTGACCGGCGTGCACTGGCGCACGGCGGCGGCGATGGACGCGGCCAGCTCCGCCCGGTCGTTTCCGGCGGCTCGGTCCGCTTTTGAGGTTTGGCCCGGCTGCAACGACGTGATGCGCGGCACGCCGATCACCGTTCCGTCGCGACGGAAGCTGAGGGCGAGCGTGACGGCGCCGCCGGCGGCCGGCGGCGCCCAGCAGGCCAGCAGCGTCCGCCCGACATCGCCGACCCGCAGGCTGACCGGCGTCGCGCCAGCCGTGGCGCCGGCGAGCCCGATGAGGGCGCCGGCCGACCGGACGAAAACCTGTCTCGTTGCGTGCGGCATGATTCCCACCGCGATGCGGATCACCCTCGCCACGCCGCCCGTCGGCAAGCGCCCGGTTTGCGAAGGGCGACGGACAGACATATAGGTCGCGCCCGCCCCAGCCTCGACGATGAGCGATGTATTCTCAACCCTTGAGCAGGCGATGGCCGCGCGGAAGCGGCTGCGGTCGACCCTCGGCCTGCCGCCCGAAACCTCTTCGGCCGCGACCGTCGTCGGCATGATCAGCGATGAAATCGAGACGATGCGCGCGGCCGGACACTGCGACATTGCCAACCTCGTCAGGGACGCCGCCGGCCAAAACCTCGGCGCCGACGCGATCGTCCGGTTCTACGCCCCGTCCGACGAGCGGCGCCGCCCGGATTAGCCCCGGCGCGGCGTCGGCGGGGCGGCCAAGCCGCACGGGGGTCGCCGCGTGAGCGCCGCCTTCGTCGCATCCACGCCGGGGCTGGCGCCGCTCTGCCGGACGCTGACCGCGTCGGGCGACGAGGATGGCTTGGCCGCCCTCGACGGACCGGCGGTCGACCGCGCGCTGGCGCTGTTCGCCGGACGCTTCTGGCAACCCGACGCGCGGGCCGTCGCGTCGCTGTGGTCGATGTACTACCTCAATGCGCTCGTCGTCCCGACCGTCGCCGCTCTGCTCATCCACGATCGCGTGCTGCCGGTCGCCCTCGCCGACGTCCGCCTCCGCCTCGATGCGGAGGGAGCGCCCGGCGAGATCCGCCTGCGTGACGAGGGCCGTGCGGCCGGCGAGGCCGATCGCGGCCGCCGCTTCGACACGCTCGTCCACGGCCATCTCGTGCCGCTGGTGGCGCTGTTCGCGCCGCGGAGCGGCCTGTCGCCGCGCCTGCTGTGGAGCAACGCCGCCACAATCCTCGACTACGTGGTCGAGGCGGTGGCCGGCACGGCGATCCCCGCCGTGCGCCGCGAGGCGGCGAGCCAGCTCGACGGCCGCGGCGCCTTCCGCAATCTCGCGCCGCCGGTCCAGGACGCGGCCGCCGGCAGCCGCGCGCGCAAGCTGTGCTGCGGGCGCCGCCGCTTGTCGGGCGTTGCCCCCTGCTTCACCCTTTGCCCGGAGCGGCGGGTGTATTGAGGCGGGGGCGCGAAGCGGGTTTACGGACGCCCGTGGCCGGGCCACGGTGGCGTGAGCGGGCTGACAGGGCTGCTTCAGGCGAAAAGCCGCCAAGACGGGGAATGGGCTTGGCATGACGATGCAGATTGGCGCCGAGGGTGTTTCATTGGAGCCGGGAGTCGTCACCCTGCGACGCTCCACGGCCGGCGTGCTGGCGAAGGTCGTGCGCAACCCCCTGCTTGTCGTGCCGGCGGCCAGCTTCCATCAGCGCATGGTGCTGACCCACAATGCCGGCCGGCTGCGCGCCTACATCAGCGATCCCGCCCTGATCCACGAGGTGCTGGTCCGCCACGCCGGCCACCTCGCCAAGAGCCGCGAAATGAAACGCGTGCTCGGCCAGGCGCTGGGCAACGGCCTGCTCACGGCCGATGGTGCCGGCTGGCGCTGGCAGCGTCAGGCGCTGGCCCCGGCCTTCCAGCCCGACAGGCTGGCCTCGCTCACGGCGCCGATGATCGCCGCCGCCACCGTGACCCGCGACCTGTGGCTGGCGCAGGCCGCCAGGAACTCGGCTGCCGGTTCGGCGGTGGTCGACGTCGGCCACGCGATGATGCACACGACCTTCGCCATCATCCTCGACACCATGCTGTCGGGCTCGGGCGAATTCGACGCCGACGTCATCGAGGGCGCGGTGAGCGATTTTCTCGGCGCCACCTCCTGGATGTTCGCCCTCGCCATCCTGGACGCGCCGCGCTGGCTGCCCTTCCCCGGCCGCAGCCGGGCGGAGGCGGCGCTGCGGCTGATGCGCCGGGCGGTGCGCGACC
>CAXTMA010000347.1:0-4261 GCA_964245015.1 uncultured Beijerinckiaceae bacterium | reverse complement strand
GCGGCAGCGCCAGCCGGAGCTTCACCCTTGACGCGTTCAACGACGCGCCGGCGGTGCTGCTCGCCCAAACGCCGGACCAGCGCGCCTCGGCCGGCACCACGATCGCCCCGCTCGATGTGGCGGCGGCCTTCGGCGACGCCAACGGCGATCGTCTGACCTATGCGGCGACGGGGCTTCCGCCCGGCCTCGTCCTCAACTCAACTGCGGGGCGCGTGAGCGGCACCATCGATCCCGCGCTGGCCAGGCCGGCCGTTTACCGCGTGCTGATCGTCGCCACCGACGGCAGCGGGCGGAGCTTCGCCGAAAGCTTCCTTTACACGGTCGATGTCGCGCCCTCATCCGTGCTGCCGATGTCGGTTTTCCCGTTCGGACTCCTGCCCTCGCCGGCGGACTTCGCGTCGGTGGTCGTCGAGCCGGCGGTTCTGGCGCTGTCGGCCGGCGCGGCGGCGGGCCAGGCCGGCCGCACCGGCCTGAGCGTCGAGGCGGCGACGCCCGTGCTCGACGTGATCGACCAGACCTCGGGCGCGCAGGAGCGCTCGCAGGTGATCTCGGTCGACGGCATCGTGGTCTCCACCGTCAACGGCATCGCCCCGCTGAACGGCCTGCAGAAGCTGACGCAGCCGGAGGTGGGCATCGTCCGCGCCGGTGCCGAGGCCGACGAGCAGGGCGACCGATACGAGCGAACGGTGTCGGGCCTCGGCCGCACGGTCGAGGAATTGTCGACGCCGCTCGGCTTCCTCGGCGCCTCGGCGTTCGCCGGCGACGGCACGGCCATCAACATCGAGACGATCATCCGCGATCGCGTCCTCACCGTCGCCATCAATAATCGAGCCCCTGGCGGCCCGGCCGAGCCGGCCGCTTATTTCGACGTGACGCTCGCCGACGGCCGGCCACTGCCCTCCTGGCTGCACGAGGACGGCAACGGCCTGCTGTTCGGCAAGGTGCCGGCCGGCCTCGAAAGCCTCGACATCACGATCCGCTCGACGCTGCGGAGCGGGGTCGTGACGCAGCGCACGGTGACGATCCGCACCGATCGCGGCACGATCATCCCCCGCTCCGCCGTTCCGCAACGCGAAGCACCGGCGCACCACGCCGGCCGAACCCCGTCGCCCATGGCCGCGGCGCGCGCCGATTCCCGCCACGGCGGCAGCCTGCCGGATCGATCCTGAAGCGGCCGACGACGGATGGGATGGGTTGGCGCCGTCATCGCCTCGCGGCGGGGTGGCGGTCCAGCGCCGACCAGCCGAAGCGCAGCAGCGGCGCCGCGGCGACGGCGAAGCCGGCGAGATCGTCGACGAGACCCGGCCCGGCCATCAGCTCGGCCGGCAGGTCGCGCCGGACGTGCCACGACTTCAGCTTCAGCCCGGCTTCGGTGACCGGCGAAGCGGGGGCGAAGCCCTTCGGCAGGCGGGTCAGGGCCTCTTCCCCGCCAAGGTGCAGGCCGGAGTCGGAGAGGGCCGCGAGCGTGCCCTCCCAACCCGCCTCGTGTCCGGCCAGACCGAGGCGCAGCCGGTGCAGCACGTCGGGCTCGGGACGATAAAAGCCGGCGGCGGCGAAAGAGCCGGCCGGATCGACGTGGATGTAGAGCAGTCCGGGGTCGCCCTTGTTGCCCCCGCGCGTCAGCATCGCGCCGGCGTGCGTCTTATAGGGCCGCTTGTCGCGGGAAAAGCGGACGTCGCGGTTGAGCCGGAACAGCGAGCGCGAGGGGCCGCCACGCAACGGCGCCGTTGTGCCGGCGAGGCGATCGGACAGGCTGGCAACGAGCGCGGCCAGCGGCAGGCGCAGGGCGCGCTCGTAGACCGGCTTGTTGGCGGCGACGTAGGGCCTCATCGCGGCGCCCTCGCTGAAGCCGGCGAGGGCGCGAAGGAACTCGAAGCCCTCCGCCGGGAAGCCGGTGAAGGGCGGCGGGGGGAAGTCCTCGTCCATGTCGGTTCACATGCTCGCTCGGCCCCCTAACCCGGATGAGTGGGGTCGATCCACGCCACCGCCTCCGGCTTCTCCGCCGGCTCGATGTCGAGGTTCACCGCCACCGCCTCGCCGTCGGAGCGGACCAGCACGCATTCCAACACGTCGTCGCGGCTGGCGTTGATCTCCTGGTGGGGGACGTAGGGCGGCACGTAGATGAAGTCGCCGGGTCCGGCTTCGGCGACGAACTGCAGGCGATCGCCCCAGCGCATCCGGGCGCGGCCCTTGAGCACGTAGATGATGCTTTCGAGGTGGCCGTGGTGGTGGGCGCCGGTCTTGGCGTCGGGGTGGATGGTCACCGTGCCGGCCCAGATCTTCTGCGCGCCGACCCTGGCGAAATTGATCGCCGCGCGACGGTCCATGCCCGGCGTTTGCGCCGTGTGGGAATCGAGCGAGCCGGCCGGGATGACGCGCACCCCGTCGCGTTTCCAGTCGGTTCGGGCCTCATCGCCCTCATACCCGTCCCCTTGCACCATGGCCGTCCCTTCGCGCCGGTTGAACAACCGGCCCGCCGGCAACATAACCCGCAGGCCTTGCATTCGCCACGCTTCGCGTCCATATCATTTCAATCGATCTAGGCCGGATGGTTTGGCCCCGCGCGCGACACGTTGCGTGCATGCTGAAGACGTTTCCTCCATTTCGAAGTTCGGCTTCTACCCGTTGCGTCGTAACGGGCGCTCGGGCGCATTGCTATAAGTGAGGGTTCGTCATGGCGACGGGCAAGGTTAAGTGGTTCAACGCCCAGAAGGGCTTCGGTTTCATCGAGCCGCAGGATGGCGGAACGGATGTGTTCGTTCACATCAGCGCCGTCGAGCGGGCTGGTCTTCGCGACCTGCAGGAGGGTCAGACCCTCAGCTACGAAATCGTTCAGGATCGTCGCAGCGGCCGGTCATCGGCCGATCAGCTCAAGGCGGCCTAGGGTCACCCCGGGAGACCCGCTGCCACGGATGTACTGGGGCGGGCATCTCGTTCGATCGAAGGGTCAGGTTCCGCCTGGCCCTTTTTTCGCGTTTCGGCAACACAACACGATCCCGACTTGTTGCAGATCGTCGCGACAGTCGGGCACGACAACCGGTTAGGCATGACAGCCAGGCTGGTCGCGCTTCACGGGTATCAGCTTCCGCGCATCGTTTATCGGATCGTCGCGAGGGGCTGATCCGCTGCAGCGATCGCATCGAAGGCCGTACGCCTTCGTGTGCGGCCCCGTATTCATGATCTTAATAGGATGGAGGCGTTCACTTTGCAGGTTCTGGTTCGCGACAACAACGTTGATCAAGCCCTCAAGGTCTTGAAGAAGAAAATGCAGCGCGAGGGCATGTTCCGCGAGATGAAGCGGCGTAGGGCCTACGAAAAGCCGTCCGAGGAGAAGACGCGCTTGAAGGCCGAGGCGATCCGCCGGGCCCGCAAGCTGGCGCGCAAGCAGGCGCAGCGCGAAGGCCTGCTCCCCGCGCCCAAGCCGCGCCCCGGTGCGCCGGGACGAGGCGGTCCGGGGGGCGGCGCACCGCGTCCGATGGGTGCCGTAGCTCCGAGGGAGTAGGTCTTCGGGTCGGGACCGCGTTCAGGCGGTGCCGACCGTATCCTTGAGGAAGGCCAGCACCACGCCGAGGTAGGTTTCGTCCTCCGCATCGCAGACGGCGACGTGTCCGAGCCGGGGGGCGAGCCACAGGCCACGCCCGTCGCGCGCCGCCTCGTGGAAAAGCCGCGCCTCGGCCGGCGGCACGAACGCGTCGCGCGCGCCGCCGATCACCAGCACGGGCCGTCGCAGCTCGGCGACGGCGGTGAGCGGTGCAATCCGCGCCGGCGACACGCCGAGGCGGGGCCAGGACTGATAGGACAGCAGCGGTTCGAGGATCCAGGCCAGCGGCCGGCCCAGCACCAGGGCGATGCGGCAGCGCACAGCCCTGCGGATGTCGGCGAACACGGCCTGGAGCACGAAGGCGTCGGCTCCCACCGGCCCGTCCGGCCCGACCAGTGCTGCCGCCCCACCCATCGAAATGCCGATCACCGCCACGGCGGCCCCGTGTTGGCGCGCCTTCAGCCAAGCGAAGGCGGCGTGGACGTCGGCCGACTCCGTCCAGCCGAAGCCGTGCGGGGCCGGGCTGGAGCGGCCGTGTCCCCTGACGTCGATGGCGAGCACGGCATAGCCCCGCCTGCCGAACCAGGCGGCATTGGGAGCGAGCCGGCGGTGCATCATGCCCAGCCCCGGCACCAGCAGGATCGCTTAGCTGTCGGCGCGGCGACCCGGCCAGAAGGTCGCGGAAATGCGCGATCCGTCGGCGGCGGCAAGGGTGAACGG
>CAXTMA010000346.1:0-4261 GCA_964245015.1 uncultured Beijerinckiaceae bacterium | reverse complement strand
AAGAAAACAATATATCGGGAGGGAGAGATGCTTACGTGGCTGGACGATTTTTCAGACTGGATGTACACTGGGACTCTTCTGGATTATCCGACGGCAGACGTCCCTTCGGTCAACGTAGTATTCGAGACGCTCTGTCTCAGGTTCCTCAAGCGCCCGAGCAGTGGCTATGAGAGCGCAAGCGTCGAGAGAAGCACGCGCTTCATTGCCGATCTCCTTCCATTCTATGTGCCCTCCGGCACACCTCATTGCCTCGTGACGCGCATCACGCCGGCCTTCGGCCGACTCTTGACAGCCGAGGTTCCGACGGGCCGCGATGTGCCATTTATTAAAGAGCTCTTCTCGGAAAGGAAGTTCGTCTGCATTGATTGCCCGCCCGGCAGCTTCGATCTTGGTGCGAATGTCGAAGTCAAAGCGCTTTTTGTTCGGATCTCGACCATGGCGGACCACGATCCTCCAGGAAACATCGATCATCCTGGATTGGTGCGTTTTGAAGAGATCGTCGGACGGCAGGGTGAATTCAGCACCAGCAGGATCGGTTGGAACGTGATGGATCCAGATATCACCTGCGATGATGATGACGAGAGGCCTTCAGCTTCGATTTTCTCTTTGTTGGCAAGTGCAAAGGTGAGGCTTCCTGATCTTGTGACGAGGGCTCAAGAGGTCGCAGCCAACGCGCTGGTGTACATGGTAGAGCATAGGAATTTGGACCACATCCGACGTTGGCAAAAGACACCAGCGGCGATATGGCAGCGTCAGCGATCGAAGGCCCCTCCAGCGATGACGATGTTCGATGTCGTCGAGATTGATTGTCCGCCGATCCATGTTATCTCCAGCAAGTAGGTTCGGCGAAGCAATCGATAGTTGATGCCGGCGACCCATAGACATGTATCGATGTCGCACTCGAAGTCGATACACATCTTCAGCCCTCAACCTGCTTGTAACTTATACCAACGGCCGTCATCTTTGACCTATGTGAGCCCACTCGCGTTTGGCGATGGATGTGATGGTGTTAGGCTGCCTGGTGAGTCTGTTCCAGGCGTCACAAGCGGCGTCGATGATCGCTTCGTAGCTGTCGAAGACGCGGTTTGACAGCCAGTTCGCCCGCAAGTACTGCCAGATGTTCTCCGACGGGTTCAGCTCGGGCGCCCGCGGCGGCAGAAAGGCCAGGCTGACGTTCTTTGGCACCACGAGGTCGCCGGTGGTGTGCCATCCCGCTCGGCCGAGCAGCAGCACGGCATGCGCCCGCCGCCGCACCGTGCGGCTGATCTCGTCGAGGTGGAGCTGCATGGCTTGCGTGTCGGCGTACGGCATCGCCAGCCCTGCGCCAACGCCGCGCGCCGGGCATACGGCGCCGAACAGGTAGGCGTTCTCATAGCGCTGGTCGGCGGGCTGGCGGGGCCGCGAGCCCTTGCGCGCCCACTGCCGGACGAGGCCGTTCTTCTGGCCGATGCGCATCTCGTCCTTACATGAGGGTTCAGCTGTCAACCGTCCTTCGACATGGATCCTTCTGCTGATCGACGAGGGTGTTGGGTGCAGGTCCGGGGCGGGGTTCACTGTGCAGCAGCAGCTGCGTCACCTTACATGCGGTCGAGGCAGCACGACCTCGCACCAAGATGCCTCATGCACGAGGCGTTGCCCCGGCAAAGTGCGACCAACCTGAAACGCGGCGGATCACCGTCGCCCAAAACGAAAACGGTCGCTCTTTCCCGCACCGCCGAGGCCAGCGACGGTCTCGGCAATCCCGTGGATGTCAGGCTTGAGCTTCTGTCGCGCTGCCCACGATGACCTCATCGGGGACAAGGCCGGTCTCGACGAAGCGCCAGAGCGTGATCAGCAGCTTCCTCGCCATCGCCACAATGGCGATCCGGCGCGAACGGCCCTGCAGGGTGCCAACGCGCGTGCGGAACCAGACGGCGAGCGCGCTGTCGGGCTGATAGCGCAGCCACAGCCAAGCCATTTGGATCAAGGTCGTACGCGCCCTCTGGTTGCCGGCCCGGCTGATGCTCCGGTCGCGATCCATGGTGCCGCTCTGGTGGGGCATCGGCGCGATGCCGACGTAGCTGGCCAGCTGCTGGCGACTGGTGAAGCTGCGGTACAGCACTTCATGGACCAGCACGCCGGCGAAGTTCGGGCCAACACCTCGAATGTGCTGCAGCGCAGACACCTTCCGCATCTTCGCGTCATCCCTGTTCTCTTCGGCCGATCGGGTGCGCTCGGCCTCCAGTTCGCGGATCAGCTCGAGAACCAGGACGAGCCGGCGTCGCAGCCGGTTGAGCTCGCTTCGCAGGAACGGCGGCAGCACCCGGCCGTCCCCGGTACGCAACGCGGCCATGTCGCGGTCCCACGAGCGCAGCGACGGCCGCTTCCGGACGCCTTGCGTGAAGAGGAGTGCCTCGATCCTGTTCTCGATGCGCAACCTGTCCTGAACGAGCCGCTCCCGCTCGCGATGCGGTCGCTTGGCATCTTCCTCCTCGACGGTGGGCACGCGCACCATGCTGCAGATCTGGTGATCGCCGGTCAGCCAGGCGGCGAGGACACGCAACATGGCCTCGGCATCGACCCGGTCCGTCTTCACCCGGCGACCCCGGCGGTCCACCAGGATGCTTGACGCCTCAAGGACGTAGGTCGAGATGTCGCGGGCCGCGAGCGGGCGCTGCAACCAGAAGCCGTCCCGGCCAGCCTCGAAACAGCTTGCCACGGTGGCAGGTCGCCCCGATCTCCCCGACGCGCGTCCCCTCAGGTCGGTGATCAGCGCCAGCAGCGCGGCCGCATCGCCGCCTTCAATCCTATGGATCCGCGCCTTGTCTGCGCCGGGCATGCGCACCGCGACAAGCCAGGACGACAGGCTCAGCTCGACGGCGACAAGCAGTGCGTTGTCCAGTGACATGGAAGCTCCCGAGTATGACGGACGCTCCCAGTGTCGCTGGCGGTCCGCTTCATAGCATCTGGAACCAGATCTCGATGGGCTTGCTTCGGGCGATGTGGGCGGTTTGCGCCCTCAGCGCTGCGCGCCAGTTTGCCGGAACACCTCGATCGTGTGCGGGTCCTGATCGGGGTGGCGCGGCCGCGGGCTGAGGTGGGCGAAGCCGAGCGCCTTGGGCACCTTGCCCACCGTGCGCTCGTGATAGCTGACGCCGAAGCGCTCGCGGATCACGCGCTGGAGATCGACACGGCGCCAGCGCACCACGCCATCCACCACCCGGCCCGGTCTCGACCAGGCGGGCGAGCTCGGCCTGCTGGTCGGCGGAAAGGCGCGCCGGGTTGCCCCATGATCCTCCATAGGTTGGACCAGCTGTCCTTCAGCCCGTCGAGACCGTGCGTGTTGAAGCGATGCACCTAGTCGTGCAGGGTTTGTCGGTCCATGCCGCCGATGCGCGCCGCATCAGCTCGGCTCATACCGTCCAATACGGCGGCGAGCAACAGCAAGCGACGGCTCTGGTTGGCATGCTTGCTCGATGCCGCGAGCCGTCGCAGCGCGGCTGCCGAGAAATCCGTCAGCAGGCGCACCGCTGCCACCATCACGCCGTCCTCCCGGCATCCATGGAATCACCTCAGCCCGCACATCGAAAGCAGCACGAGTCACAAAGCACGGCCGCTGGTCTTACGAGAGGTGGTACTTATTCGCGGGGTCACGACCTCGCGCCAGTTCACACACGGCCTAGCAGGGCCATGCCGAGCACCAGCGGACCTGCTTGGCCCACCCCGCGCGAGACGCCCTTATGCCGTCGAGGCTGGCGACGACCCGGTGGCCCTTCGTCTCAAGCTCTGGATCGGGTCAGCCCTGGTGCGGGTCGGCGCGCCCATCGCTGTGCTCGACGGCGACGAGCTCCGCCGCGGCCTCAACAGCGATCTCGGCTTCGCTGCCAACCGGGCGAAAACATCCGCTGCGTCGCCGCCATGGCGCGGCAGACAGCCGATGCCGGGCCGATCGTGCCGTGCGCCTTCATCTCGCCGTCTCCCTCGCCGAATCTTGCGCGATGCGGCTCGCTCGTGCATTCGTCGCGCTTTCTGGCGATGAAGCGATGGCGCCCCGTCACCCAGTCGTTTGCATCTTTGGCGCCACGGACATCACCCTGCGTTCGGCGCCGCAGGCCCCGCCCTTCGAGGCGACCGAACTCGATTGCCGTTGCTTTGCCGACGACCGCGATCTCGAACGCGTCCTCGTCGAGATCGACCCGCACGTCATCGTCAGCATCGGCGCGCAGGGCGACTACCCGCGCCTGCTCGCGGCGCCCTTCGACGTCCGGCGGCGCTGGCTCGC
>CAXTMA010000345.1:0-4270 GCA_964245015.1 uncultured Beijerinckiaceae bacterium | reverse complement strand
CGGTGCCGCCTGAACAGATTTGAGCATCATCGAGATCGCGTCAGACCCAAAGTTGGACGCCGGTCCCCCTCACTTCGGGGTTGAAGTTGCACGCCGGATCACAACTTGTGTCCATGCAGCCCCGGCGGATCGCGGCCGTAAAGACCGATCCCAGGAACGACAGGTGGCGCCGGATCGTCGCATCGGTGACCCCGGTCCGCTTCCTGATTACCACGAACTCGCGCAGCGTATTGCGATCGATCTCGTCCAGGTGAAGGTGGCCGAGCAGGCGCAGCACGGCGCGGGAGATGAAACGGTAGGTCTCCAGGGTCGAAGCCTTCAACGACGATTGCTCGAAGAACGCTTCGATCGCTTCGGTCAGAAGATAGCGCTGGACGGTCTTGCCGCCAGTATTGCAGGAGGTGCAGCAATGTCCGGGGTGAGCGATTGATCCCACCATCACCTGAGTCGTGATTGCACCAGAGTTCCGGCCCACCGGAACTCTGCCCGGCCTGTTCAGGCGATCGCTGGCTGCATTATTCAGGCCCTGGTCCGCCCAGCCGTCCCAAAAACGGATGATTGGAGCGACGCCTGAAAGACAGTCTGCATGAGAGGACGGTAGGGGTCGAAAATCTACGGGGATTGTGGGACAGGTGAGAAGGTCGCTAAGCACCTATCCCGGTAGGCATCGTCGCCAAGCCATGATGCCGAAGGCAAAGTGGGTCAGGGCAAGGTTGTTGGCTGGCTTCTTGGCCCACCGGTTCAGCAGGTCGCGGAATCGGTTGGTCCAGGCGTGGGCGGCCTCAACGACCCAGCGCCGCGCCTTGGCCCCGATGTGCGTTTGGGCGTGGCGCTTGGCCTCGATCTCCTCGCCGCGCGTGCGCAGATGCAAGGTGAAGCCGCGCTCCTCGGCCAGGCTGCGCGGCGCGTCGTAGCCCTTGTCCAGGCACAGGTGCTGCGGGCAGCCTTGCGTCGGCTCGGGTCGCGCAACGGGCAGGCTGTTCAGCGTGTCGGCCATCAGCCAAGTGGTCGTTGCGGTTGGCGCCCGCGATGACCACGCCCACCGGCACGCCCCGCGCGTCGGTCAGCACCGAGCGCTTGAACCCCCCGCTTGCCCCGCCGACAATGCTCCGCATTGCGGCGAAACGGTCGGATCGGGACCGGTGTTTTCCCCGCCCAGCGGCGCTTTCACCATCGCGCCATCCAGCGACAGCCAGCTCCAGTCGATGCCCATCAGCCCATCGCAGGCGAGAAGGCCGCCCGACCAGAAGGCCGCAAGACGTCCGCCTCCGTCCATTCCTGAAAGCGGCGGTGGGCTGCTGACGACGAGCAGATCCCGGTGCCGTTCAGGGCGTTCCACTGGCATCCCGTGCGCAGCACGAGGAAGGTCGCGTCCATCGCCGCCCGGCGTGCGCGGGCGATGGCAGCCCAGCGGATGCGGGGGAGGAGGTGGCAGAAGCGGCGCCATCTGGTCCCAGAGCCAGTCCGGCACGCGCCAGCCGTCCAGCGCGTCCGATCCGGCAAGGGTGATGATCGCTGTATCATCCACCCACCTGGGGCAATCCAAATCGGGATAAGCCCTAGTCGGCCGCGTCACTCGAAATGAGGATAGAGGCGTTCAAGCTTGACGCGGGCGTTGTCGGTCGTGAAGCGCCAGTTCGTTTTGGCGTGGCGGGCGTGGCGGTCGACGTTCCAGGCGGCGGCCTCGTTGATCAGCGTGGCCCTGTCCGCGATCCGGCGAGCCAGGCACTGGCCGGCCAGCACGGGCAGTCCGCCATGTTCAGCCAGCTGCCGTGCCTGGGCGTGTGGTGCCATTCGAACCGGGCGGCGAGCCGGCGTGCCTCCGGCGCCTGAAACGTCGCGTAGGGCGAGGCCGGCATGTGGGTGCTCAGCTTGTTCTGCCCCAGGACGATCCTGTCGGCCTTGGGGAAGTGCACGTCGGCGAGATCCTTCAGCACCTGCGCATAGTCCCGGCGGCGCGCCGGTGCGAAACCTCGACGTGCCGCCAGCCTTGGAGCGGCGCCAGCAGCATGAACAGGTTGGCCGTGCCGTTGCGCTCGTACTCGTGGCGCGCCGGCCGGCCCGGCGCGACCGGCGTGCGGGTTTCGCGGATCAACTGCTTGGACGTTTCGTCCAGGCGCACCCGAGGGCACACCAGCGGTCGGCTGGGATCGTGCGGACGCTGATACACTTCGGGCACGTCCTCCATCGCGGCAACGAAACCGGCGTTGGCGTCCGGCGGGATCACCCCACGTCTTACCGAAACCCATGGCCGGCGGCGATGCGGCTTGAGGGCGTTCTTTTGAGCGTGCGGCCGATCGTGTTGTCGCTGGCCCGCGCGACGATCTCCAGCGCGACGACCTTCTCCTCCAGGAGCCGCAGCGTCCACCGCGCGCGCCCCTTCGGCGGCGGCGAGCAGGCCAGCGCGATCAGCTTGGCTTCCGCCGCGCCGTCAAAGATCGGCCCGCGCGACGGGCGCTCCTGCGGCTTGCGGGTGAGCGCCGCGTCCAGGCCTTCCTCGACAAGGCGCCGACGCGTGCGCTCGACGCTGGAGCGGCTTGTGCCGGGCGTGTCGGCGATGCGGCCGTCGCTCAGCCCCGGACCCTCGACGTCGGCCGCGAGCAGGATGCGCGCCTTCATCAGCCTCTGCGCCGCACGCTTGCCCGTGCGGATCATCGCATCGAGCCGTGCGCTCGTCCTCGCTCAAGCGCACCACGTACGTCTTGTTGGCCGCGACCCTGCCGTCATCGGCTGCACTCCACGCCTCGCACAGGCGAAGTGGAATCGATAACCAGCACGTCAACTCAGGCGACGCGAGCGAATAGGGCACATCCGCGAGCGGCGGGATCCGCTCGTAACGGCTGGCGAGGGTGGTGGCGAGTTCGGCGGTGACGCGCGCTTTCACGACACGCTTCACCTCGGGAGGCGGGAAGCGGGCGCCGCGAACTATCCCGTCTTCTTCACCGGCACGGTCTGAGCGCGGGGGCGAGCGTGGCTGACAACGTCGAGGCAGCGTAGGATCCGGGTGCTGACGCCAACCCCGGTCCACCTCACGCCCTGCCACGCCCGCCATGGTCCCGGATACGATCCACGCCTTCGGCTTTCCAGCCGTGGGGCGGACGAACGTCACGGCTGCCTTCGATGAAGGGCGCCTCACCTCGGACGGCGGCGTGGTGCTGTCTCTGGCGGAGCGCCGTCTCGGGATCGCCGAGCGACTGGCGCGGCTGAGCCCGGACCGGCGCGATCCGCATCTCCCACGACTTCGCCGACGTGATCCGGGGCCGCCTCTTCGGCTTCTGCTGCCGCTGCGAGGACGCCGACGACCTCGACGCCCTGCGCACCGACTCCGCCTTCAAGCCCGCCTGCGGCCGGCTGCCCGACGGCGGTGTCGACCTGTGCCCGCGGCCGACCCTGTCGCGGCCGGAGAACGCGCCGCGCCCGCGCGACGTGATCCGGCTGACCTATGCGCTGGTGGAGGCCTGGATGGCTTCGGCCGGCCGGGCTCGAAGCCGCTGTTGAAGAAGGTCGAGACCATCGCCGATGCCGTCCGCGCGGAGCGCGCCGTCGCCGACAAGCCCGTGGTGCGGGACTACGTTGAAATCCGGCACGAGGCGGGCTCGTGGACCCGCGCGCGCCGGGCGGTGGTGCGCGTCGAGGCGACCCGGCTCGGCCTCCGCTTCACAAACCTCGGGCGCGGCTCGCCCGAGTGGATCTACGACAGTCAGAACTCAAGCCCATGGGCAGGCCGGGAACCCGATCAAGCCGCGCAAGGCCCAACTGCGGTCCGACCGCACCTCGTGCCGCTCGGCGCTCGCCAACCGGGTCCGCCTCGTCCTGCGCACGGCCGCCGACTGGCTGATGCCGGCGGTGAGGGACGCCGTTCCCAAGGTCCGCGACCTTGCCGGGGCCGAGGTCGCGACGGTGCGCCCGCGGCTGCTCAAGATCGCCGCCAGGGTGGTGGAAACGCGTCCCCGCGTGCGCCTCGCCTTTGCCGCGGCCCCTGGTGCATCGCCGCCCTGCGGCGGTCCCGACGGGTGCTATCGCCTGATTTCAAGCCGGTGAGCAGAGTCGAACCGAACAGATGCGGCGGCTTAATCGTCGTCGGAAGCATCCCCCGAGTCGTCCTCGTCGTCCTCGTCCTCGTCCTCGTCGGCGTCGTCCTCGTCGGCGTCGTCATCCTCGGCGTCGTCATCCTCGGCGTCGTCATCCTCGGCGTCGTCGTCCTCGGCGTCGTCGTCCTCGGCGTCGTCATCCTCGGCGTCGTCGTCCTCGGCGTCGTCGTCCTCGGCGT
>CAXTMA010000344.1:0-4290 GCA_964245015.1 uncultured Beijerinckiaceae bacterium | reverse complement strand
CAACTGTCGCCGGCCAACCTGGGAACGGTGAGCGTCCGCCTGCACGTGACCGGGCAGACGCTGGATGTCGAGCTCGCCGTGTCGGACCGGCAAACCCTCGGCCTCGTCAGCCGCGAGCGCGACACGCTGGCCGACGCGCTGCGCGCGGCCGACTACGACGTGCACTCCCTCGTCATCCAGGGTGCCGACGGCGCATCCGCCGACCGGGCGGGCGCGGAGCGACAAAGCTCGGACCCGCGGGATGCGCCCCGGCAGGATGGGCTCGGGGACGGCGGCCAGGGCGCGGGCGGCGGTTCGCGAATGTCGGGAGGACGGGGTGAGCAACGATCCACGGCCGGAAGACCGGCGCGCGACGACGCCGGGCGTCCTGCGGACGGCGGCGACGCTCGCAGCCCTGGCTCTGTCTTCGTGTGACGTCGGATGCCCCGGCGGCGGCTGGTCCGGGTGGGCTTCATCCGGGTTGGCTTGGCCGGAGGTGCGGATGTCGGCGGCGCGGGCGGAGCCGGTCTCCTGCGAGCGCGAGATCGCCGCCGCCGCCGCGCGCTACGCCATCCCGCTCGCCGTCTTCTATGCGGTCGGCCTCAACGAGAGCGGCGCCGGGGGGCGGCTGCAGCCCTTCGCCATGAACATCGACGGCCGTTCCTCGGCGGACGGGTCGCTGGCGCAGGCGGTGGCGCGCTTCGCCCTCGCCAAGCGCAACGGGGCGCGGATGATCGACATCGGCTGCATGCAGATCAACCACCACTATCACGGCGCCCGCTTCGCCTCGGTGGAGGCGATGTTCGACCCGGCCGCCAACGTCGACTATGCCGCGCGTTTCCTGCGCGAGCTGAAGGAGCGCGAGCGCAGCTGGACCATGGCGGTCGCCCGCTACAACGCCGGTCCCAACAACGATCCCGCGCAAAAGACCTACGTCTGCGCGGTGATGACCCGGATGGTGGCGAGCGGTTTCGGGGCCTGGACCGAATCGGCGCATAAATTCTGCTTCGGCACCCCTGTGGCCGTTGTGCATCAAGACTAGCCGCAGGGGCGCAACCGGGGCCGAAGTCTTACCGAAGCGTTAACCGCCGCGCGGCGATCGCCGGCTCCAGCCACGATTTCGCGCTTCCCGGCCGGGAAAAGACGCTCACTTCGATCGAGTTAACCTGATCTTAGGATCTCTTTGAGGCTGGGTCGGAGAAGAGTGTTAACTTCCGTTTACCCACTTTTTAAACGTCTTGTTTAGCATCTGACCAACGCGAATCGGGGGTCGAAGCGATGCTGGTCATGGTGGACGAACGGCAACTGGTGATCGCCGGCTACCGTCACGGGTTCGAGGCCGAGGGCGTCGCGCTTTCCGGCTTCACGGGGTGCGATTTCGTGTCCTGGATCGAAAGCGCCCCCGACCACGAGATCGCCGCCATCGAGGCCTTCCTGTTCGGCGAGTCGGAGATGCGCGGCGCCTGCGCCCGCGCGGTCGGGCTGCGCTCGCGGGCGCCGGTGATCGCGATCAACGACGTCAACTCGCTCGACAGTACCCTGTCGCTCTTCGCCGAGGGCGTCGACGACGTCGTGCGCAAGCCCATCCACGTGCGGGAGATCATCGCGCGGCTGGGCGCCATCCGCCGCCGGGCGGTGCACGGGGCTCGCGTGCCCGAGCGCGCCCCCTCCACGGTTCCCGCGGTGAGCGTGTACTTCGACGGCCGCGACCCGGAGATCAACGGCGCTGCGCTGAACCTGCCGCGCCGCGAACGGCGCATCCTGGAATTCCTCATCGCCAACCGCGGACGCCGGGTCACCAAGACGCAGATCTTCAACGCCATCTACGGCATCTTCGACGAGGACGTGGAGGAGAACGTGGTGGAAAGCCACGTCAGCAAGCTGCGCAAGAAGCTGCGCCAGCGGCTCGGCTACGATCCGATCGATTCCAAACGTTTCCTCGGCTATTGCATCGAGCTCGATGCGAAGCGGGCCGGCTTTGAGGCCGCCGCGTCGCAAGACCTCGTGTCCCAGATCGCCGTGCCCGAGGCGGCCTGACCGCCATCCCGCCACCGCACAGCCCCAGCCGAAGCGCATCCGGGAGATTGGATCATGAGTCTTTTCAACACGCTGCGGACCTCGGTGTCCGGCATGGCGGCGCAAAGCAACGCCCTGAGCGCCATCGGCGACAACATCGCCAATTCCAGCACCACCGGTTACAAGGAAGCCAACGCCCAGTTCGAAACCCTGATCGGCAACGCCGCCACCAGCTCGTATGAATCGGGCGGGGTACAAACCGACATCCGCTACGGCATCGCGCAGCAGGGCACGCTGGAAACCACCGCCTCGGCGACCGATCTCGCGGTGAACGGCAACGGCTTCTTCGTCGTCGGCCGGGGCGGGGAGGGCACCTTTCTGACCAGGGCCGGCTCCTTCGTGCCGGACTCGCAGGGCAACCTCGTCAACGCGGCCGGCTATCAGCTGATGGGCAACAAGCTGGCCAGCGACGGGACGGCCAGCTCGACGCTGTCGGTGGTGAACCTCAACACCACGGAGTTGCAGGCCGCGCCGTCCACGTCCGGCACCCTCACTGCCAACCTGCCCTCGACGACGACGGCCGTGACCGGCGACACGCCGGCATCGGCGGGAACCTCCACCACGACGACCCCGTCCTACAGCGCCGAAACCACGATGACCGTCTACGACAATCTCGGTCAGGCCGATACGTTGGACGTTTACTTCACCAAGACCGGCGACAACACCTGGGAGGCGACCGCCTTCAACCACGCCGATGCCGCCACCGGCGGCGGCTTTCCCTACAGCAGCAACTATCTCGGCACCCAGAACCTCACGTTTGACCCGGCGAACGGCAAGCTGGCCTCCGGGAGCGAGACCAGCCTTGCCGTCAACGTGCCCGGCGGCGATGCCAACCTCACCCTCGACCTGAGCAACACGACGCAGCTCGCCACCACCTTCGGCGTGTCCACCGCGACAACGGACGGCAACGCCCCGAGCAAGCTCGGCAGCGTCGCCATCGGCACCGACGGCACCGTGACCGCGACCTACGCCAGCGGCGCGCAGGCGGCGCTCTACAGGATCCCTCTGGCCACGGTGGAATCGCCCGACAACCTGACCGAGCTCGACGGCAACGTCTACGAAACCAGCGCCACCTCCGGCTCGCTGCTGCTGGGCACGGCGGGAACCGGCGCGACCGGCAAGATCCAGTCGGACGCGTTGGAACAATCCACCGTCGACCTGGCAACGGAACTGACCAACATGATCCAGGCGCAGCGCGGCTACGAGGCGAATTCCAAGGTGCTGCAGGCCGCCTCCGACATGCTGAGCAACCTTACCCACCTGCAGACGAACTAACCGCCGGATAGAGCATCGGACCGAAAAGTGCGAAGCGGTTTTCGGATTAATCCGATGCGGCACAATAAGTTAGAGCATCGGACCCGTTTCAGGGTCCGATGCTCTAGTGATCGGCAAGGCGCTGATTCGCCGAACGCGCGCGACCTTGCCGGGCGGCGGCAACAGGCGGAATCGCGCCGCCGTCCCGAAACGGGAAATCGGCTGTTTACCTTGACGAACAGGGTAAAGGGAATGTCCACCTTTCGCATCTAGGGTTCCACCATCGGCTGCGGTAGCCGACATCGGAACCTCAACATGAGCCTGTCGGGAGCCCTGGGCATCGCCCAATCGGCGCTGGCCAATACGGCGGCGCAGACCGCCCTGCTGTCGCAAAACATCGCCAACGTCGGTAACAGCGATTATTCGCGCAAGTCGGCCACCACGATCACGCAGGTCAACGGCGCCGTGCTCGCGGGGCCGACGCGGCGGGCCACCGACAACGCGCTTCTCACCAGCCTTCTCACGGCGCAAAGCGCGTCAAGCTCCCAGCAGGCTTTGAGCGACGGGCTGACCCAGATCGCCGCCACGCTCGGCCTCGACGCAACCTCCTCGACGTCCACGAGCGAGGCCACCGACACGTCGCCGGCGACCGCGGTCGGAGCGCTGGCCACCGCGCTCCAGCAATATGCGGCCGATCCGTCCAACGACTCGCTCGCCACCGCGGCCGTGTCGGCGGCGCGGGCCCTGGCGGCGAACCTCAACCAGGCCTCGGCCAGCGTCCAGGCCGTGCGCCAGCAGGCCGACGGCGACATCGCCGCGTCGGTCGGCACGATCAACGGCCTGCTCGCGCAGTTCCAGAGCGTGAACGCCACCATCACCGCTGGCGTGGCCACCGGCAAGGACGTGTCGGATGCGCAGGACACGCGCGACGGACTTCTCAAGCAACTGTCGCAGCAGGTCGGCATCACCACGGTGCAGGAC
>CAXTMA010000343.1:0-4326 GCA_964245015.1 uncultured Beijerinckiaceae bacterium | reverse complement strand
GCGAGGCCAACGTGCGCACGTCGGTCCGCAACGACTTCGCCCTTTGCATGACTCAATGCGACGTCCTCTGGACGCGCTTCGACATGATCCGAGTTTCTATGACGTATGGACAACCTCTCCTCGGACTAGGATCTGTGGAGATTCATCGTGAGTTGATGAGGCCGGCGCACAGGTAGATCAGGGCGGCAAAGCTTGTGTCGGTCTTGTCGGCGCGCATGGCGATGCGCTTGAACTCCTTCAGCTTGCAGAAGAAGTTTTCAACAAGGTGGCGCTCCTTGTAGAGGTCCTTGTCGATGGCGAGTGGCGCCTTGCGGTTGGGATGCTGCGAGATCACGATCTGCGCGCCGCGCGCCTGCATGTCCCTGATGATCCAGTCGACGTCGAACGCCTTGTCGGCCAGCAGCGCGGCAAACGTCATGTTCTTGATCAGCGGCGCCACGCCGATCGTGTCGTGACGCTGCCCCGGGAGCAGAACAAAGCGGACCAGGTTGCCAAGCGCGTCGGTCAGCGCGAGGATCTTGGTGGTCCAGCCACCGCGCGACTGGCCGATGGCCTGGCTTTGCGTCCCCCTTTTGCGCCCTGGCCGTGGCGGTGCACCTTGACAATCGTGCCATCCACCATCGCGCACTCCATGTCCGGCTCGTCCGACACGGCCTCAAACATCTTCTGGAACACGTCGGCCTTGACCCAGCCGCGGAAGCGCTTGGCCACCGTGTTCCACTTGCCAAACATCGCCGGCAGGTCGCGCCACGGGCTGCTGGTGCGGGCGATCCAAAGAACCGCTTCCACAAACAGCCGCCCGTCCATGCCGGTGCGGCCAGGGTCGCACGGCTTGCCCAAGCCGTGCGGCGCCATCTTCGCCCATTGGGCGTCGGTCAAAACAAAGCGATCCATTCGCAGCTTGAAGCACGCCAAACCGGAAACTGGTACCCTGAACCTCCACAAGCCCTAGCCGAGCGATGGCGGAGGATCGCTGCAGGGTAGACAAACAACCCACGTCGGTCACAGCCGGTCCGACACGCGGAGGATTGGATTGTTTCCGGTCAACCGTCGCCAGTAGCTTAACGTGCCAACAGCGGCATTCTCATTTGATGCAATCGCAGTCCGGAAAATCTAACGAAACATGTCGGTGGAACATGCCTGAGCCTGGCTCATTGGGCTCCCGCACGGCCAGCTCATCATGCCCTCACCGGGCTTCCGCGACGCATAAAGCCGACGCGGTACCGCAGCCACGTAAGCTCATGGAGACGACTTTGTCGACCACGGAACCTTCGGGCCGCGACCACCTAGTTGGCGTGGATCTTCATATCAACAGGCAGTCGATCCATCTCGACGTCGAGCCGTGGACTTCGCTGCTCGATGTATTGCGGGAGCAACTCCACCTCACCGGCACTAAAAAGGGCTGTGACCACGGCCAGTGCGGGGCCTGCACCGTTCTCGTCGACGGCACCCGCATCAACGCCTGCCTAGCGCTCGCGGCGATGCAGGACGGCAAGACCGTCACCACCATCGAGGGCCTTGGCACGGTGGACGCGCTGCACCCGATGCAGGAGGCGTTTATCGAATACGACGCGTTCCAGTGCGGCTACTGCACGCCGGGCCAGATCTGCTCCGCCGTGGGCATGATCAAGGAAGGCCACGCCAAGACGCCCGACGAGATCCGCGAGCTGATGAGCGGCAACCTGTGCCGATGCGGGGCCTATCCCAACATCCTCGCCGCCATCGAGCGGGTCATGGGCGAGGGTGCCAAGACCGCGCACGTGGCAACCGTGCACGAGGCCGCCCGATGAACCGCTACAGCTTCACCCGCGCCGCTGATGCGGACGCCGCCGTCCGCGAAAAGAGCGGCTCCGCCGTCAAGTTCATCGCCGGCGGCACTAACCTCGTCGACCTCATGAAGTACAACGTCGAGCGGCCCGAGCGGCTGGTCGACATCAATAAGCTAGCGTTGCGCGAGATCGCGGACGCGCCGGGCGGTGGCTTGAGGATCGGCGCACTCGTCACCAACTCGACCTGCGCTTACGACGAGCGAATCGGCCAGCGTTATCCGCTGTTGCGCAACACGATCCTGTCAGGGGCCTCGCCGCAGCTGCGCAACGCCGCGACCACCGGAGGCAACCTGCTCCAGCGCACGCGCTGCTACTATTTCTATGACGTCGACACGCCCTGCAACAAGCGCCAGCGCGGCAGCGGGTGCCCGGCGATCGGCGGGATCAACCGCATCCATGCAATCCTCGGCACCAGCCCGCAGTGCATCGCCACCAACCCGTCCGACATGAACATCGCGATGGCGGCGCTCGGCGCCGCGGTCAACGTGCGTGGGCCGTCGGGCGAACGGACGATCCCGATCCTCGACTTCCATCGCCTGCCCGGCGACACGCCGGAGGTCGATACCACCCTCAAGGGCGACGAACTGATCACCTCCGTCGACCTCCCAGACGAGGATTTCTCGACCAACTACACCTACCTGAAGCTTCGCGACCGCGCCTCCTACGCCTTCGCCCTGGTGTCTGTGGCGGCGGCGCTGCGGATGGAGGGCGGCACGATCGCGGAGGCCCGGGTCGCGCTCGGCGGCGTCGCACACAAGCCGTGGCGCCTTCCCGAGGCCGAAGCCTGTCTGAAGGGCGTTGCGCCGAGCCCGGAGGCCTTCGGCAAGGTCGCCGACGCGTTGCTCGAAGGCGCGGTGCCGCAATCGCAGAACGCCTTCAAGATCCCGCTGGCGCGTCGCGCCATCGTTCGCGCGCTGAAGCAGGCCGCCGACGGCACGCCGCAGCCCGTCGCCGACAAGACCATCGTCTGACACTCGTCAAGAGCCAACATTAGGATCAGCCATGACAAGTAACAGCCGCATCCCCTACATCGGCCGTGCTACCAGCCGGATCGACGGCCCCGCAAAGGTGACCGGCGGTGCGAAGTATTCGGCGGAGTACGCGGCTCCGGACTTGTTGCACGGCTACGTCGTCTGTGGAGCTATCGCGAAGGGGCAAATTCTCTCGATCGACGTCGACGGGGCCATGGCTGTCCCCGGCGTGGTCGACGTCCTGACGCACGAGCATCGCGCGCGCACGGCGTGGCTTAGCTACAATTACCGGGACAGCATCGGACCGCCCGGCAAGCCGTTCCGCCCGCTTTACGACGACCAGATCCAGTACAGCGGCCAGCCGATCGCTCTCGTGGTTGCCGAAAGCTTCGAGGCTGCCCGTGCCGGCGCGGCGTTGGTGAAGGCTACCTACAAGGGCGAGGAGCACATCACCGACCTCGACGCGGTGAAGGGCCAGTCCTACGTGCCGCCAAAGCGCCGTTCCGGCATCGCGTCGCCACCCAGCCCGCGCGGCAAGGCCGACGTCGCTTTCGAGAAAGCGGCGGTGAAGGTCGAGCGGCAGTATCGCGTGGCCGTCGAGCACCACAATCCGATGGAGCCGTTCGCGACCACGGTGGTGCGCGAAGACGACGGCGGCCTGACGATCTACGACAAGACGCAAGGGTCGCAAAGCAACCAGGCCTACGTTTGCAGCATCTTCGGGCTGAGCAAGGACAAGGTCAGGATCGTCAACGCCTTCATGGGCGGCGGCTTCGGCTCCGGGCTAAGGCCGGCTTATCAGCTATACCTGGCGGTGCTGGCCTCGCAGACGCTGGAGCGCTCCGTCCGGGTTGCGCTGACCCGCGACCAGATGTTCACCTTCAGCTACCGGCCGGAGACGATCCAGACCGTGTCGCTCGGTGCTGAAGCGTCCGGCAAGTTGACCGCGATCAAGCATCACGCCGTCGCCGGGACCTCGCATTTCGAGGATCACCAGGAGGTGGTCGTGAACTGGTCGGGTCTCCTTTACGACTGCAAGAACGCCAAGCTGACCTACGAACTTGCCAAGATCGACACCCATACGCCGGCCGACATGCGCGCGCCCGGCGCCGTGCTCGGCGTCTTCGCCATCGAGTCGGCCATGGATGAGCTCGCCTTCGAGACGGGCGTCGATCCTATCGACCTTCGCCTGCTGAACTACGCGGAGAAAGACGAGAACGATGGGAAGGAGTTCACCTCCAAGGCCTTGAAGTCGTGCTTTCGGGAAGGTGCCGAGCGTTTCGGCTGGTCCAAGCGATCGCCCGTACCGCGCTCGATGCGCGAGGGTCGCGAGCTGGTCGGCTGGGGCATGGCGACCGGCGTCTGGGAAGCGCAGGTCATGGATACGCAGGCCCGTGCCACGATCCACGTCGACGGCACGTTGGAGGTGGCCAGCGCGACCTCCGATATCGGCACCGGCACCTACACCGTGATGGGCATGATGGGCGCCGACATGTTCGGCATCCCGATCGACAAGGTGCGCGTCA
>CAXTMA010000342.1:1685-4339 GCA_964245015.1 uncultured Beijerinckiaceae bacterium | reverse complement strand
CAAGTTCCTGGTCCGCGCGCCGATGCTGAACTTCAAGATCACGTCGGGCTACGGCACCCGCTTCCACCCAATCCTCGGCTACACCCGCCCCCACACCGGCGTCGACTTCGCCGCGCCGATCGGCTCGCCGATCTTCGCCGCCGGCAACGGCACCGTGCAGCAGGCCGGCTGGAGCTCCGGCTACGGGCGCCGCATCGAGATCGCCCACGCCAACGGGTATGTGACCACCTACAACCATCTCAGCGGCTTCGCCCGCGGCATCAGCGAGGGCGTTCGCGTCCGCCAGGGCCAGACGGTCGGCTACCTCGGCCAAACTGGGCTGGCCACCGGCCCGCACCTGCACTACGAGGTGCTGATCAACGGCCGCTTCGTGGATCCGATGAAGGTCAAGCTCGCCCGCACCCGCGAGTTCGACGGGCGCATGCTCGGCCTGTTCACCAAGGAGCGCGAGCGCATCGACGAGCTGCTGTCGCACGCGCCCAATGCGAGGGCGCAGCTCACCGCCCAGAAATAGCCGGCACCCCGGCCATACCACCACTCGGCGGCTCATCCCATATCGTTGGGAGGAGGTCGCCGATGAACCAAGCCGTTTCCGCGCCCATCACCACCGGCGCCGCTGCCATTCCCCTCGCCGTCGCCGGCATGCACTGCGCCTCCTGCGTGCGCCGCGTCGAGGCGGCCATTTCCGCCGTGCCAGGCGTCGCTTCGGCCCTGGTCAGCTTGGCGGGCGAGCGCGCCGACGTGGCCGTCGAACCTACCGCCGATCGCGGCAAGGTGATGGCCGGCGTCGCCGACGCCGTCGCCAGGACCGGCTTCACCCTCAGCCCTCGCCGTTTCGAGATCGGCGTCGAGGGCATGCATTGCGCGTCCTGCGTGCGTCGCGTCGAGGGTGCGCTCAAGGCTGTGCCCGGCGTGACAACGGCCGTGGTCAATCTGGCGACCGAGCGTGCCACGATCGAGGCCGCCCCCTGGCTCGATCCGGCCGCGCTCGATGCCGAAGTCGCCCAAGCCGTCAGCGCCACCGGCTTCACCCCGCGGGGCTTGACCGAGCGCAGCCGCGAGGCCCGTGCCGCCACCAAGGCCGACGAGCTAGCCGGCCTCAAGCGCGACCTTTTCACGGCGGCCGCGCTCGGCGTGCCGGTGATGCTGATCGAGATGGGCGGCCACCTGCTGTCGGCCGGCACCCACGTCCCCGGCCCGGCCGAAAGGTGGTTGCGCATTCTCAGTTTCGTGCTCACCACGCTGGCCCTGTTCGGTCCCGGCCTGCGCTTCTTCCGCGCCGGCCTGCCGGCGCTGTGGCGCCTTGCCCCCGACATGAACTCGCTCGTCGTTCTCGGCGCCACCGCCGCCTGGGGCTTCTCCACGGTGTCGACCTTCGCCCCGCACCTGCTGCCGCCCGGCGCCGCCCAGGTGTACTTCGAGGCGGCGGCGGCCATCGTCGTCCTGATCCTGCTCGGCCGCACGCTGGAGGCGCGAGCCAAGCGCCGCACCGGCGCGGCGATCGAGCGGCTGATGGGCCTGCGCGCCCGCACGGCGCAGGTTGAGCGCGGGGGCGTCTTCGTCGAGACCGCGCTCGACCTCGTGCGCGTCGGCGACGTGCTGCGCGTGCGTCCCGGCGAAACCGTGCCGATGGACGGCGTCGTGCGCGACGGCGACTCGGCCGTCGACGAGTCCATGCTCACCGGCGAGCCGATGCCGAGCCCCAAGTCGATGGGATCGCGCGTCACCGGCGGCACGCTCAACACGGTCGGCTCCTTCACCTTCCGTGCCGACAAGGTCGGCGCCGATACGGTGCTGGCGCAGATCGTCCGCACGGTGGAAGCGGCGCAGGGCGCCAAGCTGCCGATCCAGCGCCAAGTCGATCGCGTCACGCAATGGTTCGTGCCGGCGGTGATGACGGTTGCCGCGCTGACCTTCGCCGCCTGGATGGTGTGGGCGCCAGCCCCGGCGCTGCCGGCGGCGCTGGTCGCCGCCGTATCCGTGCTGATCGTCGCCTGTCCCTGCGCGATGGGTCTGGCGACCCCCGTGTCGGTGATGGTCGGCACCGGTCGGGCGGCGCAGTTCGGCGTGCTGTTCCGCAACGGCGAGGCGCTGCAAACCCTGCGCGACGCCGGTCTTGTCGCCTTCGACAAGACCGGCACCTTGACGCAAGGTCACCCGAGCCTGACCGACGTGGAAACGGCGGCGGGCTTCGGCCGCGTCGAGGTGCTGGCCCTCGTCGCCGCCGTCGAGGCTGCTTCCGAGCACCCGCTCGCCGCCGCCATCCTCGCCGCCGCTGCCGCGGAGGGTGTCGTCGTGCCGTCGGCCCGCGACTTCAAGGCCCGGCCCGGCTTCGGAGCGTCGGCCACTGTGGACGGCCGCGCCGTCGTGGTCGGCACACGTCGCCTGCTGGACGAGCACGGCATCGACGGCTGCTTCGCCGATGCGGAAGCGCGGCTCGCCGCTGCCGGGCGCACCTGCATCCTGGCCGCGGTCGATGGCCGGGTCGCCGCGCTTCTGGCCGTTGCCGATCCGCTCAAGCCGGGCAGCGCCGGGGCGGTCGCCCGGCTTCACGCGCTGGGCCTGCGCACGGCGATGATCACCGGCGATGGCGAGCGCGCGGCCGCGGTGGTGGCTCGCGCCGTCGGCATCGACCGGGTCGTCGCCGGCGTGCT
>CAXTMA010000342.1:0-1675 GCA_964245015.1 uncultured Beijerinckiaceae bacterium | reverse complement strand
CAACGGCAAGGCGACCGCGTTGCGCGAACTGCGGGCCGGGGGCAGGGCAGGGCAGGGCAAGCCGGAGACGGCTTGCCGGATCGCTTTCGTCGGCGACGGCCTCAACGATGCGCCCGCGCTCGCCGCCGCCGACATCGGCATCGCCGTGGGCACCGGTACGGATGTCGCGATCGAGAGCGCCGACGTGGTGCTGGCCGGTGGCGACCTCGCCGGGGTCGCCACAGCCATCGAGCTGTCGCGGGCGACGCTTCGCAACATCCGGCAGAACCTCGCCTGGGCGTTCGGCTACAACGTGGTGCTGATCCCGGTGGCCGCCGGGGCGCTGTATCCCTTCACCGGCCTGACCCTGTCGCCGGTTCTGTCGGCTGGCGCGATGGCGCTGTCGAGCGTCTTCGTGCTCACCAACGCGCTGCGGCTGCGCCGCTTCGTGCCGGCCGGGCCACACTCCGCGTAAAGGTGCGTCGGCGGAGCGGCGGACCGGACCGGACGGTTTGACACCGTCCGGCGCCGTGGCTAGGCCCAAGCAACCGTCTCGCGCGACGGATGTGCCTGCGAGGATGTCCATGCCAGCGGCTTTGAAGTACGCGGCCCTGGCAGCGGTCGCCCTGACGTGCACGATCTTGGTTGGTCCCGCCGCTGCCCGTCCGGGGTCGGGCGAGCTGCGCTGCAACGTCGCCGGCGGCTTCGGTTACGCCGTGGTCGGACAGCGCGGCATCACCTGCGTGTACTACCGACTCGACGGCACGGCGGAGTTCTACGTCGGCTCATCCTCGCAGTTCGGCGTCGATCTCGGCTCGACCAACGCGCGACGCCTGTATTTCAAGGTTCTCGGCGTCGATCCCAGCCAGCCGGGCCTGCTCGCCGGCACCTTTGCCGGTGCCGCGGCAGGCGTGACGCTCGGGTTCGGCCTGTCGGCGGAGGCGCTGGCGGGTGGAGCCACCGGCAAGGCGCTGCTCGTACCGGTCACGAACCAGGACGACACGGGCATCAACTTCACGACCGCGCTAGGCATCCTCACCCTGCAATATGCCGGCAGCGAGCCTCGCTCCTTGCGCGAACGGTACTGACAACAACCTCGTCGATTGATCAGGGGCGAAAGTAATGGCCGATCACAGGAACCCCGATATCGGAGTTCTGGTCATTCTGGCTTCACTGATACTGCCGGCAATTCCGATCTTTGTCTATCTTGTCTGGCCGCCCAAACGGAGACTAACAACATTTGCAATGCGAGCCATTGCCGTCGTGATTGCTTTGGCTTGGCCCGTGGCTGGAGCGTACCCAGCAACTTTTCGCCCCGGCGATCCCAAATCCCTACTGCCCGCTGCTGTCATGCTGGCAGGTGCGATGCCTCTCGTTTTCGTCGGCATCCGGACGGCAAGGATGTTTCCTAAGACATTCGCTTGGTTGGGCAAGCACCCGCCCGCAATGCTTGCCTTCGTTGCGCTGACCCTCGCGATATACCTTGGGCCGGCAAAGCTCGTGCAGATGCATTACGGCACGACGTGGCATGCGGCTGAGCGTTAAAGGCCCGCCGCTGCCTTCACCGCCGACAGGTCCTCGACGAAGCGCGCGTATTCCTTCCTCTTCGCTTCCTCGTCGGGCAGGCGCAGCAGGTAGGACGGATGCACGGTGATGAACACCGGCGCCTCGTTGCCCTGCGCGATCGGCTTGCCGC
>CAXTMA010000341.1:0-4404 GCA_964245015.1 uncultured Beijerinckiaceae bacterium | reverse complement strand
GGTTTCGCAAAAGTGCCCCGCGGTTTTGCGATCCAAACCTGCGGCATGGCAAAGGACTAAGCAGGTGAAGCGTTGGCCTGCCAACGCGAACCTGCTTAGGACGCCGAGCGGAACATCCGCAGGGGCTTCGACGATCAACCCTGCCGGCAGGCGGCCGCGCATCGGCCGATGCGAGCCCTGGAGCGCGGCCCTATCTGGCCGCCGGCTTAGCCGCCGATTTGACCTTGGCGCCGGCCTTGTCGGGAGCCGCCTTGCCGGTCGCCGCCTTGCCGCCGGCGGCCTTGGCCTGCTTCTTGGCCGCTTCGCGCGCGGCCTTGGCGGCCGGGGTTTCCAGGCGCTCGGCGATGCGGGCCGACTTGCCGCGACGGTCGCGCAGATAGTAAAGCTTGGCGCGCCGCACCTTGCCGCGGCGGATCACCCGGATCGAGTCGATGTTGGGCGAGAAGATCGGGAACACGCGCTCGACGCCCTCGCCGTAGGAAATCTTGCGCACGGTGAAGCTCTCGTTGATGCCGCCGCCGCCGCGGGCGATGCATACGCCCTCGTAGGCCTGCACGCGGGTGCGCTCGCCTTCCTTCACCTTGACGTTGACGATCAAAGTGTCGCCGGGCTGGAACACGGGGGTCGCGCGGACCGCGGAAAGCTTGGCGACCTGGGCCGCTTCAAGCTCCTGGATGATGTTCATGGGTCTTCCTGGCCGTTCCGCCCTCGGTTCAAAGACCCGGGCGAGCGTTTCGGGACGCTGTTCTTGAGTTGCAGCGCTGACATAGCCGAGGCGTCCGGGCCTGTCGAGAGCGCGCCGCCGGTGCGGGCGACGGTCGCCTGGGGCGTGCCCTTCACCAAACTGCATCGGCGCGCAGAGACGCGCATGATCGGGCTCGATTTCAACAGCGGCCCAATCCGATGAAGGTCGCGCTCGTCCCGGAGGAGACCGGCCTGCCATACGAGCCCAGGCCGGTCGACGCCCTCGAGGGCGGGCAGTTCGCCCCCGCGTTCGTCGCCCTCGACCCCAACGGCAAGTTGCCGGCGATCGTCGATGGCGATGTCACCGGCTTCGACTCCAATGCAGTCCTGCTCGACCTCGCGGACGAGACCGGGCGTTTCCTGCCATCCGACGGCAGTCCCGCGAGCCGGGGCCAACTGCTCTCGTGGCTGATGCTCGTTGGCGACGGGACTCGGACCCGATTCCGGCCAAGCCGTGCATTTCCGCCTGGTCGCACCCGAGCCGAAGGGTTATGCGGTCAATTGCGACCTGCGCGAGGTCAAGCGGCACGATCGGATCCTCGACGAGCGTCTGAGCCGCTGCCGCTACCTCCTGAACGACACTACACCATCGATGACATGACGCTTTGAGGCTGGGGCCGCATGGTGCCGCGCGCGCTGGGCGAAGACGGCGATGCCGCCATGGCCCACGGCAAGCCTGCTCGATGAGATTCGGTCCGTCCAGCCGTGCGGACGGCGGAAGCGCTGCGCGATCGTTTCCCGTGGAAGGCCGCCCTCGACGAGGAGGCGCGCCGTTTCATCTTCCCGTCCGACGGTCCGCGCGATGGCCTAGCCTCTCGTGCCGCATCGGATTCGTCCGAAAACCGCTGCGCACTTTTCGGTCCGATGCTTTAGCCGCCCGCGCAGTCGAGCAGGGCCTGGAGGCCGTCGACCGTCACCCAGGGCTGCGGGAAGCCGGCGCCGGCGATGTGGGCGAACGGGCGGTCGGGCTCGCCCAGGCTGCTGACCACGGCCTTGGCGCCGGAAAAGTCCTCGGAGGCGAGGTACAGGCTCGGCGTCGCCACCACGGCGAGACCGGCGGCGAGCGCGGCGTGCAGGCCGTTGGCCGAGTCCTCGAAGGCGATCGCGTGGGCCGGGCCGACGTCGAGTGCTTCCAGCGCCTCGAAGTACACGTCGGGATGAGGCTTCTTGCGGTCGGCCACGTCGCCTGCGGCGATGGCGAACCAATTCGGCGCATCCTCGCCAAGGGTCGAGCGCAGCAGCGCCTTGACGTTGAGCGGCGTGGAGGTGGTGGCGATGGCGAGCTTGATGCCGCGTTCCATCGCTTCGTCGACCAGGCGCTGGATGCCGGGCCGCAGCTTCAGCGCGCCCTTGGCGAGCAGGTCGAGGTAGCAGCGCGTCTTGGTCTTGTGCAGTTGCGGCAGCCGGTCCAGCACGGCGCGCTCGCCCGGCCTGTGCTTTTCGACGTAGCGGACCATGCGTTCCTTGCCGCCGGTCGTTTGCAGCAGCTCGATGTAGAGCTCGGGGTCCCAATGCCAATCCAGCTTGAACTGCTGGAAGGTCAGGTTGAAGGACTGCCGATGCAGTTCCTCCGTCTCGGCCAGCGTGCCGTCGACGTCGAAGATCAGGGCCTGGAGCTTCATGGGACACGCTCCTTGGGCGCGGCGACATCCTCGATCAGAGAAGCCGGCGACGTCGTTCGACCAGTTTCATGATGAAGGGCGTGAGGATCAGCTGCATGGCGAGGTCGAGCTTGGCGCCGGGAATGACGATGGAGTTCGCCCGGCTCATGAAACTGTCGTGCACCATGGAAAGCAGGTAGCGGAAGTCGATGCCGTGCGGGTTGGCGAAGCGGATGATGACCATCGACTCGTCGGCGGTGGGGATCCAGCGCGCGGCGAAGGGGTTGGATGTGTCGACCATGGGCACGCGCTGGAAATTGATGTCGGTTTCCGTGAACTGCGGGCAGATGTAGCGGGCGTAGTCCGGCATTCGTCCGAGGATCACGTCGATCACGGCTTCGGTGGAATAGCCGCGGATTTCGCGGTCGCGATGGATTTTCTGGATCCATTCGAGGTTGATCACCGGCACCACGCCGATCTTCAGGTCGCCATACCGGGCTGTGTTGACCGTGTCCGTCACCACGGCGCCGTGCAGCCCCTCGTAGAGCAGCAGGTCGGACGGCTCGCGGGTGGTTTCCCAATCGGTGAAGCCGCCGGGCGCCACGCGGTAGCGTTCGGCCTCCAGGATGTCGTGGACGTAGTGCCTGGTGGTCATCTCGCCGTGGCGGCCATAGGCTTCGAACACTTCAACGAGCTTGTCGAGGAGGTTGGCTTCGGGGCCGAAGTGGCTGAACTCGCGGTTGCCGTTCGCCGCCTGCGCCGCCGTCTCGTCGCGCATGGCGACGCGGTCGTACTTGTGGAAGGCATCCCCCTCGATGAACAGGGCCTTGACCTTTTCGCGACGGAAGATCGCCTCGAAGGTTTGCCGCACGGACGTCGTGCCCGAGCCCGAGGAGCCGGTAACGGAAATGATCGGGTGCTTGGCGGTCATGGCTTGAGAATGGTGAGAACGCGGGGATGAACCTGCCAACCCACGCCGCCGTGCGGCGTCAGCCCATCATCAGCCCGCGCGACTTGAACAGCGGCGAGCGGTTGGCGAGCAGCTTGGGGTCGGTGTGGTAGGCGGCGATGGTGTCCACCACCTGGGCCGAGCCGAACACCAGCGGCGAGCGCTGGTGGATGGCGGTTGGCACGATGTCGAGGATCGGCTTGGCGCCATCGGTGGCCTTGCCGCCGGCGTGCTCGGCGAGGAAGGCGATCGGGCTGACCTCGTAGAGCAGGCGCAGGCGCCCGGCGCCGTATCCCTTGCGCCCGTCGCCGGGATACAGGAACACCCCGCCGCGGGTGAAGATGCGGTAGGCGTCCGCCACCATGGAGGCGACCCAGCGCATGTTGTGGTTGCGCGACAGCCGGCCTTCCTCGCCCTCCATCGCATCGTCGATGAAGGCGCGCACGGCCGGGTCCCAGTGCCGATAGTTCGAGGCGTTGATCGCGTATTCGTGGCTGTCGGGGGCGATCGCCATCGCCTCCCTGAGCAGGGCGAAGGTGCCGGAGCGGGGATCAAGGATGAAAGTGGCGGTGGGACCGCCGATCGAGAGCACGAACAGCGTCTGCGGGCCGTAGACGACGAAGCCGGCGCCGCGCTGGTTGCGGCCGGGCTGCATGAAGTGGGCGGCGTCGTCGGCGGCGCCCTGCAGGGCCGGCAGGATCGAGAAGATGGTGCCGACCGACACGTTGACGTCGATGTTGGAGGAGCCGTCGAGCGGGTCGATGGCGACGACCAGCGGCGCCCCCGCGTTGAGGCGCTTGGGCTCGTCGAGTTCTTCCGACACCAGCACGGCGACGGGCGCCTGCGCGAAGGCATCGGTGAACAACTTGTCCGTGAGCAGGTCGAGCGCCTTCTGCACGTCGCCGCCGGCATTGGCGTGGCCGGCCTCGGGCAGCGCGTCGGGCCGGTTCTGGGCGCCGAGCGGCCCCAGCGCGATCTGCGTCGCGACGCCGGCCGCGGCGACGGCCACCGCGCGCATCACGGCCGCCACCGGCGCGAGGCTCGCGTCGACCGCGACCGCAGCGCTCAGATAGCTGTCGAGCCCGTTCGACATCCCCTTCAGATCCAGCA
>CAXTMA010000340.1:0-4448 GCA_964245015.1 uncultured Beijerinckiaceae bacterium | reverse complement strand
GGGTGGCGGCCATCGAGGCGGGCGTGCCGACGCTGGTCGAGGCGCGCGGCCTGCTGGAGCGCTTCCATGCCATGGTGCGCCGGAAAAGCGGCGATCTTGAGGGCTGGATCAGCGACGCCGCCGCCAGCCTGCTGGCCTCGTTCGGTGCCGGCGTCAGCAGGGACAAGGCGGCTGTCGCAGCTGCGATCATCAGCCCCTGGTCGAACGGCCAGACTGAAGGACAGGTCAACAGGCTGAAGCTGATCAAGCGCAGCATGTACGGTCGCGCCAAGGTCGATCTGATCGAAGCGCGGCTGATCGGTGCCGCCTGAACAGATTTGAGCATCATCGAGATCGCGTCAGACCCAGTATTGCAGGCCGATTGACATCCTGAACTGGGCTTGGCTGTCGGCCAACCTGGGAAGCGGCACGTTGGATCGGCTCCGCCAGCGCACGACCGACCTGATGATGTGCGGCGGATTCCGAGTCGGCGAGTTGCTCGGGCTTCCCCGCGATGCCCTCGTCAAGAGGGCCGCCTCCCTCGTGGAAGGAGATTGTGACCGCCGCGAAGGAGAACGGCGCAGCGGCCACTCGACAGTACATGTCGAAAAACGAGGCGATCAGGACTGCCTACGAACGTTGCCACTCGCTCGGTGTCGACAAGAAGGTTGATCGGAAGGACGAAGCTCTCGGCAACAGGTCGGCTACTGGGCTCCAGGCCGCGCTGAGGACGATCGAGAAGCTGCGCAGGCAGATTGAGGATCAGGAGAAGAAATTCGGCAACTACGACAGGTGGGTTGCCGCGGTAGTCGAACGCGTCCATTTGGCAGCGTGCCGCAGGAGCTTTTGAAGCGGCCGCCTGATCTCCTTGCGCGGAGCTGATGCCACGCGACAGCCGCTCACCTTGACCCAGATGAGTGGAACGGCTGCCTCTTGAGCGAAGAGAAGCGAACGCTCAAGGCCACGAGTTGCCAACGCGTAACCCAAGCTGTTTACAAGCGCGTCTGCTTACATCGCGCAATCGATCAAGCTGCTTTGTCGAGGGCAATTCCAAAACCTGTTTACATCAGGGTTCCTCCTTCGCCGGCGAGGTCGACATGCATCTTAATCAGTGCACCAGGTGCAAGCCTCATCAATCGAGCGGCTCGCAGCGGACAGCGGAAGGCGTCGCGCGGATCGCCGGGCACGCATGGAGGAAGGCCGTGTCCTCGAAATCCGTGCAGGTCGGATCGCTAACGATCCGCAACACCGAACTGGTGGCGCCGGCTTTGCAGCGGAGCGGGATGACGCTCCGCTTGGCGATCTCGGCCATCACCGGGCCGGCGATCGCGTCCACGACCGGGCGGGAAACGCGCGGCACCGGTGCGGTTGGGATCTTGTTCGGCATGGAAGGCCTCGCCGGGCCGCTTCGAGTGGCGCCGCGCCATCGCGCACACCGTCGCGACCGCGATGCAGGCCAAGGACGACACCTTCGACGGGTCCGTCCCGCTCCTGCGGATGGCTCGGGATCGCGCGACCTGCCGCATCGATGAATTGCCCGAGCCGAAACTTGCGACCACTGCCGGCAGATGGGAAAGCCTGCGCGGCGCAGGCGGTGAGGGCCTGTCAAAGATGGAAGACGGCCAGTCGACTTCCGATCAGGAGCAAGCCGGCCACCACCAGAAGGCCGCCGACCAGTTCGCTCGGCGAGGCATAGCGTGGCCGAAGGGTACCGAGGCCGACCACCACCGCACCCGTGAGCACGCTCACCAGACCTGCCGTCGCAACGATCAATCGCGCGTTCTCTCGCTCCATCCGACCTTGGCTTAGCCGGCGTCGGTTCGCCCGTATATTGGTCCGAGGTCGCACCTGACCCTTTCAGGCCGCGCGGCGGGATCGTGCGGTTGCACGGTCGGGATGTCCGTCCCGTCCTTGGCAAGGGAAGAACGCGGCCGCCTGCCGGAACCAGCATTCCACGGCGATCGAGCAACCCGCCCCTAGTCGGCGCGCGATGCATCCGCTCGGGGTAAAGAAGAGGCGCCCAAAAAAAGCCCGCATTTCACGCCTTTTTGCAATCATTCGTGTGGAGTAGCGTAGTGATGGGAGAGGGCGGCCAAATCCGGGCTCTGCAAATACGCTTCGCCGCCTTGCTCGTCTACATCGGGTTTCTGGTCCTTCCCGCCCATTCGACGTTCGCCGACCCGTCGAGCACCTTGCCGCGCGCGCTCGTAACGATGATTGATCGTTCGATCGCGCAGTTTCCGATGATGAGCCTGCAATCGGAAAAAAGGGAACCGGCGAAAGTGCCGACCCCCGATGGCGGCGCGCGCCTGGACGAGAGCCTCGGCCAGCCCGATACGGCGCTGCAATGGAAGCTGTGGCTTGCCGCCTCGCCGCCCGGGGATCCGACGCCATCCCAGCCGCCGCAGCCGGAGGCGGGCGAGAGCGTGTCCGTTCAGGGCGTCGACGATCGCGAGATCCGCTTCGGCATGGCCTCGGCCTTCACCGGCGCGGCGAAGGAGCCGGGCGAGAACATGAAGGTCGGCGTCGAGGCGGCCTTCGCGCAGGTCAACGACGCCGGCGGCATCCATGGGCGGCGCCTTCGCCTGATCGCGGCGGACGACGGCTACGAGCCCGATCGAACCATCCAGGCGATGAAGACGCTGGACGAGCGCGACAAGGTGTTCGGCTTCATCGGCAACTTCGGCACGGCCACCGCCATGGTCGCCGCGCCCTACGCGCTCGAACGCAAGATGATCTTCTTCGGTGCCTTTTCCGGCTCGAACGTGCTGCGACGGGACCCGCCCGACCGCTACGTCTTCAACTTCCGTCCGGGCTATGCCGACGAAACGGAGGCGACGGTCAAGTACCTCGTGCGGACCCGGCGCATCCAGCCGAGCCAGATCGCGGTGTTCGCCCAGGAGGACGGGTTCGGCGATGCCGGGGTCGAAGGCGTCAGGAAGGCGCTTCGCGACCTGCGCGGCGAACAGGCTCCCGAGCCGCTCGTCATGAAGTACAAGCGCAACGCGATCGACATCACCGTGGCGCTTCGCCAGTTCGCGTCACGTCGCAAGACGATCAAGGCGGTCGTGATGGTCGCCACCTACCGGGCGGCCGCGCACTTCATCGAGAAGACGCGCGAGGTCGCCCCCGGCCTCGTCTACACCGACGTGTCGGGTGTCGGCAGCACGTCGCTGGCCGACGAGCTGATGCTGCTCGGGTCCGACTACGCGCGCGGCGTCGTGGTCACCCAGGTCGTGCCCTCCGTCGACAGCTACGCCAGCGCCATCCTTGATTACAAGACGGTGCTGGGACGCTACGCCCCGGGCAGCAAGCCCGATTACGTCTCCATGGAAGGGTTCATCGATGCGCGCCTGCTCATCGACGGGCTGCGTCGGGCCGGCCGCAACCTCGATACGGAGCGGCTGGTGGAAGCGCTCGAACAGGTCAGCAACCTCGACATGGGCATCGGCACGACGATGAGCTTCAGCCCTTCGCGGCACCAAGCCTCGTTGAAGGTCTGGGGCACGATGCTCAACGACAAGGGTCACTACGAACCCATCGACCTGAACTAACGCGCCTTCGGCAGGCTGATGCGCCTGCTCACAGACCCGCCTCGCCTTGATCGCCGTGGCGAGCACCACGGCTCATGAGTACCTCGGCCAAGCTGCATCTCCCGATCGCGGGAGATGCGGATGATCCCAGCCAGGCAAGTGGCTGGCCCCGCGAGAGTCCTACTCGGCGGGGACTCTGCCCCCGATGCGGATCGGGATGCGCCGCTCCGCCAAGCTCACCGCCAGCGCCGTCGCGACGTTCAGGCCGAGCGCCACGACGCCGATGTTGAGGTCGAGGATCCAGCCCGGCAGTCCCGGCAGGACGCCGGCCAGCGTCGCCTTGGTGATCGTCGTCGCCATCACCACCGCGACGCCCACGCAAATGCCGGCGAAGGCGCCCCGGCCCGTGAAAGCCCGCCTCTGCGCGAAACTGACGGCGAGCGCCGGGAAAAGCTGCGTGACCAGCGCGTAGCCCATCAGCAGCAGGGCCACGATGGTGTCGCCGCCGGCGATGGCGAAGTACAGCGCCACCGCCGCCACGCCCGGCACGAAGACCTTGGCGGCAACAGCCACCTCACGCTCCCCAGCCGTGCCGCGAAACAGGGGATAAACGTCCTTGGCGAGCGTCGTCGAGGCGGCCATCAGCATCATCGAACCCGGTACGAGCGCCGTCAGCACGCCGGCCGCGCCGATGATCCCGACGACCACCGGCGGCAGCTCGGTCAGGGCCACCTTGAACAGCGCGAGATCGATGTCCTTGCCGGTCAGCCCCGGCACGCGGAGCAGGGCCGCGAAGCCGACGAAGAGCGCGAACAGCAGCAGCAGCCCGTAGAGCGGCGCCACCACGGCGTTGCGGCGCAGGGTGCGCTCGTCCTTGGCCGTGTAGATCGAGGCGAAGCTGTGCGGCCACATGAAGAAGCCGCAGGCTGTCAGCGC
>CAXTMA010000339.1:0-4481 GCA_964245015.1 uncultured Beijerinckiaceae bacterium | reverse complement strand
TTGCCGTGCACCACCTCGTCGTGGCTGATCGGCAGGATGAAGTTCTCGGAAAAGGCGTAGACGAGGCCGAAGGTCAGGTTGGAATGGCTGTAGCTGCGGTAGATCGGATCCTGTCCGATGTAGTGCAGCGAGTCGTGCATCCACCCCATGTTCCATTTGAAGCCGAAGCCAAGCCCGCCGTCGTAGGTCGGTTTCGACACGCCGGGCCAGGAGGTCGACTCCTCCGCCACGCTCATCACGCCGGGCGCGACGCGATAGGCGACCTCGTTCATCTTGCGCAGGAAGGCGACGGCTTCGATATTCTCGTTGCCGCCGTACTGGTTGGGCACCCACTCGTTCGCCTTGCGCGAATAATCGAGGTAGAGCATCGAGGCGACCGCGTCCACGCGCAACCCGTCGAGGTGGTACTGGTCGAGCCAGAAGCGGGCGTTGGCGATGAGAAACGCCTGCACCTCCTTGCGCCCGTAGTTGTAGATGTAGGTGCCCCAGTCCTGGTGGAAGCCCTGGCGCGGGTCGGCATGCTCGTAGAGGTGGGTGCCGTCGAAGCTGGCGAGGCCGTGGGCATCGTTGGGGAAGTGCGCCGGAACCCAGTCGAGGATCAGGCCGAGGCCGGCCTCGTGCACCTTGTCGACGAAGTGGCAGAAGTCCTCCGGCGTGCCGAAGCGGCAGGTCGGCGCGAACAGCGACACCGGCTGATAGCCCCACGATCCGTCGTAGGGGAATTCGGTCACCGGCAGCATCTCGATGTGGGTATAGCCCATGTCGCGGACGTAGGGGACCAGCGTGTCGGCGAGTTCGCGATAGGTCAGGAAGCGGTTGCCCTCCTCCGGCTTGCGCTGCCAGGAGCCGAGGTGGCACTCGTAGATGGCGATCGGCTTGGCGCGGTCGTCGCCCCGGGCGCGCTTGTTCAGCCAGTCCGCGTCGTTCCAGGCATGGCTCGGCAGGCCATGGGCGATGGAGGCGGTGTGCGGGGGGTGCTCGGCGTGGAAGGCGACGGGATCGGCCTTCTGCGGCACGGCCTCGCCGTTCGGTCCCTTGATCTCGTACTTATAGTGCCGGCCGGCGGCGAGGCCGGGGATGAACAGCTCCCATACGCCGACCGAGGCGTGGTTGCGCATCGGATGGCGGCGTCCGTCCCAGTCGTTGAAGTCGCCGATGACGCTGACGTTGCGTGCGCTCGGCGCCCACACCACGAAGCGGAGCCCCGAAAGGTTGCCGTGGGTGATCGGATGGGCGCCGAAGATGTAGTAATAAACCGTGTCGTTGGCGTGGGCGATCGCGGCGACGTCGTAATCGGCCAGCGCCGAGCCGAGCGAGTAGGGATCGTGCAGGACGTGCCCGAACCCGTCCACCGTGACCCTCACGCGGTAGCCGGGGCGCGTATCGGACGCGACGCGGGCGATGCGGAAACCGGCGGGATGCACGGTCTCGAACCGGGCGAGCGGCGCGTCGTCGTGGTAGCCGAGAAGCTCCACCTCGTCGCCCCACGGCACGAAGACGCGGATGTCCCACAGGCCGGGGGCGACCTGATGCGGTCCCAGCACGGCGAAGGGATCGCCGCTCGCCGCCGCCACGACCGCCTCGAGCGCGCCGTGATCGACCGTTTCGCCGACCGGCGGCAAATCATGCGGCGGCGCGTCGAGCGGATTGTTGACGGTCATGCGGCCTCCAGAACGTAGTCGAGAAGGGTCAGAACGCCTTCGATCGGAATATCGATCCAATCGGGCCGGTTGCCGGCCTCGTAGTCGATCTCGTAGAGCGCCTTGGACAGGGTGTGGAGGAGGAGGAGGCGGCGCCGCGTGCCGGCGTCGTCGATCCACACGGCGCTGCCGCGCGTCGACTCCATGTAGGCTTCGACGAAGATCTCGGAGAACTGCAGCAGTTGCGCGTGCAGGCGCGGGCCAAGCTCCGGCAGGCGCCCGGCGATGCGCCGCCGCGCGGTGGCCACGGCATAGGCGAAGGAGCGCAGCATCCCGGCGACGTCGCGCATCGGCGTGCCCTTGGCGCGGCGCTCCTCCAGCGAGCGGGCCGGTTCGCCCTCGAAGTCGATGATGACGACGTCGTCCTTCACCACCAGCACCTGGCCGAGATGGTAGTCGCCGTGGATGCGCGTCTTGATCGCGCCGACCGGCTCGATCGAGCAGGCTTCGATGAGGTCGTAGCATTCCCGCTGCCGGTCGCGCAGGCGGGCGGCAAGGGCGTGGGCGCCATCGCTCGTATCGGCGGCGAGATGGCCGAGGTGGCGGAAGGCCCGGTCGGCCAGCGCGCGGGCGTCGCGCGCCGACTCCCGCACGTCGGCCAGCGTCAGCGGCTCGGCGGCGAACGCCTCGTCGTCGGTCGGCGTGGCCAGCGCCTTGTGCATCTCCGCCGTGCGGGTGCCGAGCCGCCGCATGTGCGGCGCATAGGCCTCGAAGTCGGCGGAGGCGAAGTCGGCGTTGCGACCGCCGGTGAAGGCGACCGCGTCCATGATGCGGGTCAGCACGTTGAGCGTCCACGTCCAGGCATCGCCCTGGTTGCGGACGAACTGCTGCAGCACGGCGACGGCGGTGACGACGCCTTCGCCGTCGACGTGCTCGACGACGCCGAGGGTCGGCGGCGCGTTCCTGAAACGGGCATGGTCGGTCAGGAAGCGGCCGATCTCGACCTCGGGATTGGCGCCGGGCTGGAGACGGCGATAGATCTTGAGCGCCATGCGGTCGTCGAGGTTGATCGACGAGTTCGACTGTTCGGCCCCCATCCGCCGGATGGTCTCGACCTCGACCGGCTCCTCGTCGGCGAGGAAAGGCGAGGGCACGAAGCGGATCGTGCCGCCGTGCTTGGTGTGGATGATGTCGCCGCGGCGCAGCGCGTGCAGCACGGCGGCGGCGAAGTCGGGCGAAGCGTCCGCATCGACCAGCAGTCCCATCCGGGCGCCGCGCCGCAGCCGCGACACGGCGAACGGCATCAGCTCCTCCTTGTCCTCGTCGTCGAGTTCGATGGCGAGCGGCATGAAGTACAGCTGCTCGCGGTCGGCCTCGATCGGGACGGACAGGATGGGGAGGAGGTAGCGGCCGCGCGCGCCCTCGCGCAGCACGGCATAGTCCTCGGCCTTGACCCGGTCGACCTTCCGGCCCTTGGCGGCGAACCACCGCCGCGTCTTCAGGTAGGTCGGGGCGACGGTGTTCTCGAAGGCGGTCAGCTCGCGATCGTTGAGCAGCGACTCCAGCCGGCCAGAGGCCACCAGGGTGAACAGCTCCGGCAGGTAGGGCGAGGACTGGCGCGCGTCGGCGCCGACCTTTTCCATGCGGAACCAGAAGAAGCCGTAGGCCGGCAGCGTCAGCAGGTAGGGCAGCTCGCCGACCTGCGGGAACTTGGAGCCGGCGGTGAGTTCCGTCAGGCCGTGACCCTCGTACTCGGCCATGTCGAGCTCGACCGCCTGCGGCGCGTTGGACACGTTGACCACGCACAGGATGGTCTCGTCGTCGAGTTCACGGAGGTAGGCCATCACCTTGCGGTTCTTGGGGTACAGGAAGCGCAGCGAGCCGCGGCTCAGCGCCTTCTGCGCCTTGCGCACGACCAGCATGCGGCGCAGCCAGTTCAGCATGGACGTGGCACTGGCGAGCTGCGCCTCGACGTTGACGGCGAGGTAGCCGTAGATCGGGTCCTGGATCGTCGGCAGGAACAGCTTGGCGGGATCGGCGCGGGAAAAGCCGCCGTTGCGATCGACCGACCATTGCATCGGCGTGCGCACGCCGTCGCGGTCGCCGAGGTAGATGTTGTCGCCCATGCCGATCTCGTCGCCGTAGTACAGGCAGGGCGTGCCCGGCATCGATAGCAGCAGCGAGTTCAGCAGTTCGATCTTGCGTCGGTCATTGCCGAGCAGCGGCGCGAGGCGGCGGCGGATGCCGAGGTTGATGCGCATCCGCTTGTCGGCGGCGTAGAACTTCCAAAGATAGTCGCGCTCCTTGTCGGTGACCATCTCCAGGGTCATCTCGTCGTGGTTGCGCAGGAAGATCGACCACTGGCAGCCCTCCGGGATCTCGGGGGTCTGGCGCATGATATCGGTGATCGGGTGCCGGTCCTCCTGGGCCAGCGCCATGTAGATGCGCGGCATCAGCGGGAAGTGGAAGGCCATGTGGCATTCGTCGCCGTTGCCGAAATACTGCGCGGTTTCCTCCGGCCACTGGTTGGCCTCGGCGAGCAGCATGCGGTCGGGGTAGTCCTTGTCGACCGCGGCGCGGATGATCTTGAGCACGGCGTGGGTTTCCGCGAGGTTCTCGCAGTTCGTGCCCTCGCGTTCGACCAGGTAAGGAATGGCGTCGAGACGCAAACCGTCGACGCCGAGGTCGAGCCAGTATCGCATCACGTCGAGAACGGCTTCGATGACCTTGGGATTGTCGAAGTTCAGGTCCGGCTGATGGGAATAGAAACGGTGCCAGTAGAAGGACTGCGCCTCCTCGTCCCAGGTCCAGTTCGACTTTTCCGTGTCGAGGAAGATGATG
>CAXTMA010000338.1:1589-4486 GCA_964245015.1 uncultured Beijerinckiaceae bacterium | reverse complement strand
TCGGCCTGCTGGAGCGTCGGCTCGACGCGGTGGTGTACCGCGCCAAGTTCGTGCCCACCGTCTTCGCCGCCCGACAGTTCGTCAACCACGGCCACGTCAAGGTGAACGGGCGCCGGGTCAACATTCCCTCGTTCCAGGTCAAGGTCGGCGACCTCGTCGAGCTGAAGGACTCGTCGCGCGAGATCCTGATGGTGCTGGAAGCCAAGGACTTGGCCGAGCGCGACGTGCCGGATTTCTACGACGTCGACCATTCCAAGATGAACGCCAAGATGACCCGGGTGCCGCTTCCCTCCGAAGTGCCCTACCCCGTTGTGATGGAACCCAACCTCGTCATCGAGTTCTACTCGCGCTAAGCCAAGGTGGCGAGGCCCTCGCCCACCTCGCGGTTCCACACGAGCGCGGCGCCGGCCACCACGTCGGCCGCCGCCAACTTGCGGAAGCGGATCGCGTCCAGCTCGCCGGTGAAGGCCGCGTAATCGGCGGCGCCGGCCAGCGTGGTTGTGCCGGCACAGGGGAAGAAGCCGGTCGGCTCGTTGTAATCGTAGACCATCAGGAAACGCCCGTCCGACACCGTGCCGTCGGGCAGGCCGACGCCGGGCGGACACGCCGTCCAGGTATGCGGCACGCCGGGCGCGATGGTGACCAGCGCGAGCGGCGGCACGATCAGCACTTGGCCGTTCAGCTCCACCAGGGCGACGCCGTTGAGCACCAGGATGCGCTCGGCGACGAGCCGGCGCGCAGCCGACCGGCTGTCGGCGCCGATGTGAATGTGCCGGGGCAGGCGCAGCTCGGCAGTGAAGGGGATGACGCCGAACTGCCCGGCGAGGCTTCCGCCCTCGCGGGGTTCGCCGCCCGCCAGTTCGTGCATCACCAGGGGAATGTCGGCGAAAGGCCGCTTGACGTCGGCGCCCTCGCCATGGGTGACGCGGCAACCGTTGTCGAGGCGCACGCCGTGCGCCGGGGGCGCGTCGGTTTCCATCATCGATCCTCCATCCGCCCGAGCGCGACGACGTTCACCGCGAGGCTTTCCTTAAGGTTCGCTCGGCACACTGGCCGCGTGGCGCCGGGCCGGGGGAATCCAAAGTGTTGCCGGAGGTCGCGACGCGCCTTGCCAGGTTTCGGCCGCGCAGGCTCGGAAGCGGGGCGGTCGCCGCGCTCGTCCTGCTGGCCTCGCTCGGCGCCTGCCGGGCCGGGCCGCCGTTTCTCGCCGATATCGCCTACGACGTCCATCCGCTCGACAAGCTCGACATCTACCGTCCGGCGGGATCGGCCGACGCGCCGTTCGTGGTCTTCATCCACGGCGGCGGCTGGTGGAACGGCGACAAGCGCTACCTTCCCGCCGGGGACGTCGCCTTCTTCACCGATCGCGGCATCGCGGTGGTGGCGATCAACACCCGCAACATCCCCGCCGCCCAGGACGATCACCTGTTCCCGCCGCTGCTCGGCCCGCTGCGCGATGCGCAAAGGGCGCTGCAGTTCCTGAGATACCACGCCAAAGCCTTCGCCCTGCAGGCGGACAAGGCGGCGCTGTGGGGCGATTCGGCCGGCGCGTTCGACGCGCTCTGGCTGGGGGTCGGGCCGGAGCGGGCCGAGGCCGCCTCGCTCGATCCCGTCGCGCGCCAGTCGACCCGCGTCGCGGCCATCGCCGCCGCCAACGCGCAGACGAGCATCGACCCCGCGCAGATGCGGGCCTGGGTCGGGCCGCGCTTGAACTACGGCGGGCACGCCTTCGGCCTGGCCGAGGCGGACTTCGCCGGCTTCCTCGCCCGCCGCGACGAGTTCGCCCGCTTCTACCCCGCCCTGTCGCCGGCCGCGCTGGTGTCGAAGGCGTCGCCGCCGATGTTCCTGCTCTACACCTATCCGCGCGACGAAGGGTCGGTGGACCCGATGTACTACGTGCACAGCCCCGATTTCGGCGCCAACTTCGCCCGGCTGGCGCGCGGGCGCGGCGCCCCCGTCACCTACCGCAACAGTGGGGATCCGGCAGCACGGGTGGAGATGATGCGCTTCATCGCCGCCGCACTGGGGGCGAAATAGACGAATGGTGCGTCACACCCAGATGTGCGCAGTAGCTTGCGCCTCGAATCCGACGTGGCACAACGACTTGACGCATCAGTTAAACGTTTCGGATCGGGGGCCGATCCCCGTTGTGATGATTCAGGTCGCGGCAGCCCGTTCGAGCGTCGCCGATCGATCGGGACGGCGCTCGAAGCGGGCGCGGAGCAGGCGCTGCATCGCCCGCTCGGGGTAGCGCATGATCGCCCAGCTCGACAGGCCGACGATGAGGAGCGCGGCGCCCAGGGTCTCGCCGCGCGACAGGCCGCGCGCGGCCAGCGCCGGCACCAGCACCATGCCGAGCACGTAGTGGTTGAGGTAGAGCGGATAGCTCAGGCGGCCCATCTCCCGCACCGGACCGGCCCAGCGTCGCCTCCCCGCCGGCACGGCGCCCCCGGCAACCACGCTGGCCAGGATCACGCCCAGCGCCGACCACCACAGGATCAGCGAGATGGCGACGTCGCGCAACCCGCCGTGATCGGTGGCGATCTCCAGCGAGCAGAAAAGCGCCAGCGCGGCAAGCGTCATCAGCCGGCGCCGGGTGAGGCCGACCTCGAAGGCGTGCCACACCAGCATGCCCAGCGCGAAGAACACGCCGTGACGCAGCAGCAGCACCTTGCAGGGGAAGCGCTGGCACAGGGCGGCGAGGTGGGCGAGGCGCGGGTCGGCGTCGGCGCCCAGCATCGCCGCCGCCATCACGACCAGGAACAGGGCGCTGACCAATCCGAGCGCGCGGGCGACGGCATCGATGCGACCGAAGCCCTCGCGCAGCAGCACGACGAAGACGAGAAGGTAGAACACCGCCTCGACCACCAGCGTCCACACCACGCCGTCGATGTAGG
>CAXTMA010000338.1:0-1579 GCA_964245015.1 uncultured Beijerinckiaceae bacterium | reverse complement strand
GGGGAAGCGCTGGCACAGGGCGGCGATGCTGGGCGCCGACGCCGACCCGCGCCTCGCCCACCTCGCCGTCGATGTAGGGACCGACCGGCGACAGGGTCGCCGAGCGCGCGAAGGCGGCGAGGAGGGGGCCGAGCGGCTCCCCGGTGGCCCGCGCCGCCACCGCGATCAGTCCGCACAGCCACAGCGCCGGCAGCACGCGGATCGCCCGGTTGGTCAGGAACCGGCGCGGCGTCGCGCCCTTGGCGCTGGCGGCGATCACCAGCCCCGAAATCAGGAAGAAGATCTCGACGCCGATCGAGCCGATGTTCTCCATGCCGCTGAGAAAGGGAAAGGCGAGCGCGTCGCCGCTGGCGCGGGCGGTGGCGTCCGCCCAGCCGAAGGCTCCGAAATGGTCGGCCACGACGAGGCCGGCGGCGAAGAAGCGGAGCAGGTCGAGGCCGAGGTAGTGTACGCCAGCTCGCATCTTTACCTCCGCTCAACCACGACGAACCCAAGCAGGTCGCGGGGCGAACGCAAGCGAAGCTCTTGCTTAACTTTAACGCGGCGATGGGTCGGGGCCAGCTCGTCCCGACGGCTCGGGCGGTGCCTGAGCGGGCGGCGCCAACTGTTTGAGAAAACCGGCGAAACGCATCAGGCCCTCCGGCCAGGGACCATGGCCGCTGGTGCCGTCGAGGCGTCCGGAGGCGCCGGCATCGACGAGTTCGGCGCCCCACGCCCGCGCCATCGCCTCGCTCGCCGACCAATCGGCCTGTGGATCGTCGCGGCTCGCGACCAGCACGGCCGGGAAGGGTAATCGCGCGAGACCGGCCGGACCGAACCCCATCGTCCGCGCCGCCTCGGGCGAGGGCGCGGCGACGAGAAAGGCGCCGGCCAAGCGCCCGGCGAGGCGCTCGGCCGCGCCGGCTACCGCGAACGCGCCGAGGTCGTGGGCGCCCAGCACCACCGGCCGTTCCGCCGACATCACCGCCGCGACGAGGCGGTCCGTCCAGCCGGCAAAGGATCCATCGCCAGATGCATCCCCGGGCGGCACGCGCCGGGCAGTCGGCAGCCTCGCCTCCCAGCGCGCGTACCAATGCCCGGACGAGGCGTCACCGGCATCTGCGATGCCGGGCAGGATCAGGATGTCGACGTCGGATGTGCGCATCGCCCCGGAGATAGCGGCGGCGGCGTCATCCGCAAGCGCGGCCAGTCAGTCGGCCCCGCGCTTTGCGTCTCCCTTGGCGTCTCCCTTGGCGTCTCCCTTGGCCTCGCCTTTGGCTTTGGCGAGAGCGGCGGCGCATCCCGCCTCGTCGCCCTTCTTGGCCGCGTTCCGGGCGTCGTTGAGGCTGACCTTGGCGTTCATCACGTCGGAGCCGCCGCTGCCGGCCGCCGCGGCGGCCTTGCTGTCGCCGACGCCGCCCCCGGTGGCGGCGCTGGGCTGGTCCTCCACCGGCGTGCCGGTCGCCTTCGCGGCCTGGGTGGTGGCGCCGCGGGCGGCGGCGTCCTTCTGCCCGCCCGAGTACGCGGCGATGGCGTCGTGCCCTTGGGAGGGCGTCTTCGCCTCCAGGGACGCGACCTCGTCGGCGCAGGCGGCGAGCGC
>CAXTMA010000337.1:0-4507 GCA_964245015.1 uncultured Beijerinckiaceae bacterium | reverse complement strand
TCGGCGCGGATGCGGATCGCCGGCTGGTCGGCGCCGGCGACGTCGGCCTGGGCGACGCCGGACACCTGCGAAATGCGTTGCAGCAGCACCGTGTCGGCGGCGTCGTACACCGCCGAGGAGGGCAACTGGTCGGAGGTCAGCGCCAGGATCAGGATCGGCGCGTTGTTGGGGTTGGCCTTGCGGAAGATCGGCACGTTGGGCAGGCCGGCCGGCAGGTCGATCGCGGCCGCGTTCAGAGCGGCCTGCACGTCGCGGGCGGCGCCGTCGACGTTGCGGCCGAGGTCGAACAGCGAGATGATGACCGTGTTGCCGAGCGAGGAAACGGAGGTCAGCTCGGTGACGCCGGGAATCTCGCCGACATGGCGCTCGATCGGGGCGGCCACCGTCGCCGCCATGGTTTCCGGGCTGGCGCCGGGGTATTGCGTGATGATGAACACGGCCGGGAAGTCGATCGAGGGCAGGCTCGCCACCGGCAGCCGGAAGTAGGCGACCGCGCCGACCAGGAACACGCCGATGGCGAGCAGGATGGTGCCGATCGGCCGGCGGATGAACAGCGCGGAAACGTTCACGGGGCCGAGGCCCTCCGGCCGAAGCGGTGAGGCGGGGGAACGAGCCGGGGTGAGCCTGTTTTCCCTCGCCAAGCGGGCGAGGGGGACCGCCGCGGGCGGGGCAGGCCGGCGAGCGTTCCCATCATTCGGCCGCCCGCGAGGGGCGGAACTCGTCCGGTTCTTCCAGCGCCGGCAGTTCGGCACCGGCGCGGCGGAAGAAGCGGGCGCGCAGGGACTCCATCGCCACGTAGATCACCGGCGTGGTGTACAGCGTGATGAGCTGGGAGAGCAGCAACCCGCCGACGATGGAAATGCCGAGCGGATTGCGCAGCTCCGAGCCGGTGCCGGTGGCGAAGGCCAGCGGCAGGGCGCCGAACAAGGCGGCGAGCGTCGTCATCATGATCGGGCGGAAGCGCAGCAGCGAGGCCTGGATGATCGCCTCGTGGGGCGACATGTTCTCCTCGCGCTCGGCTTCGAGCGCGAAATCGATGATGAGGATCGCGTTCTTCTTGACGATGCCCATCAGCAGCACGATGCCGATCAGCGCGATCAGCGACAGGTCCATTCTGAACACCATCAGCGCGAGCAGCGCGCCGACGCCGGCCGAGGGCAGCGTCGACAGGATGGTGATGGGGTGGATCGCGCTTTCGTAGAGGACGCCGAGCACGATGTAGATGGTGATCGCCGCCGCCAGGATGAGCCAGGGCTCGTTGGCGAGCGAGGAGGCGAACTCCGCCGCATCGCCGGAGAAGGTGCCGGTGATCTGGTCGGGCATGCCGATCGCCTGGCTTGCCGCCTTGATCGCCTCCACGGCGTTGCCGAGCGAGTCGCCGGGCGCGATGTTGAAGCTGAGCGTCACCGCCGGGAACTGTTCGGTGTGCTGCACCGACAACGGCGCCGTGTCCCGCGTCAGGCCGGTAAAGGTCGAGAGCGGGACCTGGGCGGCGGTGCTGTTGGACACGTAGAGCGTCTTCAGCGAGTTGGAGTCGGCGAGGTAGCGCGGCTGCGCTTCCAGGATGACCCGGTACTGGTTGGTTTGCCCGTAGATGGTCGAAACCTGGCGCTGGCCGAAGGCGTCGTAGAGCGTGTCCTGCACGGTTTGCACGGAAATGCCGAGGCGGCCGGCGAGCTGGCGGTCGATGTTGACGTAGAGCCTGAGGCCGCCGTCCTGCGCTTCGGAGGAGACGTCGCGCAGCACCGGCGACTTGCGCATGGCGGTCACCAGCTTGTTCGACCAGTCCGAAACCTCCTTCGTGCCGGTGCCGTTCAGCGTGTACTGGTACTGGGCGCGGCTCGACTGGGCGGTGATCTGGATGTCCTGCACGCTTTGGAAGCTGACCGAGATCTTCGGCATGTCGGCGAGCTTGGCCTGCAGCCTGGCGATGATGGCGTTGACGCCGTCGCGGCCGCCGTCGCGCGGGGTCAGCACCACCGACAGCTTGCCGGCGTTGGGGGTCGCGTTGACCGTGCCGACGCCGACCACCGAGGTGATGCCGGCCACCGCCGGATCCTGCCGGATCACCGCCGCCACCTGCTCCTGAAGGCGGGACATTTCATCGAAGGACACGGTGGAGTCGGCGTTGGTGACGGCCGTGACGAGGCCGGTGTCCTGCGGCGGCAGGAACCCCTTGGAAATGGTGGAATAAAGCGCGATCGTTCCGCCCAGCGTGCCGAGGATGACGAGCAGCATCAGCGCCTGATTGGCGAGCACCCATTCCAGGCTGCCGCGGTAGCGCCGGCTCAGCGCGTCGCCGAGGCGGGCCAGGCGGCCCGGCGGCTTCGACAGATCCTCGTTGCGGTGCCGCAGCAGTTGCCCGCACATCATCGGGGTCAGCGTCAGCGACACCAGCGCCGAGGCGACCACGGCGATCGTCAGCACCAGGGCGAACTCGCGGAACATGCGGCCAACGATGCCGGTCATGAACAGCAGCGGGATGAACACGGCGACCAGCGACACCGTCAGCGAGATCACGGTGAAGCCGATCTCGCGGGCGCCCGCCAGCGCCGCCTCGATCGGGCGCTCGCCCAGTTCGAGGTGGCGGACGATGTTCTCGATCATCACGATGGCGTCGTCGACCACGAAGCCGGTGCCGATGGTCAGCGCCATCAGGCTGAGGTTGTCGAGGGAGAAGCCGCAGAAGTACATCGCGCCGAAGGTGGCGATGAGCGACAGCGGCAGGGCCACGCCGGCGATCAGGGTGGCGCGCAACGAGCGCAGGAACACCAGCACTACCAGCACCACCAGCACCACGGACAGCACCAGCGTGAACTGCACGTCGGCGATGGACGCCTTGATGGTGCCGGTGCGGTCGCTCACGATCTTCATGTCGACGCCGGCGGGAAGCGAGGCACCCAGCTTCTTCAGCTCGTTCTTGATGCGGACTACGGTGGCGACGACGTTGGCGCCGGGCTGGCGCTGCACGTCGATGATGACGGCCGGCTCGCCCTGGTACCAGCCGGCGACGTGGGTGTTCTCCAGCCCGTCGACGACGTCGGCGACGTCGCTCATCAGGACGGGGGCGTTGTTGCGGTAGGTGATGACCACCGAACGGTAGGCGTTCGCGGCTTCGAGCTGGTCGTTGGCGGCGATGGCGTAGGACTGCTTGGCGCCGTCGAGCGAGCCCTTGGCGCCGTTGGTGTTGGCGTTGGAAATGGCGTTGCGCAGGTCCTCCATGCCGATGCCGTAGTCGGCGAGGCGCGACAGGTCGGCCTGGATGCGCACCGCCGGCTTCAGCCCGCCCAGGATGCCGACGTGGCCGACGCCGGTCAGCTCGCTGAGGCGCTGCCCGATCAGCGTGTCGGCGAGGTCGGACATTTCCCGGATGGTGTGCGTCTTGGAGGTGAGCGCCACCTCGATCACCGCGGTGTCGGCCGGGTTCACCTTGGAGTAGACGGGCGGGTAGGGGAGGTTCTTGGGCAGGGTCGAGGCGGCGGCGTTGATCGCCGCCTGCACGTCCTGGGCGGCGCCGTCGATGTCGCGGTCGAGCGAGAACTGCAGCGTCACCGCCGACAGGCCGAAGGCCGAGGACGAGGTCATCGTCTGCAGCGACGGGATCTGGCCGAGCTGGCGCTCCAGGGGAGCGGTGACGAGTTCCGCCATCGTGTCGGGGTTGGCGCCCGGCAGCTGCGTCGTCACCTGGATGGTTGGGAAATCCACCTGCGGCAGCGCCGAGACCGGCAGGTAGGAATAGCCAAGCATGCCTCCCAGCAGCACCGCGACGGCGAGCAGGAAGGTCGCGACCGGGCGCTGGATGAAGAGGGCGGAAACGTTCATTCGCTCGCGCTCTGGCGACGTCCGCCGCGCCGTCGCGGCGAGTTGGCGGGGGCGCCCGGTTGCGCGTCGGAATGCGGCTCGCCGGTCTTGCCGTCGCTTGGCACCGGCGACAGGCCGGGCTGGTGGAGGCCGGGCGCCTTGTCCGCCGCCTCGGCCGCCGTGTCGGGGCCCGGCTTGATGGCGCCGCCATCGGTCAGCTTCTGGAAGCCCGAGGTGATCACCGGCTCGTCGGCGGCGAGGCCGGCGGTGATCACCGCCTCCGTGTCATCCTGCTGGCCGACGGTGACGGGACGCATCTTGGCCTTGTTGTCGGCGGTGGCCAGGAACACGAAGGTGCCGTTGGGTCCGCGCTGCAGGGCGGCGACCGGCACCATCACGGCACCCTTGAGCGTTTCCACGCGCAGCCGCACGTTGGTGAAGATGCCCGGCCAGAGCTGCAGCTGCGGATTGTCGAAGTTCGCCTTGAGCTTCACCGTGCCGGTTGTGGAATCGATGGTGTTGTTGACCACCGCCAGCACGCCGTGGTCGACCACGGTCTTGCCCGAGCCGTCGAGCGCCTGGACGTCGAGTTGGTTGAGCAGGCTCGCCTTGTTGATGCGCGGCAGTTCCTGCTGCGGTATGTTGAAGATGACCGAGATCGGCTGGATCTGCGACACGGTGACGATGCCGGTGGTGTCGGTGGCGT
>CAXTMA010000336.1:0-4520 GCA_964245015.1 uncultured Beijerinckiaceae bacterium | reverse complement strand
TGTCGCTGATCAACGCGCTGCGCGTCGAGCCTGACCTCGGCACTCCGGCGCGCGGCGGCCTGCCGGCCACCGTCGCCGTTCGCAGCGGCGACCGCTGGCTCATCTCAGGCCACAAGATCTACTCCACCGGCGCGCCGATCCTGTCGTGGTACGCGGTGTGGGCGAAGACCGACGAGGCGAGCCCTCGCATCGGCACCTTCCTGGTGCCGGCCGGGCTGCCCGGCCTTCGTATCGCGGAGACCTGGGACCACCTCGGCCTGCGCGCCAGCGGCAGCCATGATGTGCACTTCACGGATGTCGCGATCCCCCTTGACCACGCCGTCGACATCCGCCGCCCTCACGAGTGGCGGCCGGCGGACGTGCTGGCGCAGCACGTCGAGAACGGCGTGCTGCTCGCCGCGATGTACCACGGCATCGCCTCCGCCGCCCGCGACTGGCTCGTCGGCTTCCTGAAGGAGCGCGCCCCGAGCAACCTTGGCCATCCCTTGGCCGAGCTGCCGCGGGTGCGCGAGGCGGTCGGCGCCATCGACGGCAAGCTGCGCGCCGGCGCGCGGCTGATCAGCGGCCTCGCCGCTGAAATCGATGGGGGCGGCAGCCCTGCCGCCCCCGACGCCTACGTCGTCAAGTCCACCGTTACCAACGACGCCGTCGCGGCGATCGAGATCGCGCTGTCGCTCACCGGCAACCACGGCCTGAGCCGCCGCAACCCCCTGGAGCGGCACTACCGCGACGCCCTGTGCGGGCGGGTGCACACGCCGCAGGACGACGCGGTGCGGATGATCCTGGGGACAGCCGCCCTCGCCTGACGATTGGAAGGAGATCCCATGAACGCTCCCGCCCCGGAGTTCATCGGCTACGTCGCGACCCACGAGAGCTCCGAGATCAAGCCGGCCGCCGTTCCCAAAGTCGACCCGGCCTACGTCGCCGCCGTCGCCAACGCCCACGAGGCGGCCGGCTTCGACCGCGCGCTCGTCGCCTTCCATTCGACCGCGCCCGACAGCCTCCTCGTCGCGTCCCACGCGCTGGCGGCGACGCGGCGCCTCCACCTGATGATCGCGCACCGGCCCGGCTTTACCGCGCCCACCGTCGCCGCCCGGCAGTTCGCGACGCTGGACCAGTTCAGCGGCGGGCGCGTCGCCATCCACGTCATCACCGGCGGCAACGATGCCGAGCAGCGCCAGGACGGCGACTTCCTCACCAAGGAGGAGCGCTACGCCCGCACCGACGAGTACCTCGACGTGATGAAGCGGGAGTGGACGAGCGACGTGCCCTTCGACCACGAGGGCCGCTTCTACCGCGTCGGCGGCGCCCAATCCGCCGTGCGTTGCGCGCAGCGGCCGCACATCCCGATCTACTTCGGCGGCGCGTCGCCGGCGGCGCTCGCCGTGGCGGCGAAGCACGCCGACGTCTACGCGCTATGGGGCGAGACGCTGGCGCAGGTGCGCGAGATCACGGCCGAGCTGCGCGCCGCGGCGGGCGCGCACGGGCGATCCTTGCGCTTCAGCCTGTCGTTCCGCCCGATCCTCGCCGACACCGAGGAGAAGGCGTGGGCGCGAGCGCATGACATCTACGAGCGGGCGCGGGCGCTGCTGGTGGCATCGGGGCGCGACGCCGGCCCGGCGGAGAACACCGGCGCCCATCGCCTGATGGCGGCGGTGCGGCAAGGCGAGCGCCTCGATGCGCGGCTGTGGACCAAGATGGCGGCGCTGAGCGGCGGTCGTTGGAACTCCACCGCGCTGGTCGGCACGCCGGAGCAGGTCACCGACGCATTGCTGCAATACTACGACCTCGGCGTCACCACCTTTCTGGTCCGCGGCTTCGATCCGTTGGAGGATGCCCTCGACTACGGCCGTGCGTTGATCCCGCTGACCCGCGCCGGTATCGCGCGCCGCCGGCAGAAGGCCGGCATCGCGGCATAGAAGGACGTCACCGGCGCTCTGCCCCTGCGCCGAACAGTTTCTCGCGCAGCGTGCCGTCGGTGTAGCTGCGCTTGTAGCGGCCGCGCCGCTGCAGTTCCGGCTCGAGATGGTCGACGATGTCGGCGAAGGGGCCGTTCACGTGCGCCGCCATGCTTGCGCCGGGCCACGCCGCCGCGAGGCGCCGGACGGCACGGGGCGGCAGGCGCGCCGCCAGCGAGGGCTGGCAGGCGACACGCAGCGCGCCAATGCCGCGCTCCCGGATCTGCCGGGCGGCGTGCGCGAGGTAAGCAAGGCCTTCATCGCCCTGCTCGTGGCGGGCCAGATGGTCGCCTCCGTGCTGATCGATCACGTGGGCTGGCTCGGGGTGGGGCAGCGCTCAGTCGACCTGCCGCGCCTGCTCGGCGTCCTGCTGCTCGTCAACGGCCTCATGCTGATCCGGCGCTGACCAAGCCTGATCGGGGCCGGCATACTTGTTGTTCAAGCGCCTTCGGTGGGCGTAGCGGCGCCAGGTGTTGTGGGCTCGGAAGCTCGCGAAACATCAACGGCGCAGGTCAGGCTGGAACGCGCCCAACCCAGTCACTCGTGGAATCAGATGCCGAGCTCGACAGCGGATGCTTCTCTCATCCCGCAAAGGACAGCGCGGCCTGAGGTGCGCCGAGCTCGAAAGGTGTCGCATCCGACCAGAACCGGCGGGTGAACTTGCTGGCGTCGACCCGGTAAGGGCGATCCCAGCAGAACCCGACGTCGGCGACCTCGCGCAGGAACGGCGCGACCAGTCCGAGCAGCGGCAAGCTGCGAAGAGGAATCGCCGTCACCCTGGGCTGGACGCCGAGGGCGGCAGCGCCGAGGGCGAGGATCTCGCGTGGTGTCCGCGTCGGCGCGCACGGCATGTTCCACGCTTGGCCATAGGCGTCGTCGGGCGCCTCAAGCAGCGTCACCACCGCCCTCGCGACGTCGGGCACGAAGGCGAAATCGTGCGGCGTGTCGGGCGGGGCCAGCAACAGCGCCGCCTTGCCCCGCGCAAGACGCCCGAAGCCGGTGTCGCCGATGTGCGAGACCCCGACACCGGGTCCGTAGAAGTCGGGTATGCGCAGGGCGGCCACACGGACCCTCCCCGTCGCCGCGAGCCAGAGCCGCGTGACGGCGGCGCGGATGGCCGGCTTGGCGCCCTTGCTGGTCAGCGGCATGTCCTCGCGCAACGGCGCGTCCTGGGGTCCGAGCATGTACAGGTCATCCACGAACACCATGCGGGCGCCGGCCGCTTCGCAGGCCGCAAGCACATTGGCCATCGCCCTCGGCCAAGCCTCGCGCCACACCCGGCGGTCATAAGGAAAGCCGACCGCCATCACGACTTGGCTCGCGCCCTCAACGGCGCGCGCGACGGTCCCGGCGTCCAGCACGTCGCAGGACACAAAGGTCGAACCCGCGGGCAGGTCTGCGGGTCGGTTCCTTTGCGCCACGCGGACGCTGCTGCCGCGCTCGGCCAGGGCGCGCGCCGTGGCTCGTCCCACTGCACCGTACCCGATGATCACGATCGATCCGTCCATCACATCCTCCTCGTGCGGGCCGCTTGGCGGCTTCGGCACGCAGATTGGCAGGCGGGTACGGGCAAGAAAATCGGCTAAGACAGTAGGGTCACCCCACGGAAATCGATGAACAAGCCGGACTGGGACCTTTACCGCACCTTCCTCGCCGTACTCGGCGACGGATCGCTGTCCGGCGCCGCGCGGCGGCTCGGACTGACGCAGCCCACGGTGGCGCGCCACATCGAGGCGCTCGAGGCCGCTTTGGGCGTCGAGCTGTTCCTGCGCTCGCGGCTCGGACTGGTACCGACCGACAAGGCCCTGGACCTGAAACCGCTGGCGGAAACGTTGGCGGCAACCGCAGCCGCCTTGCTCCGCTCGGCGCGGGCCGGCACGGAGGATGTCGTCGGCATCGTCCGCATCAGTGCCAGCGAGATGGTTGGCCTTGCCCACCTTCCGCCCATCCTCGTGGGCTTACGCCGGGATCATCCCCGCCTGGCCATCGAACTGGTCCTGTCGAACGCCGCCGACGACCTGCTCCGGCGCGACGCCGACATCGCGGTCCGCATGTTCGCGCCCGAGCAGGAGGTCCTCGTCACCAAGCGGCTCCCATCCGTTCCGTTGGGCCTCTACGCGCATGCCGACTACCTCGCCCGCCGCGGAACGCCGTTCAAGGTCGAAGACATGCACGAGCACGACCTCATCGGCTTCGACAAGGAAACGCCCGCGCTTCGCGCCTTCGTTGAGCGCTACCCATTTCTGTCGCGATCGGCGCTCGCTTTGGCAACGGACAGTGACTTTGCCCAGCTCGCCGCGATCCGTGCCGGACTGGGCATCGGCGTCTGCCAAGTACCGATCGCCCGACGTGACCCGGCCCTCGTCCGCGTGCTGACCGACATCGTCGACCTGGCGCTGGATGTGTGGATCGTGATGCACGAGGACCTCAAGCGCAGCCGCCGCTGCCGCGTCGCCTTCGATGCCTTGGTGGAAGGGCTCGCCGGCATCGGCGAGGGTCTCTAAGCTGCCTTTGGCGGAGTACCCAACGCATGCTGGTTCCGCTCGACATTCAGCTTGCCGA
>CAXTMA010000335.1:0-4534 GCA_964245015.1 uncultured Beijerinckiaceae bacterium | reverse complement strand
ATGTCGTCTAGCTGGCGCGGGCGCAGGGGGGCTGAGCGCATTAGCGGCAGGCGGGGCGCGCTGCGGGCGGCTCCTTGGTTGACGTCCCCGCGATGCTCTGGTCGCCTTGTGTCCTCGCTCAATCCGCCCGTGCGGCGTGACCCCCTACCTCACCGCAGCCGCACCCCTCCCGCATAGCGGGTTCGTCCACCGGCCAGTTCAAGAATTCCTGACCACGATGAGCTTGCGCTGACGCGGACTTTCAACGATCAGAGTACAGGCACATTGTGGCGCGGTGCGCCCTTCCTGTCTGCAGTCACACGGCGTCCCCTTATCAATTTTCTTGACTGGCTCCTTCGGATGTTGCTGCGCGTGGGGGCCACGGCGTCTCGGGCACCGGTGTTACCGGCCCCTTGCCCGCGAACCATGCGGTGAGGTTCTCGACCACCAGTTCGCCCATCAGCCGCCGCGTGCGGTGCGAGGCGGAGCCGACATGCGGCAGCAGGACGGTGTTGGCGCAGGCCGCGAGTGCGGGCGGCACGCGCGGTTCATCGGCAAACACGTCGAGCCCTGCCGCGTGGATCGCGCCGCTGCGCAGCGCCTCGATGAGGGCCGCCTCGTCGACCAGCGTCCCGCGGGCGACGTTCACCAGAATGCCGTCCGGCCCCAGCGCCGCGAGTACCCCGGCGTCGATCATGTTGCGCGTCGCGGCATCGCCGGGGGCGACCACGATCAGCACGTCGCAGGCCTGGGCGAGGGCGAGCACGGTGTCGTGGAAGGCATAGGCGACGGCGGGCCGGCGCCGTCGGGCATGGTAGGCGATCGCCACGCCGAAGCCTTCGAGCCGCGTCGCGATCGCCCGCCCGATGCGGCCGAGGCCGACGATGCCGACCTGCCGGCCGCGCAAGGAAGCGGTGAGGGGAAAGGCGCCCCGCAACCAGTGCCCGTCGCGCAGATGGCGGTCGGCCTGCGGAATGCGGCGCACGGTGGCGAGCAGAAGGCCGACGGCCAAGTCCGCCACCTCGTCGGTCAGCACGTCGGGCGTGTTCGTGACCATGAGGCCCCGCCGCACGGCTTCGGCGGTGTCGACCGTGTCGTAGCCGACGCCGAAATTCGCGACGATCTCCAGCGCCGGCAGCCGGGCGAAGAGCTCGGCGCCCGCCGGCGCCTGACCGCCGACGACGACCGCGCGGATGCGCGAGGCGACCGCTTCGAGCAGGTCGTCCTTGTCCGGCGCGAGGTCGAGACGGTGCAGCGCGAAGCGCTCGTCAAGCGCGCGCATCGTGTCCGGCAGGATCGCCTTCAGCAGAAGGACCTCCGGCTTGCCGCTCGCGGCGCGGGTTCCGTTTTTCACCATGCAGACCTCGACCAACCCTTCCGGTGTTAGGCGATGCCTCAACCCCGGGAAAGGTGGAGCAGACGGCCTCCGGCTCGTCGAGAAAGATCACGCGTCGCGATCGGCAGAGGTGTCTGACGCCGGTCGGCGCCGCAGGCGCATGGACCATCATCGTCACCGGCGTCGTCCGGCGGGTGCCGCGCACCAACTATAACCGGTGCAGCCCACACCGAGGCGCTTGGAAAGAGACCATGGCAGTCAATCGTCGCTCACTCATCGGTGCCGCCGGCTTGGCCCTGGCTGCGCCGACGCTCGGCGGAACGCAAGCCGCCGGCGCAGCGATACCCGGCGTCAAAGCGCCACCGCCGCCGGTGACGCGGATCCTTGCGCGCTGGATCCTGGCCTCCTCCTGCGACGTGCTGCCTCCGAGCGTCCGCCGCGAGGGCGTGCGCAGCTTCCTCAACTGGGTCGGCGTGGCGATCGGCGGCGCGCACCAGGAGAACGTGGACGTGGCGGTCTCGGCACTGCAGCCCTTCTCGGGGCCGCCCCAGGCGGGACTGCTCGGCCGGAGCGAGCGCTTCGACATCATGAACGCGGCTTTCCTCAACGGCGCGTCGAGCCACATCTTCGACTTCGACGATACCCACCTGAAGACGATCATCCATCCCGCCGGCCCGGTCGCCGCCGCGATCCTGGCCTATGCCGAGATGCGGCCAGTCCCCGGCAAGACCTTCCTCGACGCCCTCGTGGTCGGGATTGAGACGGAGTGCCGGATCGGCAATGCGGTGTACCCCAACCACTACGACGCCGGCTGGCACATCACCGGCACCTGCGGGCCGTTCGGCGCCGCCGCAGCGGCCGGCAAGCTGATGGGCCTCACCGAGCAGCAGATGGTCTACGCCCTGGGGCTGGCCGCCTCGCAGCCGGTAGGCTTGCGCGAGTCGTTCGGTTCGATGAACAAGAGCTTCAACCCGGGCCGAGCGGCCTCGAACGGCCTGTTCGCGGCGATCCTGGCAGCCAAGGGCTACACCTCGTCCGACGGGATGATCGAGGCGAAGCGCGGCTGGGCCAGCACGATCTCGACCAAGCAGGACTGGTCCGAGATCACCGACGGCCTCGGCACGCGCTGGGAGGCGCTGCTCAACACCTACAAGCCGTTCGCTTGCGGCATCGTCATGCATCCGACCATCGACGCGGCGATCCAGATCCGCGACGAGGACCACGTCAGGCCGGAGGACATCGCGTCCGTCGACCTCAAGGTCCATCCGCTGGTGCTGGAGTTGACCGGCAAGACCACGCCGCGGACCGGGCTGGAGGGCAAGTTCTCGATCACCCATGCCGCCGCGGTGGCATTCGTGGAGGGAGCCGGCGGCGAGAAGCAGTTCAGCGATCGGGCGGTGAACGACCCGCGCGTATCGAGCATGCGCCAGAAGGTCCATCCCGTCGTGACGCCCGGCATCGACGCCGCGCAGGTCGAGATGACCGTGCTGCTCAAGGACGGGCGAACGTTCCACCGCTTCATCGAGCACGCCATCGGCAGCGTCGAGGAGCCGATGAGCGACAAGCAGCTGGAAGCGAAGTTCCTGGGGCTCGCCGAAGGCATCCTGCCGGAGGCTCAGGCGAGGCGCGTGATGGGGCTCTGCTGGTCGCTGCCGGAGCTGACGAGCGCAGGCGACGTCGCCCGAACCGCCGCGCAGAAGACCTGATCATCCCTGTGCGTCGGCGGGCAGGCCGTCGGGACCGGTCCGGTCGAGCCTGGAAATAACCCTCATCGGCAGCGTTCGCCGCTCATTGGAGGTGCTCGATGAAGCTGTACTGGGGTCCCCACACCTGCGCGATCGGTATCCATGTTCTCCTGGAGGAGATCGGCAAGCCTTACGAGACCGAGGCGGTCGACGCCGCCGGCGGCGAGACGCACAAGCCGCCGTTCAGCCGCATCAACCCGAAAGGCAAGGTGCCAACCCTCCTGCGCGACGACGGCTCGGTGCTGACCGAGTACGGCGCCATCGCCACCTGGCTCGGCCGCACCAACCCGCAAGCGGAGCTGCTGCCCGCCGATCCCGAGCAGGAGGCGCGCGCGTTGGAGGTGATGGACTACGTCGTTGGCACGCTGCACATGCAGGGTTTCGCCCGCATCTTCAAGACGGCCTCGTTCGAGCCGCCGGACATGGTGCACGAGGCGCTCGGCCTGGGCGCGAGCGCCCTGAAGAAGCAGGGTCGCGCGATGGTGGAGGAGGCGTTCGCCGTCCTCGCCCCGCAAATCGCGGGGCGCCCCTACGTGGCGGGCGACCGCTTCACCGTGGCCGACAGCGCGCTGTTCTACGCCACGCGCTGGGCGCCCGAGGTCGGCATCGATCTGCCAACCCCGCTTGCCGCCCACCTCGCGCGCATGAAGGCCCGACCCGCCGTCGAACGCGTATTGGCGGTCTGGGGCGAGGCTTAGGTCGCATGACGGGCGACGCCGGAAGGCACCACTGATCCTGAACGGGATGGCAAGCATGGGCGTCGATGCGGCGGCCGACGACGGGCACGGGTTGACGAGCGTCCACCCGCCGGCAACCGAGGACGTCGCGATGTTGGCCGAGCGCCGGGCGGCCGCCGCGGCGAGCGGCGGCGTTGAAGAGGGAAACGGCGGGCCGCGCGACCGCGCCGGCTTCGACGCGATGATCGAGCTGACGCCGGGCGCCCCCGGCTTGCGCTACGAAGCGGGCACGGTCGGCGGCGTGCCGGGCTGGTGGTGCCGCCCGGACGGCGCGCGTCCGAGCGCCCGCCTGCTGTTCGTCCACGGCGGCGGCTACGTGCTCGGCTCGGCCTATCCCTTCCGCAAGCTGGCCGGCCAGATCGCCGGCCGCGCGCGGGCCGACGCCTTCGTGCCGGACTACCCGCTGGCGCCGGAGCATCCCTTTCCCACCGCGCTGGATGCCGTCTGGGCGGCCACCCGCGGTCTTCTGCGGGAAGAAGGCGACGCGATCGCGCTGGCCGGCGATTCCGCCGGGGGCGGCCTCGCGCTGGCGGCGCTGTCGCTCGCCAACCGGAACGACGGCGCACGCCGGCCCTGCTGCGCGGCGGTGCTGTCGCCGTGGACCGACCTCGCGCTCACCGGCGACAGCATGCGAACGCGGGCCGGTGCCGATCCCATGCTGAGCCGTGCCGCGCTGGCCGGCATGGCGGCGGAATCCCTCGGCGGCGCCGACCCCGCCGACTGGCGCGCCGCGCCGC
>CAXTMA010000334.1:0-4534 GCA_964245015.1 uncultured Beijerinckiaceae bacterium | reverse complement strand
GCGACCGTCTTCTGGTTGATGCCGTAGCGCTTGGCCAGCGCCCTCAGGCTCTCTTCACGATGCTGTATCGCTCGACGGACCGCCGTTGTCGTTGTGGCGCTCCCGTGGAGAACTTGGCCCATAGCGCATCCTTCCATTCCGGCGAGAAGATTGCACCATCAAACCCCGGGATCAAACACCTAACATTCAAACCGGACCACCCGATGGGGGCCGATCAAGGTGCTTACATCATGTATGGCCGGGGTCATACTTTCGACGCCGATCGACACCTCAGCCCACTTCGCCCCCCGCTTGAATGGCCAAAGTCTAGCTTGGCCGTTACGGGAGATCGGCGGGACTTCCCATCAATTGGAATACAATATAATCTTACGTCAGAAAGTATATTGCAGATGGTATTGACGAGACGGAATGCGCTAGCTTTCGGTTCTATGGCTGGCTTGACCGGCTTCGTAAGCGAAGTACTGTCGTTTTAACAACAGCTGAGAATTGAAGTTGCTACCTCGGATGGCTTGACGACCGCAACGAATATCACGCGTTACATATCAAAAGTCCATGACCGTTCTCAGAGCATTTTGGGAAATGGGCTCGCCACAGTTCTAGAAGGCCAAGCGACAGTCATAGATCTGGGTCACTACGGGTTGATGTTCATCCTGCTCAGAGCGGACTGAGATCGGAAGGAAAGCCGATCTCTTCATGGATATGCTTCGGCCGCCTTTCCAGAACTGCTGGAGAAATCTCAAAGGGAGGGGCGTGGTGATCCCAGCGGGTCTCTCGCGATCAGGTCCTATTTCCGATTGTTGAACAAGATGAAGCCTGTCGGTTCGATTGCCAGTGAACAGCTTGGGTTTGCGGTTCGGTTCTTGTCGCTCGACGATCCCAGATCCGCACGTCGAGTAGATCCATCGAACCTTTCAAAGACCTATGGTCCTGGCGTCACACTGAAAAGCGCGCAGGTACAAATAACAGATGCGCCAGGAACTAGCGGTATCGCAACGATCTTGCCACGGATAAATCACCCGAACAAAAGCAGCTTGATCGTTCCGCAGAGTGATCGAACCTACTATCGCGCTTCAGATCTAGGCCATCTCGAGTATGGGGACTTCTGGAGTAAGTTGGCCTGATAAACTCGGGGACGGAACGAGATCTACCCGCTGGCGGATGTGACAAGCGTCGTGGTCGGCGAAAACAAGGTCGCGCAATGCAGCACCCATTATGGAGTCTTAAGGCTTCTCCTTCCTACACGGCAGGGGCTCGGGCGCTGATGGGTGTCGGCGAGAGGGTGGATCTACACCCTGCTGAACCGTCGATTGATCTTGAAAGCCTTCCGACAATTGTTGGTGCCTGCTCATCAGATTTTTTCGGTAAGCGGACAGACCAAGAGCGGCCAGCCTGATCGGTCACAAAGGCACATGCTCAACGTCCGGGTCGGATCGTGAGCTGCCGATTCGGCTATGGGCAACTCCTTGTACGCCGCACTCCGAACCAGACAGGCAGTTCACGGCCAGCTCGCGACGGGACGGATGGGCGGCACTGCGCCCATTCCGGTCGTGCGAGGTGCACGATGAACTGCTCCGAAGCAGATGGGGTGGATGGCTCCCGCTCCCGGCGTTGCGGCGCCATCATGGTGCTATCGCGCAGTAGAAGCTTGGAGCCACCACGATGGAGATCACAACCGTTGGCCTGGACTTGGCCAAGAACGTCTTCCAGGTGCACGCCATCACTGCCACGGGCGCCGTAGTCGTGCGGCGCTCGCTGCGGCGGGCTCAGGTGATGCCGTTCTTCAGCAATCTTGCCCCCTGCCTGATCGGCATGGAAGCCCGCGGCATCAGCCATCACTGGCCGCGCGAGCTAGCCGGCCTCGGTCACACGGTCCGGCTGATGCCGCCGGCCTACGTCAAGCCGTACGTCAAGCGGGGCAAAAGCGACGCCGCCGATGCGGAAGCGATCTGCGAGGCGGTGACCCGGCCGACCATGCGCTTTGTTCCAGTCAAATCCGTCGAGCAGCAGGCGGCCTTGGCGCTGCACCGCACCCGCGACCTCCTCGTCCGGCAGCGGACGCAACTGGTCAACATGATCCGGAGCCTGTTGGCCGAGCTCGCCATCGACATGCCGAAGGGCATCACGCACGCCCTGGCGTTCGCACGACGTGCGGCGGCCGGTGACGCGCCCGACGTGCCGGCCGTGGTCGCCAAGGTGATCGGCGCCCTGGCCGAGCAGGCCGTTGCCGTTCAGAATCGGATCCGGCAGCTGGAGCGCGACCTGCTGGCCTGGTACCGGGCCAGCGAGCTTGCCCGGCGCATCGCCACCGTGCCCGGTGTCGGCCTGCTTGGTGCAACGGCGATGGCGGCCACCGTCACGGATCCCTCGCAGTTCCGCTCCGGGCGGCAGTTCGCGGCGTGGCTGGGCCTGACACCGCTGAACAATAGCAGCGGCGGCAAGGAGCGGCTCGGCCGCATCTTGAAGATGGGCGACCAGTACCTGCGCCGGCTGCTGGTCACCGGTATGACGTCGCTTGTTCGGCGCAACAAGCACCACCCCGGCTCCGCCGACCCGCGCGTCAACGTCCTGCTCGCTCGCAAGCCGTTGCGGCTCGCCACGGTGGCGATGGCCAACCGCACGGCCCGGGCGATCTGGGCCATCATGAGCCGCGGCGAGGTTTACCGGGCGCCGGCACCCGGCATGGCGGCCTGACACGCGGCGGCCTGACACGCGGCGGCCTGACACGCGGCGGCCTGACCAGGAGTCCACCGACCAGCGCGGTAGCGCGCGAGGAGGTTGCGAGGACTTTTGTGTGTGATGGCAAACCGGTCAGACCGGGGACGAGGACAACCCGCCGAATGTCGAGGGCGTCATAGCCCGTGAAGCAGAATGGGACCTCGTCCGCGGACACTATCAGGGCCAGCGGTCCGTGACCGCGCGAACAGGCCGGTTACAAGACGGCACCCCGACCAGCATGCCAGACCCTCACAGACCCCTTGCAATGCGGGAGCCATCCACACAAGACCTTCAGTTCGTCGTGGCTACGGCTGACGTGGGTGGTTTTCGGCCGACCCCCTTCGGAGCACCGGAGCGAAAAGGCGCACATTCGACAAGGGCTGTGGACTGGCCGTTTCAGGAGCAAGAAGCGGAATTCATCCCCCGCTCTGCACGGCGGCATAAGCAGGTCCTTGCCCAGCCAAGGAGCAGCCTGTGATCGATCCCCACGTCACCATCGAGCCTTCGATCCTCTACTTCGGTACCCCACCCGGGCGCAGCTCGCGAGCATCGTCCACGGCATCTACGCCGCGGTGCGCGCCTGCCATGGCGAGCACTTCGCGGCCGTGCTCGACAGCGCGGTGCGCGACCAGCTCGCCCGGCACACCCGCGGCGGCTGAAGCGCATCGTCGCCCTGGCGCTCGGCTATGCCGCCGCGGCCGGACGCGACGCGCTCACCCCCGACGACGTGCTGCGCGCCGTCGCGCTCGCGGCCGGCGTGTCGCATGAGACGGGCTTCCGCCATCCCGTCGGCTTCGCGCCGTGACGCCTGCGCCACCGTCCACGCGCTTCAAGCCTCATCACATCGCGACGGCACCGGACACCCTCTGCGGCCAGCAGCAGGACGGAGCGCATCAGGATCTTGTAGGCGGGGATTGGCATAGTACAACCGCAGCCCGTCCCATGTGCCGCACTGAACAGGGAAGAGCATGCTGACCGACCGCTTCGATGACGCCCTCGCCTTCGCCGCCCGGCTGCACCGCGCGCAGACCCGCAAGGGCACGGCGATCCCCTACGTGTCGCACCTCCTCGCCGTCTGCTCGCTGGTGCTGGAAAACGGCGGCGACGAGGATGCTGCGATCGGCGCGCTGCTGCACGACGCCGCCGAGGACCAGGGCGGCCGGGCGACGCTCGACGTCATCCGCGCCCGCTACGGCGAGGCGGTCGCCACCATCGTCGCCGACTGCACCGACGCCTGGGGCGAGCCGAAGCCGCCGTGGCGCGAGCGCAAGGAGGCCTACATCGCCGCGCTGCCGGGCAAGGCCGATGCCTCGCTGCTGGTGTCGCTCGCCGATAAGACCCACAACATCAGCGCCATCGCGAGCGACTACCGCGTGCTCGGCGAGGCGCTGTGGCCACGCTTCACCGGCAAACGCGAGGGCACGCTGTGGTACTACCGCTCGCTCGCTGACGTCTTCCTGGAAGTGCAGCCGGGCCGCTTGGCCGAGGCCTTCGCGGCCGAGGTCGCGGCATTGGTCGCCGCCGCGGCCTGAACAACCTGCTCGCGCTCGCGATCACCGGAGACGAGCGTATCGGCGCGCTGCACGATGCGGAGAATCAGGCCGGATGTGAGGGCGTCGAGCAGCGCGCCATCGCAGGAGCGGTGCTGGCGGATGCACATGGTCGAGAGTCGGAAGTGCTGCTCGGCGGTGGCGTGGCCAGCCCTTCTCACTCGAGCTTCTTCATTCCACGTCTGCTTCTGTCGCGAGCAGCGCCTCGGCGAGATCGAGCGCGTCGTCCGGCCAGTACGTCGCCGGCCTGGGCTGGGCCGCGCCCGTCA
>CAXTMA010000333.1:0-4544 GCA_964245015.1 uncultured Beijerinckiaceae bacterium | reverse complement strand
AGCGGCGAGTTTCCAAACGAAGGGCAAAAACTAAGGCGGTCACGGCGGCCGCGAAGGCCCGGTCGGCCGGCAGCGGCCGCGGCGAGCGGGCGTAGACGCGGTCGAGCCGCAGGCGCAGACGGTCAAGCGCGGCCGAACGCTCGTCGGGCGAGCCGGCCGCGGGGACGGGCGCCAGATCGATGGCGTCGTCGGCGAGGCGGCAGAAGGCGTAGAGCGCGGTGGCCGGCTCGCGAACCCGCGCCGGCAGCAGGTGGGAGGCGGCGAAGAAGGTGCGCGAGCCGCCGCGCAGCAGCTCGCGGCAGGCCTGCCGGTCGGCGATCGCCTCCATCATCGCGTCAGGAAAAAGCATGAACCTCCGGGACCACTCTATCGAGGATGCGGGCCGACGACAGCACGCCGGGCAGGCCGGCGCCGGGATGGGTGCCGGCGCCGACGAGGAACAGGTTGCCGACCTCCTCGGATCGGTTGTGCGGGCGGAACCAGGCGCTCTGCCAGAGCACCGGCTCCAGCCCGAAGGCGGCGCCGTTTTCCGAGGACAGGTCGTCGTGGAAGTCCTGCGGCGTTGTCACGCGCGAGCTGACCACGTTGGCTTCGAGGCCGGGCAGAAGGGTTTCGCCCAGCAGGCGCGCGATGGCACGACGGTAAGGCTCGGCTTGCCGGCTCCAGTCGGTGCCGCTGCCCAGGTGCGGCACGGGCGAGAGCACGTAGAAGGCGTCGCAGTCCGGCGGCGCCAGCGTCGGATCGGTGGCCGTGGGACGATGGAGGTAGAGGCTGAAATCGTCGGCCAGCACCTTGGCGCCGAAGATGTCGGCGAGCAGCTCGCGGTATCGCGGCCCGAGCAGGATGGTGTGGTGCTCGACATCCTCGTAGCGGCGGTTCGTGCCGAAGTACCAAACGAACAGGCCCATCGAGTATCGCGAGCGGGCGAGGCGCCGGTTGCTCCAGCGCCGCCTGTGCTCGGGGGCCAGCAGGCGGCGGTAGGTGCTGGCCGAATCGGCGTTGGACACCACGATATCCGCCGCCACCCGCTCGCCGGACGCCAAGGCGACGCCGGTCGCCCGGCCCCCTTCGACGAGGATCTCCGCCACCCCCGCGCCGGTGCGCAGCGTGCCGCCCTGGCCTTCGATCAGGCCGGCGAGGCCGCTGACGAGCCGGCCCGTGCCGCCCATCGCGAAATGCACGCCCCAGCGCCGCTCCAGGAAGGCGATGAGACAATAGATCGAGGAGGCGGTGAACGGGTTGCCGCCGATCAGCAGGGGATGGAAGGAGAACACCGTGCGCAGCCGCTCGTCCTTGATGAAGGACGAGACGAGGCCATGGACCGAGCGATGGCTCCTCAGCCGCGCCATCGCCGGGATGATGCGCGCCATGTCCCACCACGACGAGAAGGGCACGTCGCCGAGCTTCTCGAAGCCGACCCGGAAGATCGCCTCGCTTGCCGCCATGAAGCGCCCGTAGCCGTCGACGTCGCCGGGGGCGAAGCGGGCGACCTCGGCACGCATGGCGGCGGGATCGCCGGTGTAGCGGAACGTCTCGCCATCGGCGAAGCGGATGGCGTAGAAGGGCGACACCGGGCGCAGCTCAACGTCGTCGGCGAGGCGCCGGCCGCAGAGCTGCCACAGCTCCTCGAACAGGAAGGGCGCGGTGACGATGGTCGGCCCGGCGTCGAAGGTGAAGCCGTCCTGCCGGTGGACGCCGGCACGGCCGCCGAGCTGGTCGCGCTTCTCCAGCACGGTGACGCGATAGCCCCGTGCCCCGAGCCGCACCGCCGCGGCGAGGCCGCCGAAGCCGCTGCCGATCACGGCCGCGTGCGGTCGGCGGTCGACGCCGCGCAGGGCTGGCGCCGCAGGTCGATGAGGCACGTGCGGATCGAGTGTCAGCGTCGCCATCGACGCGTAGTGTAACACGAAGTTGACACTTGTCGAGATGCCGCCGGTCCGGCTTTCGGCTCAGGATTTGTCCGGCAAAGCCCCGGTCTCGGCGGCGAAGGCGAGGATCAGCGCGGCCACCGCCTGGGGTGCCTCCTCATGGGCGAGGTGGCCGAGGCCGGGCAGCATCTCGACCCTGGCGCGCGGCACCAGGTCGCGGGTGACGAAGTTGTCGTCCGCCTTGATCGCCTTGTCGTTGCGCCCGGCGATCAGCAGCAGCGGCGCGGCGAGCCTGGGCAGGTCGCGGGCGAGCGGCTGCAGGTCCCAGTTCGCCATCATGCCCAGCGCCGCCGCGACATGGTCGGGGTTGGCGACCAGCGTCTGATAGTTGCCGAGCCCTGCCGCATCCACCGTGGAGCCGGTGTTGCGGATCAGGCGTTCGACGGACGCCCGGTTGCTCGACGTCCAGGCGAACAGGCGCGGGGTGAACGGGTTGAGGAACAGCAGCTTGGCGACGGGTGACAGCCAGCGGGCGGCGTCGCCGCCATAGGGGCGCAGCGCCCCGTTCAGGCTGACGAGCGCGCGCGGCTGCCGGGAGGCGCCCTGACCGTCGAGAGCCATGCGCAGCATCACCGCCGCGCCGGCCGAATGGGCCACGACCATCGCCGGGGCGACGCGGAGGGCGGCCATCACCGAAGCCACGCCGGCGGCCATGCCGGGCAGGGTGTACATCTCGGTCGGCGGGCGCTGGGTGAAGCCGTGGCCCGGCAGGTCGAGGGAGATCAGCCGGAAGCGCTGGCGCAACAGCGGCACCAGCCCGCGCCAGGAGTGCGTCGCCGCGCCGGTGCCGTGGAGCAGCAGCATCACCGGCGGTCCGTCACCCCCGGTCGTCCGTCCGAAATCCTGGACGTGCCAGCGGATGCCAGCCGCTTCCACGAAGCGGCTGGCGTCGCGGTTGGGCCAATCCTGTCCGTCGCGCTCGAAGTCCAGCCTGCGTTCGGACGACATCACAGCTCGTCGAGAAAGGCATCGAAGTAGGCGGTCACCTCGTCGAGGCGCTCGAACTGCGGCAGCGCGCCGGTGTCGAACACCGCGACCTTCCAGTTCGATCGCCCGGTGACCTCGGTCTTCTTGGCATAGTCGACGAAGTCGCCGCGCGTGCCGTGGCACATCCACACCGGCCCGCCCAGGCTCTTGTACACGGTGAGCGCGTCGCGGCTGAACAGGAAGCCGGCGGCGAAGGAGAACACCGCGTGCTCGGCGCCGAGCTGATGCGCGCTGAGGTAGTCGTAATCCAACAGGCCCTCGTCGATGCGCTTCGAGCCCCAGGTCTTCTGCAGGAAGAAGCGCATGCTCGGCCGGCTGACCAACCCATCGAACAGGGCACGGCCCCAGAGCGGGAAGGAGATGACGTCGCGCACCGCCGGCCGGCCGTAGGTCGTGCCGGCCGCGCCCTGGCGCTCCAACGCGGATTCAAAGCCGGTGGGGCTGACGAATCCGAGCGAACGGAAGCTCAGCTGATGCTCGGCCGCCGCCCGCGCCAGGAACTCGCACGACAGCGACAACGCCATCGCATCGATGGGAAAGGCGCCGTGGTCGGCGCGGATTTCGGCCAGCATGGCGAGGATGGCATCGGTCATCAGCCGGGGCGTGTAGATGCGGTCGGTGCGGTCGGAATAGCCGAAGCCGGGCAGGTCCAGCGCGTAGACCGGACGCTGGCCGGCATAGTGCTCGAACAGCGGCTTGACCTCGTAGGCGCTGGCGGCGGCATTGATCGAATGGATCAACAGCAGCGGCACGCCCGTGGCCGGGCCGGCGCGGTAATAGGCCAGCCGACCGAAGGGGATGCGCAGGGTGCCGATCTCGGCGTCGAGCGCGGGCGGCAGCGGCAGCTCGCCCGGCCCCCGCAGCGCCCGACCGCCGGCGAAGCCGCCGACGAGGCCGAGCGGCACGAGGCTCCAGTTCGCCGCCCGCCGGACCGAGGAGTCCCTGACCGACCTGCGCCGATCACCGCCCGGCCAAAGCTTCATGCGCGTCTCCCGGCCGAACCGCCCGCCCATGCGCCGGACCCGGCATCGAACGTGCCGCGGCGGCATCGGGCCCGCTGCGGCACAACCACTGGCGCACGGCTCCGTGAGTTCGGCGCCCTCCCGTTCTAACGCCGCCTCCGTCCGGTCGTTCGTTTCGTGCATCCGCCGCGCGGCAGAGGCGCATCACCAGGATCCTCGCGCTCGCCGCGGGATCACGCGCCCTTCGCCTCCTTGGCCGACCAGTAGGCCAGCGGATGGATCTGCCACGCCGCGAAAACCCCCGCCGCATGGGAAGGATCGCCGCGCACCACGGCGTCGGCGTCGGCAAGCGTTTCGGCCTCGAAGACCCACAGGGCCCCGGCACCATCCGCGAGCGGACCCGCGGCGGCGAGCCGGCCGTCGTCCAGCAGGGAGCGCAGGTAGGCGCGATGACCGGGAAAAACGTCCTTGGCGGCTTTCTTGTCCGGGCCGTAGGTGATGAGGGCGGCGAATTTCATGAACTGTTGCCTCCGGTTCGGATGGGGCGGCACCGCGCGCCATGGAACCGGCGGCGCGCGCGAGCCCGCTTCACGCGTCCCGTGCCGCGGCGGCGAGGACGACGCCCGACAGGCCGCGCGCGTCGGCGTGGGGGAGCGCGACGTAGCGC
>CAXTMA010000332.1:0-4566 GCA_964245015.1 uncultured Beijerinckiaceae bacterium | reverse complement strand
TGGCCAGCGGCGTACATCGCCTCAGTGCACACCTGCGATGCCGCCGCCGGATCCCGCAGGTCCCTGGCGATGGCGATCGGCGTCGCTCCGGCCCTGCGGATCGCGTCGGCAGTCTTGGCGAGCATCGCCGCATCGCGCGCGACGACCACCACGGTGGTGAAGTCGGCCGCGAGCCGGATCGCGGTCGCGCAACCGATACCGCGGCTCGCGCCGGTGACAAGGGCGACACGCGTCGTCACGTCCGCGCCTCGGCCACTGCCAGCGTGTCGATGTACTGGCGAAAGCGCTGGATGCGACCACCGTGCACCGTCCAAACGTGGGCGTAGGCGGCGTCGACCGGCCTCTTCGATGCGCCGTGCACGCCCGTGAAGCGGCCGAGCGACACCACCGTGTCGCCCTCGGCGATGAACCGATCCGTCTGCAGCGCGTACCTGGTCCATTCGTTGGCCAGCGGTGTCAGCAGCCCCTCGGCGACTGCCTGCGGGCTGGGACGGTCGGCCTTGTAGTGCCACGTGGTGGTCCACTCGATGTCCGGCGCCATCAGGTCGAGCGCGCCGGGCGCGTCGCCGTCGGCGAGCTTGGCGTAGAAGTCGCGGACGGTGTCCGTCGGCGTGGTCATGATCGGTTTCCCTTGGGCATCGGCTACAGGCCTCGTCCGGCCAGGAAGCCGCGGATCAAGGCCGCGGCTTCGTCCACCTGTTCGTCGAGAGCAAAGTGCCCGGCGTCGAGGACGGATAGCCGTGCAGCAGCGGGGTGGTTGGGGCCTGCTTCGGTCCGGCCTCCCGATAGAAGATGTTCACGCCATCGATCGACACGGTCCCGAAGGTCGTCGTCGAGGAGGTGGACGGACCCGTTCGTACACCGGCGAAATCTCCGGCTGCGGGAAGCGCGGCGCCCGTCGCGAGAAGTGCTGCGGCGAAAGCGTATCGCATGTTGGATGCACCTTGCCGGTGGTGGGTGGTTTCTTTTCGAGCCGTCCGTGGGCGGCGGTCGCGGCGGGTGCCGTGGCGCTGGACCGGCTTGGCGGTCCGCTCAGGCGGCGAAGATCGCCTTGATCTCGGCGGCGACTTCCGGCGCGTTCTCGTCCAGCACGAAATGGCCGGCGTCGAGCCAGACCAACTTGGCGTCGGGCAGGTCGGCAAGGTAGGCGCGCGCGCCGGGCGGGACGAAGAACGGGTCGTTCTTGCCCCACACGATCAGCGTCCGCGGGCGGTGCGCGCGGAAGGCGGCCTGCCATTCGGCATAAAGGGCGATGTTGGTCTTGTAGTTCTCCAGCAGGTCGATCTGGCAGTCCTGCACGCCGGGCCGGTCGAGCAGCGCCTGGTCAAGCAGCCAGTTGTCGGGGTCGATCGCCTCCGGCGTCCTGGCGCCGACCAGCCAATGATATTTGGTCCCTTCCAGGCTGACGAAGTCGCGGGCGGGTTTCTCGGTCTCGGGCTTGCGCTTCTCCCACAGCGGCAGCAGCACGCCCTTCGGCGCGTCGCCGACGCCCTCCATATAGGCGTTGGCGTTCTGGATGATGAAGCCGCGCACCCGCTGCGGCGCACGCGTGAACAGGCGGAAGCCGATCGGGCCGCCGTAGTCCTGCATGTAGAGGATGTACGATGTGAGCCCAAGCACCTCGACGAGGCCTTCGACGTGAGTGGCGAGATTGTCGAAGGTGTAGGTGAACACGTCGCGCGGCGGCGCGTCGGAGTGACCGAAGCCGACGTAGTCGGGGGCGACAAGGTGGAAACGATCCGCCAGCCTCGACATCAGGTCGCGATACATGCGGCTGCTGGTCGGCAGGCCGTGGAGCAGCAGGATCGTCGGCGCGGCGGGGTCGCCGGCCTCACGGTAGAAGATCTGGCGACCGTTCACGGTGGCGAAGCGATGGGTGGTTCGAGGCACGGCAAAACATCCTTTCGACCGTCGATCCGGCGGGACCAGCGATCGTTCAGGAAGTATGACCTTCCAGCTACGCGTGGTAGCTGCTATTTGCGGTAGCCTTCCTTCCGCCAAGTGAAAGGCTGTCGTGGACCGCTTCGAGGCGATGCGGACACTGCTCGCGGCGGTGGACGGCGGCAGTTTGAGCGCCGCCTCGCGCGCGCTCGGCATGCCGCTGCCGACCGTCAGCCGGAAGGTGTCGGAGCTGGAAGCCCACCTCGGCACGCAGCTGGTGGTGCGGACCGCCCGCAAGCTGCTCCTCACCGAGGCCGGGCAAGGGTTCGTGCCTGCCGCGCGACGTCTGCTCGGCGAACTGGACGACGCGGAGCGGGCCGCTTCCGGCGAGTACCGAACCCCGCGCGGCGACCTTCTGGTCACTGCGCCGATCGCGTTCGGCAGGCTTCACATCTTGCCTTTGGTGCTCGACTTCCTGCGCGCCACTCCCGAGGTCAACGTGCGGCTGGCGCTTGCCGACACGACGATGGACCTGGTCGACAACCACATCGACGTCGCCGCGCGCCTCGGCCGACTGCCCGACGCCGGGCTGGTCGCGCTCAGGGTCGGCGAGGTGCGCTGGATCACGGTCGCCAGCCCCGGCTATCTCGCACGGCGGGGAACGCCGGCGACACCGGCGCAGCTCGCCAATCATGACTGCCTCGCCTTCGAGGGGCTGCAGACGTCGCGCAATTGGTCGTTCGGGCCGGGAACGGACCGCAGCCCGGTGGCGATCCGCCCACGGCTGGGAGTCAACACGGCGGACGCCCTGATCGAAGCCGTGGCAGAAGGCTTCGGCATCGCGCGGATGACCTCCTACCAAGCCGCGGCCGCGATCCGCGAGGGACGGCTCGTCAGCCTGTTGCGCAATTACGAACCCGAGCCGATACCGGTTCACCTCATCTATACGGGATCGCCGCTGCTTCCACTGAAGCTCCGCGTCTTCCTCGACTTCGCCGCGCCTCGGTTGAAACAGACCCTTGCTGTGCTGCCGATGTGATGAAGAAGCGATTGAAATTCGGGTAAGGATCAATGTCTGCTCTGAAGGAGCGGAGCTTTGTTCCAGGGATGACCGGGATAGGGCGCGAGACGGACCGTTCGCCTAGTTGCATCAACTGCCAAGCCCGGTCCAATCGCCTGAGGTCACCAGCATTCGCGATCAGAGATCGAGGACGACGTCGCCTGTGGGCCGTGCGCAGCAAACCAGCACCGAGCTCTCCGGCGGTGGGTCGAGCGGGTCCGGCGCATAGCGCACCGCGCCCGCCACCAAGCCCGACTCGCAGCGGTGGCAGACCCCCGTCCGGCAGGCCCAGGGCACCGGCGCCCCGCAGGCCTCGGCAAGCTCCAGCAGGCTTCCAAAACGGTCGCTCCACTGCGTCGTCAGCCCGCTGCGCAGCAGAGTCACCGTCGGCCCATTGCCGACGGGACCATCGGGCTGGTGCGCGGGCTGGGCTTCGGCGCCTTGCGGCGCCGCGCTCCCGAACGCTTCCCGCAGAAGCTGGGCGGGCTCCACGCCGAGTTCGGTCAACGCCGTCGCGACCGCGTCCATGAACGCGCCCGGACCGCAAAGGTAGTAGGTGGCGTCCTGGGGCAGGTCGAGGTTGTGCAGGACGTCCCGGTCGATGCGACCGACCCGGTCGCAGTCCCGGCGCTCCCCGTCGCCGGGTCGGCTGTACACGATGTGGGTCGTGGCAGCGTCCGAGGCCGCCAGGGCGCGCACCTCGTCGGCGAAGACGTGGTGCGCGCGATCGCGCGCCGCATGGACCCACCAAACCTGCCGCTTGGCGGGGGCGCGCGCCGGGTCGACGAGCGCGCGCAACATGCCGAGCAGGGCCGTCGCCCCCACGCCGGCGCTGATGAGCACGACGGGGCCCGGCGCGTCGTCCAGCCAGAACGTTCCGCGGGGCGCGGTGGCGTCCAGCACGTCGCCGGCTTGCGCCTCGTCGTGCAGCGCCCTGCTGACCGCGCCATTTGCCTCGCGCTTGACCGCGATGCGGTAGGTTCCGGCGGGTCCACCGCCGCACAGCGAGTAGTTGCGCAGCAGCGAGCCGCCCGCCTCCGTCGCAATACGGAGGACGAGGTGCTGCCCCGGCTTGCCCGGCGGAAGCGGCCGTTCGTTGGGGTCGGCCAAGACAAAGGAGCTGACGTCCGCGCTCTCGGCTGCCTTCGCAAGAACGCGAAGCGCTCGGAAGCCGGGCCAAGCCGGTGACGCCGCTGGGGCGGCGACCAAGCCGGCATTACCCGGTGTTCCTCGTTCGGCCGCCTTCAGCAACGCCTGCATCGACATCTGCCAACCCGGACAGAGCGCGGGGATGCGGAGGGCGCGCTCCAGCGCGGGCACGGGATGGTCCCCTTTGAACAGCAGGACGTCGATCTCGGCGACAGACATGCGTTCCGGGCCTGGGCTCAGGAGGTGAATGGTGTCGCCGGCCCGGATCTCGCCCTCCTCCACGACGCGGAGGTAGAAACCCGGCCGGCGGTGGGCGACGACGAGCGCCGGCATGGACGGGTGATCCATTCGCAGCCCGAGCTTGTGACAGCTGACCCGCGGCTGGCTCACCTCGACCACCGCACCGCCGATCCGGAAGCGGTCCCCGATGCAAACCTCTTCGTCGCTCAGGCCGTCAACGGTAAGGTTCTCGCCGA
>CAXTMA010000331.1:0-4589 GCA_964245015.1 uncultured Beijerinckiaceae bacterium | reverse complement strand
CTCCGGCAAGATCCTGCCCGAGAACGTGCTGTTCTCGGGCGTGGGCCACATCGTCCGGGAAGGAGAGGCGGAGGTGATCTACCACGCGCCCATGCGCATCGGCTACCGGCAGCTGCCGCATCGCCGCTGGACGGCGACGCCGCTCTACAAGATGTCGCTTGGTTCCGGCCGGGCCGGCCTCAAGCTGCCGATCACCGTGACCCTGCAGCGCGGCGCCCCCGACGAGGACGTCGACTTCGAGGAGGTCGACAAGTTCCACGAGGGCGAAGCGCGCAAGGAGGAGTTGAAGATCGTGGATGCCCAGGATCGCGACGGACTGTCGGTGACCAAGCTGATGCAGCTCAGCCTCGACACCATGGCCGCCGACGACGGCTATTGGCTCGACACGGGCATCCTGACGATCAATTAAGGACCGGCAACGAAGGGCGGGGGCATGGACGCGCCAGCGACGGCGGTAGCGGGAGATCGGGCGGCAGTCCGCGCGGCGGGGGATCGCATCGCGGCCGGCTGCCTGGCGACGGCCGAGGCCGCGCGCGACGCGCTCGCCTGGATCGCCGACCCGCGCAACGCCGCCAAGGTGTCGCAGGACCGGGCCGCCATGGCCGGCAAGCTTCGCCGGGTGGCAAGCGAGGCCGGCCGCCTCGCCCGCTCGGCCACGCGCCCGACCTGCGTCGGCGTGTTCGGGCCGAGCCAGGCCGGCAAGTCCTACCTGATCTCGATCCTGGCCCGCCAGGGCAGCAAGCCGCTCGTCGCCGCCTTCGACGGCGAGCGCGCCAGCGAGCCTTTGCACATCGACTTCATCGAGGACATCAACCCGATGGGCGGCGACGAATCCACCGGCGTCGTCACCCGCTTCACCATCCACAAGCTGCCCTCGCCGGCCGGCTATCCCGTTTGCCTGAAGCTGCTCAGCCAGACCGACATCGTGAAGATCCTGGTGAACTCCTACTTCCAGGACGGCGACCAGGAATACGAGAGCGTGACCGACGCGGCCACCCTGGAAGGCCTGCTCGCCACCGCCGAGGCGCGCGCCCGGCCGGCCCCGACCGACACGCTCATAGCCGCCGATGTATGGGATCTCCAGGATTACCTCGCCCGCAACTCCGGCGGCGCCGCCACCGCGTCCGGGCCGGGGCCGTTCTGGGAGCGCATCGCCGCGGTCGCGCCGCGCCTCGATCTGCCCGCCCGCGCCGAACTGTTGTCGGTGCTGTGGGGCCGCCATGAGACCTACACCAAGATCTACCTCCGCCTCGCGGAGGCGCTGGCCAAGCTGCGCTTCGCCGCCGACGCCTTCGTGCGCACCGACGCGCTGGTGCCCTCGCGCGACAGCGTCATCAACGTCAATGCGCTCGACGGCATCCACGACGCCGACGCCCGCGCCCTCGACGTCGCCACGGCCGACGGCACGGTGGCCAGCCTGCCCCGCCCGCTCGTCACGGCGCTGGTCGCCGAGCTGCGCATCGTGTGCCGGGACAAGCCGCAGCCCTTCTTCGAGCACACCGACCTGCTCGACTTTCCCGGATACCGAACCCGTTTCAAGAAGGACCTGCGCAAGTACTTCCGAGAGGCGGCCGACACCGCCTCCAAGGACGTGTTCCTGCGCGGCAAGGTCGACTACCTGTTCCAGCGCTACACCGGCGAGCTGGAGCTCACCACCATGGTGCTCTGCGTCCCCGACTCGGTGATGGAGGTGGCGAGCCTGCCCAAGGCCATCGAGACCTGGGTCGGGCTGACTCACGGCGTCAGCCCCGAGAAGCGGCTGGGCAAGCCCAACCTGCTGTTTCTCGCCCTCACCAAGTTCGACCGCACGCTGGAATTGAAGGCCGGCGACCGCAGGGACATGTTCGGGGAAAAGCTCGGCATCCGTTTTTCCGCCTCGATGAACCCGTTCTCAAAGGTCGAGCCTTCGTGGGTCCGGCAGTGGTGGCCGCGCCAGCCGTTCCGCAACGTCTTCCTGGTGCGCAACCCCACCGTGCAGTTCCGCGGCGTGATCGAGTACGACGGCAAGCACGAGGTGCGCATCGTGCCCGGCGAGGATGGCCGCCTCGCCGATCTGCGCGCCGCCTTCGTGTCGCTGCCGGTGGCGGCCGAGCATTTCGCCGATCCCGGCTCGGCCTGGGATGCGCTGATGACCTTGAACGACGGCGGCGCCGGGCGCCTCGCGGCGGAACTGTCGCGGGTGTGCGTGGCCGATCTCAAGCTCGGGCAGATCGCCGCCCGCCTCGGCGAGATCCGCCGCGACGTGCTCGACACGCTGGCGCGCTACCACGTCAGCGACGATTGGGCGACGCGGCGGGCCGAGCGCCTCGCCTTCGTCGACCAGGTGCTTTTTGCCGACCTCAACGAATGCGCCGAGCGCGCGCGCTTCGGCAGCGCCCTGCGCGGCCTGATGATCGACGCGTCCGACCTCCACGCCGCCCTGACCGAAACGCTGAACCGGACGGGCGTGGAGGGATTGGCCGAGGATGCGCGCGACGCGACGCTCGCGGCGCCTCCCAGGCGGGTCGGGCCGTTCGGCGCCCGCAAGGCGGCGCCTGCGGCGACGCAGATCGACGCGCCGGCATCGGGGCCGCGCCCCGATCGCTGGTCGAGGCTCGCCGATGCGGCGCTGGCGCGCTGGGCCGGCTTCCTGCAGATGCGCACGGAGGATGCGGTGTTTGCCCGGCGCATCGGGATCGGTGCGGCGAGCCTTCGTGAGATGACGGCCGAGATCGGCGCCGCCGCCCGCCGCCTCAAGCTCGCCGAGCGGGTCGCGGCAGAGCTGCGGCTGCGGGCCGGGCCAAACGAGCAGAACGAGGCGATCGCCCGCAAGGCGGCGCTGGTCGCCGAGGGGCTCATCAACCGATTCGTGTCCGAACTCGACTTCGACCGCGTGTCGCCGGCCCAGCAGATCGAGCGCTTCCGCGAGGACCTCGACGAGCCGGTGTTCGCGCCGCGACCGGTCGCCTTCGATGCGTCGGGCATCGGCGCCGATCCGGCCGAGTTCACCAACCGCTTCATGGAGCAGTGGGGCCGCGCCTTCCGCACCACCGTGTCTCACAACGCCGTCGCCCAGACCGGAACGCTCGAGGAGGCGGAACAGAACACCCGCCTCGGCAAGATCCTCGTCGCCCTGGCCGCCTGAGATGACGCAGGCCCCACCGGGACGGGACGGTGATCGCATGCCCGACATGAGGCCCGGCCAGAGACCCGGCCAGGGGCGCAGCGTGGAGCGCGGCACGGCGCTCGGCTTGCGGATCGCCCTGTGGGTGCTGTTCGCCGGCTCCGTGCTGGCCGGCGGCGTGCTCATGCTGCGCGCGTGCGGCATCAGGCAGGTGTTCGGCTTCGCCCGCAACTATTGTCCGGCGCCGTCCGATGGCGCCTTCGCCCGCGAGGTCGAAACCGGGGAAAGCCTGCGACGGCAGGTTCATGTCGCGGAGATGAGCCAGGCCGAGGTGCCGCCCTGCACCGCGCCGGCTGTCCAGCCCTCCATCAGGCAGCCCTCCACCGGCAGGCCGACCGCGACGCCCGAGCCGACACCCGAGGAGCGCGCCGAATCGCAAGCGATCGACAAGCGGGTCGAGCAGCGCGGCGGCAAGACCGGGCGGCTGCAGTTCACCCTGGCCTGGGCGACGCTCGACGACCTCGACCTCAACGTCACCTGCCCGGGCGGACGCATCAGCAGCTTCGACGGCGAGCGCGGGCCCGGCATCTGCGGCGACGGCGTCAAGGATATCGACGCCAACCGCAATCTCAAGACGAACGTGTCAACGACACCCGTCGAGAATGTCGTCTGGACCGACAGCTACCCGGACGGCCGCTACATCATCGACGTCATCGAGTACCGCTCGGTGACCGATGGGGCGAACCGGGTGCCGTTCACCTTGCGGATGCGGCTCGGCGACCAGGAGAGCGAGTGCCACGGGGCGGTCACGCAGCTGGCGCCCCGCGACATGGTGAAACGCGACGGTCAGCTGGAAAGCGGCACCGCGCAGCAGCTCAGCTGGACCGGCGGCGAACCGCTTCCCTCCTGCGACTTCACCTTGGTCACCACGGTGCGAACCCCGAGGTCGAAGTGAGCTGCCCTCGGGCACGCCCCAGCGCGGCGGGCCTCCGGGATGGATGACCCGCCGCTGATCCTCGCCGACGACGGCGAGCACATCGGGCACGCGATCCTGCGCTTCGCCGAAGCGCGCGACAGCGCGCCGGCGGTGGCGTTGCGCTTCCCCGACGGATCGACGCTGAGCGAGGACGGCCGCCGCAACCGCGGCTTCCATCTGTTCGCGACCGAGGCGGTCGACGGCCTGCCGTGCCACCACGTCCGGCTCGGTCCGGAGGTCACGGCGCACGTGCGCGAAGCCGAATTCGTGACCTTCCTCGACGCGGCCGGCGCGACGCTCGGCACCGTCATCTGGGAGGGGGTGCGGCCACCGCCCGCCGCCGGCAGCGGCCTGCGTCTCGCCGGCAGCGGCGCGAGGCGACGGTGGCCGGTGGCCGGGCAGACCGTGCTCCCCGGGCGCGCCGCTGCACCCGCTTCACGCACGTTCAAGCGCTCAGGGGCCGGCTCGCCGCCGGTGTCCTCCGTATTGCCGGCAGCGACGCTTCTCAAG
>CAXTMA010000330.1:0-4628 GCA_964245015.1 uncultured Beijerinckiaceae bacterium | reverse complement strand
TACTACGACGGCAGCTACTACATGGTCCCGGACGGCGAGGCCGGACAGGACGTCTACGTCGTGCTGCGCGAGGCGATCGTGATGTCCGGACGCGTCGCGCTGTCGCGGCTGGTGATCGCTCGGCGCGAGCGGGCGGTGGCGATCATGCCGCTCGGGCGCGGACTGGTACTGCACACCTTGCACGACGAGCGCGACATCCACGACCCGCGGGAGCTGTTCGCCGGCGTGCCCGGGGCCAAGCCGGATCCGGCGATGGTGAAGCTGGCGACGCAGCTCGTCGACCGGCAGGTCGGGCGCTTCGATCCCGCCGACATGGAGGACCGCTACAAGGCGCGGCTGCGCGAGGTGATCGAGGCCAAGCTGCGCGGCGAGGAGCGGGCGCCCGAGCCGGAGCCGGATGACGCGCGCGGCAACGTCATCGACCTGATGGCGGCGCTGAAGCGCAGCCTCGGGCAGGAGGCACCCAAGCGCAAGCCACCCGGCAGCAAGCGAGCCGCCGCGAAGGCCACACCCAAGCCGGCGGTCAAGGAGAAGGCCAAGGCGCCGGCCCGCAAGGCGGACGGCAAGGCGCGGTCACCGGAACGGAAGCCGGCTCGCAAACGGGCCTGACGTCGGACCGCCTGCGCGCCGGCTCCAACGCGGCTTTCTCGTCGGCAGGGAATGTCGTTCTCGCGCCGCGCCCGAAGTGGTGATCAAAGGGGCTCGAAGGTCGTCCAACAGCGGGCGTGCGCCGCCGCACGGTGCCCGGCGCACCGCAACCTGGTCGATCAAGGCCGTGCATATGTCCCGCGGAACACCGAGGCGACGATGGTGTTGCTGCACGAGCTGCGCGGTCTCGGCGCACACATCGCGATGGACGATTTCGGCACCGGCTACTCCAGCCTGAACTACCTGCTGAAGTTCCCCTTCGACAAGATCAAGATCGATCGCTCGTTCGTGCGCGACTTGTCAGAGATCGACGGTTCGGACGCCGTGGTGCAAGCGGTGATGACCCTTGCGAACGGTCTTGGCATATCGACCACGGCGGAAGGCGTGGAGACGATCGCGCAATTGGAGCACCTGAGGCGGAAAGGATGCCACGAGGCGCAAGGTTACCTCATCAGTCCGCCCATGACCGCAAGAGCTATCGCCGAAATCTTGGGTCCACAAATGGCGAGCGAAAGAGAGGCCGCGTAGCGCCCATCAATGCCGTTCTCGAGCCTCGGTGTTGCTCCGAAAACCGGACCTGAAAAACGCAGGGTTGAACCTGTTGAACCACTGCGGAGCGGGTTCCCGTCGGTCCTTGCTCATCCAGAGGCTTGCGAAGCTGCTTGGTGTTGTAAATCCGCGCCGGTATCCACTGGCGTGTAAAGGGCGAGCTTGAGCGCCGGATCGTCGTTGGCCTGGAAGGTCGCGTAGGCATAGCGACGGACGCCTGCCGGCGTATGCAGTGCCTTTTCGCCGGAGACCGGGGCCCGGACGTCGTGATCCGCCCACCAGCCGTCGAACTCGGCGCAGCCGGTACGAAGGCCCGCCAGCAGCTCGACGAAGGCCGGGTCGGACGCCGACAGGTCGTGAGTGGCGCGGAACAGCGCCAGCATGCGGCGCGCCTCCTCCGCCCATTGCGGGCCGAACAGCCCGCGGGCATGCGGGTCGGCGAGCATGAACAGTAGGATGTTGCGATCGGTCGCCGGTACCGCGGCGAAGTCGCAAAGCAGATCGGTGGCGGCCGCGTTCCAGGCCAGCACGTCCCAGCGCAGCCCTGTGACGTAGGCCGGGTATGGCAGTCCTTCCACCAGCCGCCGGATCGTGTCGGGAACCACCTCCCGCACGAACGCCGCCCGCCGGTTGCCCCGCGCAAGATGGCGAAGATGCGCGTGCTCGGCCGCGCCAAGGCGGAGGGCGCGGGCGAGCGCGTCGACCGTTGTCGAAGACGGTGCCACGGCGCGGCCCTGCTCCAGCTTCACGTACCATTCGGCGCTGATGCCCGCGGCGGCGGCGACCTCGTCGCGGCGCAGCCCCGGCGTGCGGCGACGGCCGTGCAGCAGGCCACAGGCGGCAGGGCTCAGCCGCTCCCGTCGGGTGCGCAGAAAATGGCCGAGCGCGACGTTGGTGGCTGTCATGTCAGGAATCTCGGCTGGTACCTTAACATCCTAGTATGCTGCACGCTCTTGTTGGCTAAGCATACGTGCGGCACCTCGCTGTCCATCAGCGAGGAGCGATGAATGAGAGCGGCGGTGTTGAAGGCGTTCGGCGCGCCGCTGAACGTCGAGGAAGTGGCGGACCCTGTCCTTGGAACCGGCGAGGTGATCGTGGACGTGGTCGCCGCGCCCATCCTGCCCTACGCGGCCGAGGTCTTCAGCGGCGAGCGTCGCTACCTGCTCGATTTGCCGGTGGTCCCCGGCTGCGGCGCCATCGGGCGCGTGCTGGAGGTCGGGCCCGATGCGACCCGGCTCGCGCCCGGCGACTGGGTGCTTTGCGATCCGACCGTGCGTTCGCGCGACAACAGCCGCATGCCGGACATCACCCTCCAGGGCTGGAGCGCCCGCGGCGAGGGCGGGATGAGGCTGCAGCGCCACTTCCGCGACGGCCCTTTCGCCGAGAGAATGCGCGTGCCCACCGAGAACGCCATTCCGATCGGCGCGGTCGACGCGCGCCACGCTGCGCGGTGGTGCGCGCTCGCAACGCTGCTGGTGCCCTACGGCGGGCTGCTCGCGGCGGAGCTTCAGGCCGGCGACACCCTGCTGGTGAGCGGCGCCACCGGCAACTACGGCAGCTCGGCCGTGCTGATGGCGCTGGCGATGGGTGCTGGCTGCGTGGTCTGCCCCGGCCGCAACGAGGCAATGCTGGCGCAACTTCGCGACAGGTTCGGCGCGCGAGTGCGGACGGTGCAGCTGACGGGCGAGCCCGACGCCGACCGCGCCGCGATGCAGGCTGCGGCGCCCGGCCCGATCGACGTTGTGCTCGACCTGTTGCCGCCGGCGGCGAGCGCAACGGCGGCGCGGGCTGCGGTGATGGCGGTGCGCCCCTACGGTCGCGTGGTGCTGATGGGCGGCGTCGGCATGCTCGGCGGCGAGGACTTCGCAATGCCTTATCCCTGGATCATGCGCAACCTCGTCACGATCAGGGGACAGTGGATGTACGAACCGGACGCGGTGCCCCGGCTGGCGGCGCTGATCCACGCCGGCCTGCTCGACCTTGGGCAGTACGCCGTGACGGAGTTCCCGTTGGGCGAGGTCGAGGCGGCGGTGGCCCACGCCGCCGCGCACCATGGCGGTTTCCAGCTCACGGTGCTGCGGCCTTGACGGGGATCGCCCATCTCGGCATCGACCCGCTGGCACTCCGCATTGGCATGATCACGAATGCAGGCGCGACATCGCAGGCTGGTTCAGGAGAACATCATGAGATCCGCAGCGGTGGTCGGCGTGTCGATGCTGGCCATGACTCGTGTGGCCGTTGCGGGCGACTGCGAGCTGTCCGGCACATACAGGCTCGTCGCCGACCAGCGGACAATCCTGGCTACAGGCGACGTCGTGAGAATGGAGAGGCCGCAGGGCTACATCAGCCACGGCGAGGGCAAACGCATGTTGGTCGTCATCGTCAGGGATCCCCGGCCAAAGCCGAAAGGCGTCGAGGCCATCACCGACGACGACCGCATCAAACTGTTCAATACGGTGACCGCTTATTCCGGGACCTTCGACTGCGACGCGTCCACCGTGACGCACCGCATAGACCTGTCGTGGAACGAGGCCTGGACCGGGACGACACAGGTGCGTTCCCTGGTGCGTGACGGCAACCGGCTCACCTACACCACACCGCCATTCCGCTTCTTCACCGACGGCAAGGTGAGCGTCGGCAAGCTGGTCTGGGAAAAGCTGCCGTGAGCATCCCGTGGCCTCGATCTGCCTCCCGCACGATGTGTGCCGGCTTCAGCATTGGCGTTGATCAGTCGGCTTCGGGCTCCCGTGGTTTCGTTTAGAACGTGACCCCGACGCACATCGGCGTTCTGACCCTCGCCAACAACAGGACGGCTTTCGTCCAACAATGGGCGCCACCGCGGTATTATGGAGCACCCGCCACAAGCGGGGTAGCTGCTTCGGGACCACCTACCTGCCGAAAGGCAGGTGCGCCGTGAGCGTCCGTCACTGCGGCTTGGTGCCGACCTCGATAACCAGCACGTTCGGCAGCTCGCGATCATCGATGCTGTCATCAAGACGGGCTGCGATGCCCGCCGCATTGAGAGCGTCAACCAAGGCTGCTCCTCTGTGTTCGGTTGCCGCCTGCTTCTTCAGCGGCACCCACACGACCACGCCCTCATGCGGCGTCAGCGTGAGCCCTACGGGCGGGTCGCCCGTGGTGATGAGAACGGGGTTTTCGCGCTTCCATCCTGCCTCGGTCAGCCCGCGGCTGATAGCATCCCAAAGCGGCGAAGCGTCTTGTGGATTGCCCGCGGGAATTTGCCCGGAGAACTGCTGCCCTGCGAAGGGCCGCATTGCTTCTATGAAGGTCGGCAGTTTGTCGGCCGCGAACACCCTCGGCGCCTTCAAGCGCGCAAGCTCAAGATTGGCGGCTGCGGCCTTTTCGTTGGCTACTGCGTAATTACCCACGGGGTGGCCAGCGATGGGCATCGGCGCCATGACGCCCTGGTT
>CAXTMA010000329.1:0-4642 GCA_964245015.1 uncultured Beijerinckiaceae bacterium | reverse complement strand
GCTGAGCGCCGCCTCGATCGGCGCCGCGGCGGTGCCGTCGGCATGGCCGAGCTGCCGCGCCAGGGCGTCCGGCGTCGGGAAGGCGTCCTCGGCCAGCTCGGGCAGGGCTTCAGGCCGGCCGGCCTCCGCAGCCTCGATGTCAGCGGCGCCCTCGAACAATCGGCGGGCCAGCGCCGCGACCGGCCCGTAAGGGCTGTCGCCCGGCCGCATCAGCACCATCCGCCAGACGCCGACGCCCTCGATCTCGCCCGGCGCGACGATGCGCGGCACGAGGCCGGCGCGCAGGAACGAGGATTTGCCGGCGCCGCTCGGCCCGATCACCGCCAGGACCGGCACACCCGATGCCGCAGCGGCCTTCAGCTGGTCAAGCGCGCGGCTGATCTCACGGCCGCGTCCGAAGAACATCGCGGCGTGCTTCATGCCGAACGGCTCCAGCCCGCGGAACGGCGAGCCGCGCTCGGCCGGCCACAGCACCGTGCGGTCGCCAAGGACGTGGCGCTTCAGCCAGTCGCGCAGCAGCGCCTCGGCCTGCACCTCGAAGTCGTCGAGGGTGGCATAGGTCTGGTAGGCGCCCTTGAACTGTCCCTCGGCGGTCAGGAAGAGGTCGTCGGTGAAGCGCTTCAGCGCCGTCCACTGCCGCTCGGTCTCGGCGCGGTCGGGCGCGTCGAGGCTGACCTGCGGCGGCGTCGGCCAGCGAAAGATGTAGATGTCGGGGCTGTCGCCGTAGCGTCCCTGCTGCCGGGCGCGGATGGCGCTCTGGATCTCGAAGGCCGTGCCGCTGAGATAGCTCTCGCCCGGCGGCAGCTGTTCCTCCGGCGGCAGGGCGGCGTGAAAGGCCTGCGACAGCGGGCTGCCGATGCGCCCGCGCAGGATGGCGAGGACGATGTCGCACTCGCCCGAGCGCGGGATCTGCGGCTGGAAGCCCTCGTGAGCGGAGTAGAAGCGCTCTTCCCAGCGCACCGCCTGGAGCCGGGCCGTGTCGCCGAGGATCGCGTTGAGGCGATCGACCACGCGGCTGACGCGGCGGCGCTCGGCCATGACGTCGTTGGGCGAGGACACGAAGATCCGAACGATCCGCATCGCGCAGGTCCTGTCGATCCTCTCATCGCCCCGGCCGGCGACGCCGGACACCGTCAGCTTCGCCGTGCGGCATCTTGCTTTTATTATGCGCCGTCGGCAAGCCGCGCGGCTGTGATGTGGTCAAGATAAAGATCGGCGGCGCTGGGTGGTCGCGTCCGCACCCGCGCCAGCGTCGTCCAGCAGAAGACCGGCAAGCCGGTGCAATTCGAGTTGCTCGACCCGGCACGGGCCAGCATGCTGGCTTGGCTGGAACGGCGAGGCGGCACGGAGGCCGAACACGTCTTCCCGAGCCGTGTCGACCACTCTCGACCCATCAGCACGCGGCAATACGCCCGGCTCGTTGACGAGTGGGTCAGCGGCATCGGCTTGCAGTGCGAAGACTACGGCACCCACTCCCTGCGTCGGACAAAGGCGTCGATCATCGACAAGCAAACCGGCAATCTGCGCGCCGTGCAGATCCTGCTCGGGCACACCAAGATCGAGAGCACGGTGCGCTACCTGGGGGTGGACGTCGAGGACGCGCTCACCCTGGCGGAACGCACGGAGATCTGACCATCTACGGCTCCGGCAATAGTGCGTCGGAGCCGTACAGCGCCCATGCCAGTCGATCCCGGAGCTTCGCTACCTGCTCGGGAGCGGACGAAAGCGCTCTTTCGTGGGCCGCCACAGGATCCCGACGGGACGGCGACCTCACCGTGATCAACCGGCTCGGCGACATCGTCGACGGCTGCGTCGCCGTCATCGGCCGCGTCGAAGAGGCGGGCGTGCTTCCGGCCGAGAACGCGGTCGGCCTCGCCCCCTACGGCGTCGGCGCGGTGGTCGACACCCTCGACGCCGCCAACATCGGCGAGGGCCGGGTGGTGGCGGTGAGCCGGGGCTACAAGCTGCAGGGCGCGATCAAGACCGCCGAGCGCAAGCTGGCGGCGGGCGAGCTGCGGCACGGCGGCCAGCTGATGATGGCCTGGGCGGTTGGCAACGCCAAAGTCGAGGTTAGGGGCAGCGCCGCGACGATCACCAAGCAGGCGTCGGGCACGGCGAAGATCGACCCGCTGATGAGCCTCTTCGACGCCCTGGCGCTGATGAGTGGCAATCCGTCGGTGCCGAACGCGGTGTCGGTGTACGAGGAGAAGGGCTGCTGGTTCTGTGATCAGCGACTCGACGTCGGTCCGGGTTTCGGGTTGTTCGGCGGTGGGGAAGGCTTCTTGGGCGGATTGTCGGGCGGCGGTGGTGACGGACGATTGGCCACGAAGCGTTTCCGGTGGCAGGCTCGCGTCGACCAGGAGGAGTCGAGACATCGCAAGCCTATCGCCTTCGGCGCTGCCGACGAGATGCCTTTTCGACCAGTCGGGAGGGCCCGCGGGACGACCACGGTCGCCCGCTCATCTCGGTATGGCGCTCGATCATCAAGTGCGCTCCATTCCGAGCGTGCCGCGATCGAGTTTAAGGAGTTGATCTCAACAGCACAGTCGCGTTTCGGCGGGTTGACGCCGTCGATCCATCGTCCCTAAACTGGTCGCGCTTCGAAGACGTGGCTTGCAGACGAGGCGACCCCGATGAATATATTGTCGTTGCGCGTTATCGCGGTGATACTCGCCGCCTGCACGGCCTCAAGCGCAGTCGTGCCCGCCTCAGCCGCCCTGACGGACGATCAAGTCAGGATCATGTACGACGCCCTTCTCTACGCCAGCCGCGGCTCCAAGCTGACCTACGTCCAGACGACGACGGCCGCGCGCTGCATGACCAAGGCGATGCGGGAGTTCAATAGACCGAGCTACGAGTGGGCTCTGTCGTACTACAAAGGCGACCTCAAGCAGGAGCAGATCGATCGCGATCCTCTCAATATGCTCGACCTGCTGACGGACATCGGCGGCTCATGCCAGCGGATTGCGATCGGCGGCGGGATGATGTTGATCAGGCTCTCCCGCCCGAGCGCGAGCGATCGTCAGGCGGTGGTCGCGGTCAAGGGTCGGAGCTTCCCCCACGAGGTCGGCGCGGCTCGGCCGACGGAATTGCTAACCGCGCACATCGACCTAAGCGCGTCGGAATACCCGCTCAAGGCGCTGGCAGTCGTGCAGATGGCGCTGTGTTCGAACCACACCTGCCCCTTTTCCATCCTCGTCTTCCAAGATGGCAAGTGGAACGAGGTCGCATCGTTCGAGAGCTGGAGCGCTCCCTACGTCGTCCACAAGGAGGCAGCGGCGATCGGGGACATTGTGTACTTCGATCACATCACGAACGACTGCATGGCTTGCTCGCCGCCGCTGCCGGTGCGCATCACCTGGATCGAGAGCAAGCAGCACTACGGCGAAGCGAGAAAGGTTCCAGCCTCCGACGCGAAGCGCTTCGACCTCCACGCGATCAAGGGCGATTGAGAGGAGGCTCAGTCTCCGCAGCCGCCGGCGTAGTCGACGTGGGCTTCGTCGGCGAGCTGCTTGGAGATCGCCTCCGCCCGCGCCATTAGCTTGGCGTAGTGCACCTTCTTCCGGGCGAGCGGTTCCGTGCCGTCCAGCAGTTCGCCCGCCTGTTCGTAGATGTCAAAGAGCGCTTGCATGCGGCTTCCGGCAGAGACGCTGTCCTTGTTGAGGGCGGTCAGCACCTGCTGGTAACCGTCCATCCGCTCCTTGAGCATGTGAAGCGACTGCTTCAGCTCGACAGGGGTCTTCGGATAGGTGCCGCGCGGCGTGTTGCCCAACCCGCAGTCAGTGTCGAAATCCACGTAGTACCGGAACAGCTTCGAGTCTGTGCCAAAGTAGTACTTCGTTAAAGACTCGTTCTTCTCTCCGATCTTTTTTGCGTCTGCGCCGGAGATAAAGTGGTACATGTCTTCCGCTCCGACAGAATCGCCGATGATCGCGAGCATGAGTGTCGTGACGGTGAGCGAAGGAGAGTAGCGCTTCGACATGGCAAACGTCCGTTCCGGCACGGCGCCAGAAGACAGCGGCGCCGATCACGGCCGGCAGAGTACTGCCCGGACCACTGCCTGAACAGACCTGATGCAGCTTGACTATGCATAAGCCTGTTTAGGCCTGGAAGACGACGACGCTGGTGGCCGGCCTAAGCCTACGCGGCATCGTGGCGCCCTTCGTGCTCGACGGCGACGTCGACCGAGCGTGTTTCGAGGCCTACATCGAGCACGTGCCCGAGCTTCGACCCGACGACATCGTCGTCATGGACAATCTGCCGACGCACAAGGGAACACGGGTCGAAGCCCTGATCGAGGCCGCCGGCGCCAGCCTGCGCCTGCTGCCGCCCTACAGCCCCGACTTCAACCCCATCGAGAACGCCTTAGAGATGCGCCGCCACGGCACAGTCGTTGCCGGCGCAATCGTCGTCATCTCCATAGGCTCCGACCTCGTCGCCGGCGTTGTCGATCCCGTCGGTTCCCCGGCGACTCAAGGCGAAATCTTACGTCCGGTTCCATGTGCAATCCACTCAATTGCGGCTACTCGGCTTTCGGCCAGTACGCGTCGTAGAGCTTCGGACAGCAACTTCATCGAGAGCATCGTGGGCAGTCCCACGCGATAGCAGGAGACGACGTGGTCGCAGGAGGGCGGGCGGGGGC
>CAXTMA010000328.1:0-4672 GCA_964245015.1 uncultured Beijerinckiaceae bacterium | reverse complement strand
CCGTCGACCCGGTGGCGCAGGAGCAGGTGCTGGCGAGCTATACCAGCCGCGGCATCCTCACGCTGAACGAGGCGCGCGCGGCGCTGGGGCGGGCGCCGCTCGCCGAGCCGGCGGCAGACCGGGCGATGGCGCTGACGGGGGCGGGATATGTGCCGCTGAGCGGCGCGGCGCCTGCGAAAGCGACGAAGTTTGATAAGGCCGACGATTGGGACGAGGATCAGCACCCGCGCTGGCCGGTAGGGGCGGCCGGCTCGCAGGGCGGTCGCTTCGCACCCGGAAGCGAAACGGGTGGATCATCGACGCAAACAGCGAGTGCGGCCGTCGATCCGAGTGGCGTCGCGCCCGTAGCAAACGGGACGACGGATGATGCGGAGGTCGGTGTTTGTGCTCCTCCCAAGCTGAACCCGCCGGGCGACTGCACCGATGAACAATGAAGAGATCTTCAAGATCGGGTGGAAAATGCCTGCGGCGCTGCATCCGCCTGCGTCGGCGGCGAAAGCCCAGAGGTGGTACAATATAAACTTGCTAGGCACTACGAGTGCTTGCGTGCCAGAATGAAGATAAATGATACCTGCTTCCGCGGCGGCGATGACGGGGATAGAGATGCAATCGTCATACGAAATAGGGCCATTAAAAACTGCTGGGCTTTAGGCGGGGGACTACAGAGGAACTTCGACAAAGAGATACAGAAATGAATGAAGAAGAAGAGCAACTTCATGCGGCGATCCAGGAGGTCTTTGCCAATCGAACTCTGCCGGCAGGACGCTTGATTGAAGAAGGCGCGCACCTCGGATATCAATCGGAAGCGCGCCTCGTCGATGAGTACTTCCGGAAAAACAAAGCGGTTATCGATCGTCATAATTGCGTGCTTTCCGCCTTTACCTACATGAACACAAAAGCTTCTTTCTGGCTTCTTCCACTTTATATGGAATCGATACTGACCGATTATCGCAGAGACGACTTTCTCATTGATGTCTTCTTCGATGTTCTCGCGGGGAAAGTCTCTCCATAGAAGAAGTCGCTGGGGAACAGGGATCTCGACATGAGGAAGCTTGCGACGGACCGGGAAGCGGAGGTGGTCTGCCGATTCTGTCGATGGCTGAAGAACAAGCAGGCGCTTCCCGCGATTATCGATGAGGACAGCGATGCCGCCATCCAAATCTGGTGCACGCAACCCTGACGGAAGGGACGCGCATGCCCCGCATCGTCCTGAGCCGCTCGGCCGTCGCCAAGCTCCTTGCCGACCCGATGCTGCAGCGCTGGCAACAGGACGAGCTTGGCTGCAAGCGGCCTCTGGTACTTCCGCTGGGCTTATTCGATCCGGAACAGCGATGGCCTCGTCACTGAGCTCGGCGACGGCTTCTCGCTGACCTTCTCCGACCTTACGGCGTTGGATCAGCCGACCCTCCGACGTGTGCCCGTCGCCGTCGCGGACGGGCTCGAAATCCTCGTCGCCGCCGGCGAGCGCCGTCTGTCCGGCAACCTCCTGATCGGCTGGCGGGGCTGGACCTGCACCTGCGAGCCGCTGGACGGGTCGTCTCAACGTTAACCATCCCGGCCCTGCCGGACGTCCTTCGCATACCGCCGTCCCACGCCCCGCCATCCGCGGGGCGTTTCCGTTCGTCCACCAGGGAGCCTCCATGCTGCGCCTCGACATCCCCATCACCAAGGTCGACGCCGCGCGCCGCCTCGTCTACGGCCTGGCCACGGCCGAGACCGCCGACCGCGCCGGCGAGATCTGCGACTACGCATCGACCAAGCCGTTCTACGAGAAGTGGTCGCGGGCGATCGCCGCCTCCACGGGCGGCAAGAGCTACGGCAACCTGCGCGCCATGCACGGGCAGGTCGCCGCCGGCAAGGTCACGGCGCTCACCTTCAACGACGAGGCCAAGCAGATCGAGATCTGCGCCAAGGTCGTCGACGATGCCGAATGGAGCAAGGTGGCGGAGGGCGTCTACACCGGCTTCAGTCAGGCGCCTATGCCCGGCGCTGGACGGACGAGAGCGGCGCCACCCGCTATACCGCCGACCCCCACGAGATCAGCCTCGTCGACCTGCCCTGCCTCGCCGAGGCCCGCTTCGAGATGATCAAGGCCGACGGCTCGCACGAGTGGCGGCCGTTCCGGGAGGATGGCAACAAGACCGGCGCACGCAACAGCGCCGCCTTCGACAAAATCGGCGCGCGCAACAGCGCCGCCGATGCCGAGCGCATCCAGGCGATGCACGATACCTCGGTCGAGCTTGGCGCCTGCTGCCCCGCGCACAAGGCGCTCGCCGCCGGCAGCCTCGGCGGGCTCGACGCGCTCGACCTGTTGCTGGCCAAGCGCCTCGCCGGCTTGGGCGACGCGCTCACGCAAAGCGTCGGCAACATCGTCAGCAAGGCCGTCGACGAGGCGGTGGCCGGCTTGTCGGCGCGGTTGGAGACGATCGAGTCGCAGCCCCAGCCGCTACCCTTCGCGCCCGGCCTGCGCGCCGTCACCAAGGGCTACGACGGTTGCGGCGAGGAGCGGGCCGCCGACGTGGAAGCGCTGCTCGCCGATCCCGGCACCCTCAGCCTGTTGGCGATCAAACTGGCGCAGCGCCAGAGGCGCTGACCGAAACCTCAACCGAAACGAAACGGCTCTCTCCCGCAGGCGGGCGAGGCAACGACGCCAAATGGAGAACACCATGCCCTCAACCGATATCCAGGACGTCATCTCCGGCCTGAAGACCGCACAGCAGCGGCCGCTGGGCTCGCTCAACGGCGAGGCGCTGGCCAAGAGCACCTTCACCGAATCCATGAGCGCCACCTCCGGCCTCACCTTCTACGACCTCGAACTCGGCGCCAAGTTCCTGTATCCCGTGCCGACCCCGCTGCGAAACATGATCCCGCGCGTCAGCGGCCGCGGCGGTTTGCAGGCGAACTGGCGGGCGATCACCGCCATCAACACGCAGGGGCTGCGCTTCGGCGTGTCGGCGGCCAACCGCGGCGGCGTGCTCGCCGTGGCGACGCAGGACTATTCCGCCGCCTACAGGGGCATCGGCGTCGAAACCTCGGTCGACTTCGAGGCGCAGTACGCCGGCCAGGGCTTCGACGACATCCGCGCGGTTGCCGCCAAGACGGGGCTGGAATCGCTGATGATCGGCGAGGAGGCGATGATCCTGGGCGGCAACGCCTCGATCGCGCTCGGCACCACGCCGACGCCGACGCTCAGCGACGTCGGAACCGGCGGCTCGCTCGCCGCCAACACGGCGCTTTCCGTGGTCTGCGTGGCGCTGACCCACGACGGCGTGCTCAACGCCACGCTCGCCGGCGGCATCCAGGGCCAGATCACCCGGACCAACGCCGACGGCACCACCGACACCTTCGGCGGCGGCGCGGCGCGGCGCTCGGCCAACGCCCTCCTCACCACCGCCAACGACGGCAACGCCACCCATGCCGTGCGCGCTTCCGTGGCGCCGGTCTCCGGCGCGCTCGGCTACGCCTGGTTCTGGGGTGCCGCCGGCGCGGAAGTGCTCGGCGCCGTCACGGCGCTCGCTTCCCTGGCGATCACCGCCAACGCCAACGGCGCGCAGACCGCCGCCTCGCTCGGACCCAACGACAACTCCACCAACGCCCTCGCCTTCGACGGCCTCGTCACCCAGGCGCTGAAGGCCGGCTCGGGCGCCACCGTGACGGTGCAGCCGCAGGGCACGGCCGGCACCGGCACGCCGCTCACCTCCGACGGCGCCGGCGGCATCGTCGAGATCGACGCGGTGCTGAAGGCGATGTGGGACGGACACCGGTTGTCGCCCGATACGATCTGGGTTTCCTCCCAGGAAGCGCTGAACGTGTCGCGCAAGATCGTCACCGGCGTCGGCGCCACGGCGCTGCGCTTCGTCCGCGACGTCAGCGACGACCTCGTCGGCGGCGGGGTGATGGTGCGATCCTACCTCAACCGCTTCTCCATGCAGGGCGGCAGCACGCTCGATATCCGTTTGCATCCCAATATGCCGGCCGGCACGCTGCTGATGACGACGGCCACCCTGCCCTACCCGCTCGCCGGCGTCGGCAACCTGATGCAGATCCGCACCCGGCAGGACTACTACCAGATCGAATGGCCGATGCGCTCGCGCCGCTACGAATACGGCGTCTACGCCGACGAAGTGCTGCAGCATTACTTCCCGCCGGCGATGGCGGTCATCACCAACATCGGCAACGGCTGAGGAGGCGCACGTGAAGTTCCGCCTCCCCGAAGGTTGCGCCGCCCTTTCCCACGCCGGCGAACAGCTCGCCGTGGCCGCCGACGGCACGGTCGAGGTCGACCCGGCTGCCGCCGCCGACCTCGCGCCGCACGGGCTCGCACCGGTCGCCGACAAGCCGGCCGGCGCCGACCAGAACGGCGGCAACGGCACTGGCAAGGAGGCCGACACGGGCGCCGACCAGCGCGCCGAACCGGCGAAGAGCGGGCGGCGGGCGCGGTGAGTGCGCCCCTCGACCTCGCCGCCCTTGCCGACTGCAAGGCTTGGCTCGGCCTCACCAGCAGCACCGACGACGCGGTGCTCGCCTCGCTGATCACGGCCGTCAGCCAGGCGATCCTGGCCGACCTCGGCCGCTTCGTCCTGCCGCAAACCGTGACCGAGGTGCTGGACGGCGGCGGCGAGGCCAGCTTGGCGCTGCGGCACTGGCCGGCGACGAGCCTGATCTCGTGCTC
>CAXTMA010000327.1:0-4679 GCA_964245015.1 uncultured Beijerinckiaceae bacterium | reverse complement strand
CGCGGGCGGGGCCGGGCTCGCGGGGCCCGCCGCGGCGGTCGGCGCGGCGCGGGCCGCCGGGCGGGGGGTGGGCGCAAGCGGCTCGTCATCGCCGTCCGCCGTCGGCATCGCTGATGGGAACGCAACGAAGCGGCGCCGCGGCGTAGCGTGCTGCCCTCGCGCTTGTGGAGCGAGCTGACCACGGTTGACCTCGCCGGTGCGGCGATGGCCGACGCCATCGCCGTTCTGCCGGTGGCGGCGACCGAGCAGCACGGGCCGCACCTGCCGCTGGGCACCGACAGCTTCATCGCGCAAGGCTATCTCGACCGCGTGCTGGCGCGCCTGCCGGACGACTTGGCCGTCGTGGTGCTGCCGCTGCAGACGATCGGATGCTCGGGGGAGCACCTGGCCTTCCCCGGCACGCTGAGCCTGGCCGCGCGCACCGCACTCGACGCCTGGGGCGGCCTGATCGGCGATGTCGCCCGCACCGGCTGCCGCAAGCTGGTGGTGGTCAATGCCCACGGCGGCAATTCGAGCGTCCTCGACCTGCTCGCCCTGGAAGCCAGGGCGGCGCACGGCCTCCTCGTGGTGCTGGCCAGCTGGGCTCGCCTGGGCACGCCGCCCGGCTTGTTCTCCGACGCCGAGCACGCCCATGGCATCCACGGCGGGCAGATCGAAACGTCCCTGATGCTGTGTTTCCGCCCCGACCTCGTGCGGATGGCGGCGGCGCGCGACTTTCCCTCCGCCAGCGCGACCCTGGAGCGCGACAACGTCTGGCTGCGCGCCTTCGGCCGACCGACCGGGCTGGGCTGGATGGCGCAGGATCTCAATCCGGCCGGCACCGTCGGCAATGCCGCGGCCGCCACCGCCGAAGCCGGCCATGCCTGTGCCGAGCACGGGGCCGAGGCCTTCATCGCGCTGCTGCACGACGTCCGCCGCTTCGACATGGCGCGCCTGGGACATGCACACTTGGGACATGCACACTTGGGACATGGACACTTGGGCAGTCGGCCGGGTGCCGATCGCGAGCCGACCTGATGCGTCCTCGAACGCTTATTTGGCGGGGGCCTGCGGGCCGGGCTGGGCCGGTGCGGGTGCCGGGAACTGCGCGACCGGCGCCTGCGGGGCCTGCCAGGGAAAGATCCAGGTTTCCGTGAGCGCCGTCGTGCCGGTCGTCAGATAGGCCCGGAGATCCGTGGTTTGTCCGGCGGGAACCTCGACGTCGACCGTTCCGCGAACGCCGCCGATGGCGGGATTGTACTGGGTGTACGCGCGCAGGATCCGGCCCACGCTGGTGGAGGCGACGATCTGCACCAACCCGGGATCGTCGCGGTAATAGCCGAGATCGCCGCCGGCATAGTCGATCAGGAAGCGCCGGACGTTGGCCAGGTCCGGCTCGCTGGAGCCGAGCGCGCGGGCCGAGGTTTGGAAGGTCGCGAACACCTTGCCGTTGCGTGACAGCGCATCGAATTGCAGCGCGGCCGTGATGGAATAGCCGTAGCTCAGCGGCCGACCGGGCTGCACGTCGTCGGCCGCGACCCAGGACGCGACGATGTTGTCGTTGGTTTCATCAACCGTGGGCATCTCGAACAGCTCGACGTGGCCCTCGCCGAACTTGGTCTTCGGCGTCACCCAGTAGCTTGGCCTGAGCTGATAGGCGAGATCGATGTCCTCGTAGTGCGTGAAGTCGCGGTCGCGCTGCAACAGGCCGAAACCCTGGACGTCGCGGTCGAGGAAGGTCGAGGTTTTGGCGATATTGGGATTGCGCAGCGGACGCCAGATCCACTCGCCGGCGCCGGTGTGGATCATCAAGCCGTCGGAGTCATGCAGCTCCGGCCGGAACTCGTCGTGGACGTGGCGGTCGTTCTCGCCGATGTCGAACATGGAGGTCAGCGGCGCGAAGCCGACCTTCACCCCGCTGCGACGCGGGATCAGCGTCACGTTGACGTCGATGACGCTGTTGTCGCGTGGGACGCAGTCGAACTGGTAGGCGCCCGTGACCACGGACGAGTCGAGCAGGGCGTAGATGGTCACGCTCGCCGCATCGGGCTTCGGCATCTCGATCCAGAACTCTCGGAAGAAGGGGAACTCCTCCTGGTTGGTGCCGCCGGCGAGCGCGAGCCCGCGCGCGGAAAGACCGTACTGCTGGCCGCGCCCGAGGAAGCGGAAGTAGCTCGATCCCACGAAGGTGATGAACTCGTCGTACCTTTTGGGGTCGTTGAGCGGCGTGCGCACCTTGAGGCCGGCGAAGCCGAGATTGACCGGCAGCGGCTTGGTGAACTTGGTCGTGCCGTAGTTGAATTCACTCGACTGGTAGGGAACGGGGGTTGGGATGCCGTCGCGGATGGTGTTGACCACCACCGGGCGCTTGTAGAGATGCCCGAGGTGGAACAACTCGAGGTGAAAGGCGCTCCCCGTGCCGCCCAGCAGCGGCTTGGCCGAGCGGAACTCGATCTGCCGCCATTGGTCGAAGTCGAGTTTCGTCAGCTCCTCGGGGAGAGGTGGCAGCTGGCCCTCGAAGGGGACGGAGGCCAGCTGCGTGGCGCGGCTCACCACCTCGGCAAAGGAGAACCGGCTGTTGCCGGGCGGTCGCGCCATCTGCGCAGGCGCCTGTCCCGCCGCGACGGTGTTCAGCCCGACGAGAGTGGCCCCTTTGACGATCGCGCGACGGCTGAGAACGGGACCATCCATCCCGCTGACATGCGTTTGCCGATCCGCTGCCACGTCCTTCAGGGAAAAAGGCAAGGCTCACCCGCACCTGTCGACGTCAAAGCAGCCGGGCCTCGAAGCCGCGTTGATTTCGCTCGCGAAAAGCAGAACCCGTGGCGGCCGGCGTCATCGAAGATTGATTAGCGAGCTTCGTTTCGGGCGGCAAGTCCGGCCACGAGGTTGGTCACATGGACCCTCGACGCCGTTCGCGCCGCAATTGAGCCAAACTCGTTGCCCCTTGTCGTGCGCCAGGGCGAAGGATGCACCGAGCCAGCCCCGGGCAAGTCCCATGCGAGAGTCTCGCTGGGCTCCTGGGGACGGCAAGCCGTCGCGCTAGGTCGGCCTACACTGTGGCTTCGAAGCAGCCGGACTTCGCTTCGAAGCGAAATCAAGCGTGGCGCAGGCCACGCAGGGCTGCCTAGGCTTCGGCGGCGCGCGTTGCTTGGGGGAGGGCGAAGGCTCACGTGTGGACGCAGACGCTTCGCCTCAGCCCATACGCCAGCCGGCATGCCTTCATCCTTGACCAAGGCGTCGAGCCGGCCATCGAGATCGATGGGGAACGACACACCTTCTACGACCGCCGCCGCGTGTCCCTGCGCTGGCTCATGGGCACCTGCCTCACCGGCCTGATGGGCGCCCTGCTGATCGGCTCCACCATCTACGCCGCCCTCGATCACGAGGCGAACTTCGCCGAAGAGCCGCTGCCCGCCGTTCCCGCCGTCAAGGAAGCGGGGGAAACCGGCCTCAACCCGCGCAAGGGCGACCGCCTGGTGAAGCCGGTCGACATCGTGGCCGCCAAGCAGGAGTTCCGCGTCGCCTCCCCGACCAGGACCGGCGACAAGGAAGTGATGCGGATGCACAGCTTCGCCCGCGTCGAGACGACCCTGCTGACCGCGACCGCGGGTTTCGCCGACGAAGTGCCGCCCTTCAACCCGCTCAAGGTGCTGGCCGATGCGAGGGCGCCCGTCGAGGCCTTGCCCGAGCCGGTGCAGGACGATGCCGAATTCTCTTGGGCGACGCGCGACTTTTCCACGCAAACCCTGACCCCCGACGTGATGCTCTCGACCGACGAGGTGCAGGCGCAGGTGGCCGAGCACATCAAGTCCTCGCTCGCCGCCGGCAACCGGCCCTTCGTGCTGCCCTCGCAACTCCTGCTGATGCGAACCAGCCGCGCCAACGACGCCCTCGCCTATGCCACCGACGGCTTCGGCGCGCACTCGCCCTTCTCGTCCATCGTGGTGCGCATGGTGCCCGAAAACGAGACGGTGGTGCCGCGCTCGCCGACCCCGCCCGGCGGCCTGCCGGGCGACGAGAGGCTCGTCACCCTGCACGGCGGCGAGTCGCTGCAGAACCTTCTGCTCAACGCCGGGGTCAACCGCGCCACCATTTCAACGGTGGTGCGCGATCTCGACAACCACGACGGGCAGCAGCCGGTCGCCGATGGGCGCCGCTTGAAGCTTCTGTTCACGGACTCGGAGGTGCCCTCGCAGCCTCGCACCCTCGCCCGGCTGCAGGTTTACGCCGACGAAACGCTGGAAACCACCGTCGCCCTGAAGGACGATGGATCCTATGTCCGCCTCGCCGGCTCGGCCGGAGCGGCGCCGCAGGGCAAGGCGCACGCCGGCGACGACGACGATGACGTCGCCGGCATGCGCCTTTACAACGCGCTCTACGAGACCGGCCTGAAGCAGGACATGCCCAAGCCCATCATCGATGACCTCGTGCGCATCTTCGCCAACGACGTCGACTTCCAGCGCGCGGTCGGCGGTGGCGACACCTTCACGGCCTTCTACGAGGAAAGCGATGAGGAGGGTGGTCCCAACCAGCTCCTTTACGCCTCCATCACCACGCGGGGCGAAACCTTCCGGTACTACCGCTTCCAGGCTCCCGACGACGGCGGGGTCGATTATTACGATGCCAGCGGCAAGTCGACCCGCAAGTTCCTGGTCCGCGCGCCGATGCTGAACTTCAAGATCACGTCGGGCTACGGC
>CAXTMA010000326.1:0-4688 GCA_964245015.1 uncultured Beijerinckiaceae bacterium | reverse complement strand
CCGATCCGCTCGGTGTACTGCCGCGACCCCGACGGCAACCTGATCGAGATCGCATCCTACCCGGCATCCGGCTGATAGCCGCGTCGGCGGCCCGGCGCGCGCCGACGCCTTCGACCAAAGTGCTGACATCAACGGAGCCCCTTTCCCGGTCGCGATCGCGTTTACAAAGTGATGCAGGGCGCCTCCGGCTGCCCGCCGATCGGGAAGGACCGACGATGTCAGTCAGCATCACCGCCGTGAACCAGGACGAACTGTACCGCTCGATCGCATCGGGAGGCCGGGTCGTTTACTTCCCCCTTCTGCGTGTCGATCCTCATATTGAGCTTCAAGCGCAACTCCGGGCTTCGACTCGTTCCGGCGGGCGAGTCCCCGGCCTTTGCCGCCCTGTCGTGGGTGCTGGTCACCCTTCTGTGTGGATGGTGGGGTTTCCTTGGGGGCCGATCTGGAGCTTGCAGTGCCTGTACCGCAACCTGCGCGGGGGCTGCGATGTCACCGAGCAGATGATGGCGCCGCGGTAATCCGGGCAGGTTCGCGTCGGCAGGCCGACGCTTCACCTGCCCAGCGCCTTGGCTCGTCGCAGGTTTCGCGAAACCGCGGGGCGCTTTCGCGAAACCCGCTGAGCTCATGGCCCCGCATCGGAAGATCCCGGGAGATCGCTGCGCACCTTTCGGTGGGCTTCACCTGTCGGAGCGACCGTCGGTGACGCCGCCGATCAGGTTGCTCCCTATCAGCTGGTCGAGGCTGGGCCGTTGCCGCAGCGGCGCGACGCGCCCGCCCACCGCCGCCACGCGGTTCTCCAGTTCGATCAGGACCCGGGCCGCCTCGGCCGGGCCGACCGCAGCGAAGCGCAGGGCGTCGCCCGGCCGGAGCTGGGCGAGCCGGCCGATGTCGGCGCGGATGACGTGGGCGATCTTGGCGTAGCCCCCGGTTGGCTGGCGATCGGCCATCAGCACCATCGGCTGGCCGTCGCCGGCGACCTGCACCGCGCCGAGCGCGACGCCGTCCGACACGATGTTGTAGTCGCGCGCGTGGGCGATCGGCGGCCCGTCGAGCTTGTAGGCCATGCGGTCGGCTTGGCCGGTCAAGGTCCAGCGCGCGCCCAGGAAACTTGCAACCGCGTCGGAGGTGAAATGGTCGTCCTGCGGGCCGAGCACGACGCGGATGGGAGCCTCGTCGCTAAGGTCCAGCCATGGCGCCTCGATCACCCCGTCGTCGGGCGCCGCGCCGCATTTCGCCGCCGCGAGCCGGTCGCCGGCCCGTAGCGCCCTGCCCTCCAGGCCGCCGAGGCCCGAGCGGATGTGCGTGGCCCGGCTGTTCATCACCGGCGGCACGTCGAGGCCGCCCGGCACGGCGAGGTAGCTGAAAGCTCCGGCGCGGCCGGCGCGGGCGCTCAGGACTTCGCCGGGATGCAGCAGCACCCTGGCGGCCGCCGGCAGATCGGGCCCGGCGGGATCGCGCGGGGACCGGCGGCTCCAGCGAAAGGCGCCGCCGGCGAAGGCGAGGGGCATCGCGGTCGCGACCGACACGGCGAGGCCGCCCGGCCCGATCTCGACCACCGCCGCGCCGGGATCGTTGCCGAGCGCCGTGTTGGCCGTGCGCAGCGCCGCCCAGTCCATCGGTCCGGCCGGCGTCACCCCGAAGCGCAGCCAGCCGAAGCGGCCGGCATCCTGGATCGTGGCGCCGGGGCCGGCCGACTCGATCAGCAGCGAGCCTGGAGCCCCAACCTCACACGGCACCTCAGCCGGCCCGGCGCAGCACGTCGCCGGCTCCTTCGCCGGCCAGCGCGTCGAAGCCGGCCACGTCGATCCGCTCGAAAGCCACCTCGTCGCCGACGGCGAGGGGAAAGACGGGATCGCGGGTGAGGTCGAAGGTCCGCGCCGGGGTCCGGCCGAGGACGTACCAGCCGGTCGGCATCGCGATCGAGGCGATCAGCGCCTGGCCGTTGGCGATCGTCAGGGCGCCGGGCTTGGCCGGCGGGCGCGGAGTCGGGCGCCGCGGCAGTTTCAGCTCCTGAGGCAGACCGTCCAGGAAGACGAAGCCGGGGGCGAAGCCGTACATCACCACCCGGTACGAAGCGCCGGCGTGGAGCGAGGCGACGCGCTCGGGCGTCAGGCCGAGCAGGCGGGCCGTTTCGGCCAGATCCTCGCCGTGCGGATCCTCGTAGCAGACCGGGAGGCACCAGCGCCGCACAGCTGCCCGCGGTCCCTCGCCGGGCGCGCCGATGCCCGTCGCGGTTGCGATCAGCGCGGCGGCCAGAGCCTCGGCCGTCACGGCGCGGGGATCGAAATGAACGGTCAGGGATCGGTAGGTCGGCACCGTTTCGGTGACGCCGGTCATCGCCGCCGTCGTCAGCGCGGCATCGAGGGCGCGGACGCGGTCGTGGTGAACGCGCTCGGCCGTGCTGCCGAACTCGACGACGAGGGCGCTTTCGCCGGCGGGAAGGATGCGGGGCGGGGCGTTCACCTCAGGCGGCGGCGAAGGAGCACAGCGTGACGTCGGCCGCTTCCAGCGCGGTCCGCACAGCCCTGGCCATCGCGACCGCGCCCGGCGTGTCGCCGTGGACGCAGATGGAGTCGATCGCCACCGGCACCCTGCGGCCGCCCAGCGACACCACCGCGCCCTCGCGCACCATGGCGGCGGCGCGCGCGGCGGCGGCCTCCGCCTCGTGCAGCACGGCGCCCTCCGCACCGCGCGGCGCGAGGTGGCCCTCATCGGTGTAGCCGCGATCGGAGTAGATCTCGTGAAAGGTCCGCAAACACTCCACCTCGCCGGCGCGCGCCAGGGCGGTGCCGGCGACGGCGAGAAAGGCGAGGTCGCGGTCGACCGCCCGGCTGCCGCGGGCGATCGCGCGGGCGGTCGCCTCGTCGCTCATCGCGATGTTGCTCAGGGCGCCGTGCGGCTTGACGTGGGTGAGGCGGTGCCCGGCCAGCGCGGCGAGCGCCTGCGCCGCGCCGACCTGATAGGCGACGAGGCGCTCGACCGCCTCGCTGCTCATCGCCAGCGGGCGGCGGCCGAAGCCGGCGCGGTCGTCGAAGCCGGGGTGGGCGCCGACGGCCACGCCGCGCGCGTGCGCCAGGGCGAAGGTCGCGGCCATGATGTCGGGATCCCCGGCATGGAAGCCGCAGGCGACGTTGGCCGACGTCACGATGTCCAGCATCGCCCGGTCGTCGCCCATGCGCCAAGCGCCGAAGCCCTCGCCGCAGTCGCAGTTCAGGTCGATGCGACGCGGACCGGGATGATGCCGGCCTTGGCCGGACACCGTCAGCGCCGTTCCAAGGCCCCGCTCGGCCGGTTGCCGACGAGGGCGCGCAGCCGCTCGACGGTTCGCCGCGCCAAGCTCCTGGCCCCGTCGCGGACGTCCATGGCCACGCGCCACACGGCGGTGCCGCGGAACCAGCCGAAGACGTGATCCTTGATCACCATGATCCAGTTGTAGGACCAGGCGAACCAGGGGATTGTCATCAGCTTGGGCTTGCCGGCGTGAAGGATGCGCTCGCACACGAAGATCGACACGACGTAGGCCGAGATGAAGATGGTCATGCCCGTGTGGAAGTGGCCCTCGCTCATCCAGAAGATGGCGAACACCTTGGCGAATTCGGCGATGATGAAGGGCACCACCATGATCACCAGGATCACGTAGGCCGGCAGCGCGTTGATGGCACGCTCCAGCCGCTGCACGATCTGCAAGCTCGACAGGAAGCGCATGACCGGGCGAAACAGCAGCGACACCGCCGCGTCGGCGACCACGTAGACGGCAACGACGACCTCGACCAGGATGCGCAGGGCATGCCGGGCGAGACTGGGATTCTCCTCTGACACGGAACACCTCGGCTCGGGGGATTGCCGTTTCTCGACCGACGCCGGCGATGGCGTCAAGCGTCCGGTAATAGGCTCTTGGTAGAACGCAGCCGGGGCAAGGTCAATTTGCCTGATGCGCGGCGCGCCCCTGCACATCGGCCGGCCTCGGGCGACGCCGGCCGGGGATGGGGATGCGCACCATGACATTCGTGCCCCACGGGCTGCCGCAAGTGCTGCGCAGCAACCGCTTCCGCGTCGGGGGATTGTCGGTGCCGGCCGCCGTGCTGCTGCCGGCGCTCGTCGCCTTGGCCACGGCGGCGACGCTGGCGTTGAGCTGGCCGTTGGTGCGCGCCGTGCTCGCCGGCGGCTTCACCGATCCCGACGACGCCATGCGCCTCGTCGAGGTGCGCGACCTCGCGGCCGGTCAGGGCTGGTTCGACGTCACAGCGCTGCGGCTCGACCCGCCGGCCGGCGCGTCCATGCACTGGTCGCGGCTCGTTGACCTGCCCAACGCGCTGCTGATCCGCCTGTTCGGCCTTTTCACCGCCCATGCCGAGGCATGGGACCGAATCGTCCTGCCGACCCTGCTGCTCGCGGCCTTGTACGCCGGCGTCGTTCGGCTGGCCGGCGTGCTGCTCGACGCGCCGGGGCGCGACCCGACGGTGAGCGGCCCGGCCCTCGTCGGCACCTTTCTCACCGGCGTCACGCTGGCGCAGGTACAGCCCGGCCGCATCGGGCACCACGGCCCGGAAACCGTGGCGCTGGTTTGGGCGGTCGCCTCGGCCCTGGCCAGCCTTGGCGGCCGGGCGCGGCAGGCGGCGCTGGCCGGAGGCCTCGTCGCGCTGTGCCTGGCGATGAGCCTGGAAACCCTGCCGTTCGTCGGCGCGCTT
>CAXTMA010000325.1:0-4702 GCA_964245015.1 uncultured Beijerinckiaceae bacterium | reverse complement strand
CGCCGGCGGCCTGCGCAACGTCGAGGGCGTGCGGATCGCCACGGTGACGCGCATCCTCGACAGGGTGCGCACCGCGATGGACCAGCTGACGAAGGCCGCGCCCGACGAGCCGAGGCTGCAGCGCAGCCGCGCGGCGATGCTGATCGAGTTCGCCAACACCGATTACGCCAACGGCGACGTCGCCGCCGCGAGCAAGAGCTACGACGAGGCGATCGCGATCGACCGCTCGCTGATCGCGCGACATGCCGACGCCGCGGCGCCGAAGCGCGAGCTTGCGGCGGCGCTGGAGCGGCGCGGCTTCCTCGACCTGCGCGCGGGCGATGCCGAGGCGGCGCGCGCCGCCTATGGCGAAAGCATCGATCTCGCCCGCTCGCTGCTGGTGGGCGATCCGAAGAACGACCAGCTCCGCAGCATCGTCGCCTTTGAGACCGGCAAGCTCGCCGAGCTGAAGGCGCTGTCCGGCGACGGCGCCGGCGCGCGGACCGATCTCGAGACGAGCGTGACCGCCTCGCGCGAGATCAGCAAGGCCGATCCCGCCAACGATACGTACCTTTACCGTCTGTCTGGCGCACTCAACCTGCTCGGGCTTGCCAAGCTGCAGGGGGGCGACATCGCGGGTGCCCGCCAAGCGTTCGAGGAAAGCGTCGGCGATGCGCGCGCCCTGGTGCAGCGCGTGCCCGACAACAACGCCTGGCAGCGCGAGCTGGCGTTCAAGCTCGACGACCTCGCCCTGGCCAAGCAGCGGGTGAGCGACCTCCCCGGCGCGCTCGCGGCTTTCGAGGAGGCGCTGGGACTGCGTCGCGCGCTGGTGCGGCGCGACCCCGACAACGCCCTTTGGCAGGCCGACCTGCCGCGCAGCCTCGACCGCATCGGTGACATCAAGCGCCAGGATGGCGATGATGGCGCGGCCAAGGCCCTCTACGACGAGGCGCTGCAGATCGCCCGCGGGCTGGCCGGGCGCGATCCCGAGAACACTGGCCGGCAGCGCGACCTGTCGCTGGCGCTCGGCCGGGCGGGCTCGCTGGCGCAGCGCATGGGGGACAGGGCGGCAGCCGAGGCCGCCTTCGCCGAGAAGCTCAAGGTTGCCCGGGTGCTCGCCGCGCGCGACGGCGGCAACGCGATCTGGCAACGCGACCTGATGCATGCGCTCGACCACATGGCCGAGGCGGCCCAGCGCAGCGGCGACGCCGAAGCAGCGCAGAGCTATCGCGCGGAAGCGGTGACGATCCATGACGCGCTGGGCAAGAACGGGTCGGAAGGCGGCAAGCGCCTCGCCGATGTCACCGAACTGTCCGAGGGCGTCGACCGCGCTGAGCCCGCGCGCCTCGCGGGTGGGAAGCCGCCGTCTCCGAAGGCTCCGCCGAGCGTCACGACCGCCGCCGGCCCGACCGCCGCACCGCTTGTCGGCGCCGAGCCTGCGCACGCGGCCAAGCCACCGGCACCGCGCCGCGACGAGGGGGCGCCGGCAGAGGGGGGCGACGCCCTGCAAGCACAGGAGCGTCGCGTCGTCGCCGACAGGGCGCGGCTCGCCCACGATGCCGCCAACGCCGTCGCGCAGAGCGAGCTTGCCCTCGACATGGGCCACCTCGGCGACCTCAGGGTGAAAGCCGGTGACCTGCGCGGCGCCGTCGCCGCGCGCGAGGAGACGGTGGCGCTGCGGCGCGCCCTGGTGAAGGCGGACGCGGCCGATCTTGACCGTCTCGGCAGGCTGTCCGCCGCCCTGATGAACCTCGCCGAGGTGCAGCTTTTCGCCGGCGACAATAAAGGCGCGCAGCTGTGCGTTGGGGAAGCGGTGGCGCTGCGCCGCGAGCTGCTGCAGCGCGATCCCGGCAACGAACGGTGGCAGCGCGCCCTCGCCGCCATCCTGGAAAGGAGTGCCGACGTGCGGCGGCGGGCCGGCGACCCCGCCGAGGCCCGTGCCGCCCGACGCGAGGCACAGGCGCTCCGCTCCGCCGCCCCCGGCGGCACTGCTGAGACCGACGGACGGTGATTGCAACCTGCTTCGAGCGTCGTTGGATCGGTGATCGACCGCCGCACTGCGGCGTCGGCCAGCGCCCGCACCAGCGCGGCGGGGGCGTTAAACGGCATCGGTACGGGTCCCCCCTGGCCCATGTACATTCAAAGGCTTAGGATGCCGATCGGCATTGGGACCCCGCGCCGAAACACATTCCCGGAGTTAGGTAGCAAACTCACCAAGAAGCAATGCCGGCCTACTCGTCCCGTTTTAGGCGCTCCGCTTTCTGCTGGTCGCTGAACGCAACGGTTTCCGCCCATCGGACGAGTCTCTCGTCTCCGTTGAGAAGGAGCATCAACCGCGCCGTTTCAGTCCGGTCGAGAGCGATGCTGAACGATGAACCGTCTTCAAATCGACAGCCGATCGATAACGGGTGGTCGAAGTAGTCCGTGAGATGCAAGCCCGGATCGGGCGGAATGACCGCGAATGTAGCGCGTCCTCGCGCGGGGCGCTGTGCAATGGAATCATTGACCCATTTGTGAAGTACGCGAGCCTCTTTGGTTTTTCCGAGCCGGCGGCCCCGATCCGGGAAGGTCGGAGCCTTCTTTGCCTGTGATGCCGAACCCAGCCATGCTTTGGGCAGATAAGCAAGCCATTTTTGTGTACCACTTAAATACTAATTACTCTTAAGTGGTTGTGGCAAGAGTGGGTTCAAAGCAATTGTCGGCTGGGTAAGATTTGGATCAATCTTCACCTTCATTGTACCAAGCCGGATTCTGCAATCATCATTGTAGCCATACACCATTATTTTACCCTCCGACGCTATCGGAAGCGGGCTCATGGTGATGTTTAGTGTATAACCACAAAGGGGCAGTTCATCAGTGGCGCTATTTATACCTTGCTGTATGGTCAGATCATCAATGCTGAAGTCAATAATAGGATTAATAATTTTTGGGGCAAAAACTTTAATGTTTTTAAATGTAGGAAAGGTGCTTTTATTCTCGTAATACTTCAGGCAAAGCGCAAACTTTGGCAGCAAGCAGGGTATTGCTCCGGTCGGGAAAGTCATTTCATAACCGGGAAAAACACCAATCATGATGCTTTTCCCGTGCATTTCTTCTCGGATCTCTTCGCAAAAGATCACGACGGCTCCAATGCCCTCTCTCTCAAGATCCTTCATCCGCTTGCGTATGCTTTGACTGAATATCCCTGAGTTGTTGCCGGAGCAGAACTGGTGACAGAGAGTAAAGAACATACTCTATGTCGATTATTTGCTCTCGCTTCTCGCGCTTCCAATGCAAGCTTATCTGCATTGAATGATTCACGATTGGTTGCACTATTAGGAACATCCTTGATCCGACGCAGCCAATCCTCCCATTCTGGGATATCAACCCAAAGCGGAAGATCGAAGGCGTTAGCGACCTCAAGAAGAGTTGCTAGGCTCATTCTGCCGTAATCAGGATCTTCAAGACGCGACACGACATTCTGCGGCTTGCCCATTCGCTTGCCGAGTTCGGTTTGAGACCAACCACGATCGGGTTGCTCACGCAATGCGCGGACTAGGAGAGCAATACGCGAGCGGATTTGATCGGAGACAAACTCGTCTCTGATCTCCTTATCGCTGATCTGGCTAATGAATGCCTCACTCCAAGGCAAGCCATAGGTCATCGGTTGTCCTCCTGTCGGCCTTCGCTAGGGCCATTCGCTCTTGTGCGGTGTCGCAAGCGCTAAGCGGCACGAACTTGTTGCCGCGCTCTGTGGCCCAAAGCAAAAGGGTGTACTCCGCTTCGCCGGAGCGGAACCCAAGGGGGCGTTGTTGCACGCCACGCGCTTTGAACCTGATTTCCGATAGTCCGCTCTGGTTGGTCAGCACCTTGAGGTGCGGCTCTTTCCAATCACGGATTTCGAGAAGCGCCAGAGTACGAAGCCGAGATAGGAACTTGGCTTGGATCTGCGGATGCGCGCTCTCGTAGACATGGCGGATTCCAGTGCGCCGATCGTCGACCGCACTGTAGCGAAACGTCCAGCGAAGCGTCAAGTGAACAATTTCAAATTTGCGATAACAGCCTCTTGCGCTGACATAACAAATTTGCGATACATCCACGATCCTTGAGGAGAAGAGGCCCCCGTTAATGGCGGGGGCCTCTCGGGGGTAGCGAGTGCGGGACCAGGATTTCCAGCCACGGCCCTGAGGGTTAGACTCCCTCTACCTCCACCCCATTTCGGAGACGTAGCTCAACTGGATAGAGCAGGTTCTTGCTAGGTCCCTGGTTGCCCGTTCGAGTCGGGCCGTCTCCGCAATTTATCCTAAACATGCCCTTGATGCGCGTCCAGCGATTAGGGGCTGTGTCGTTCTACCTGCTAGATACGGAAATCCCTTTTGCGCCGTCACCGTCCACGAAGACGACCCCTCGCTTCTCCAGCTCAGCTTTCATTGCCGCTAGAGTTGCCGCGATCGGCCTGCGGTTGCCCTTCTCAAAATCCCTTATCGTCGAGTGCGAGACGTTCGCGGCGCTGGCAAGATCGGCCTGCGACATGTCTAGCCACGCGCGAGCTGCGCGACATTGTTCCGGCATCATACAAGCCTGATAGCGAGAAGCACAAAAAGCGTCAAGGCTTGCGTTTTATGTTGACGTTGGTGGAAGACGCGCTTATCACCAGGGTTAGCGGAAAACGCGGACCCGAACGTGCAACACTTCCTCCTCTCACGACAAGCAAGGAGCCTGAGCCTCGCTCGGGTTGCTCGCA
>CAXTMA010000324.1:0-4712 GCA_964245015.1 uncultured Beijerinckiaceae bacterium | reverse complement strand
ACGAAGCCGTTGACGATCAGCGCCGTCGCCTCCTCGCCCGACAGGCCGCGCTGCTGGCAGTAGAACAGCTGGTCCTCGGAAATCTTCGAGGTGGTCGCCTCGTGCTCGAACTGCGCGGAGTCGTTGCGTGCCTCGATGTAGGGCACGGTGTGCGCCCCGCAGTTGTTGCCGATCAGCAGCGAGTCGCAGTTGGTGAAGTTGCGCGCGCCCGTCGCCTTGCGGTGGGCCGAAACCTGTCCGCGATAGGTGTTCTGCGAATGCCCGGCCGAGATCCCCTTGGAGATGATGCGGCTGGTGGTGTTCTTGCCCAGGTGCAGCATCTTGGTGCCGGAATCGACCTGCTGGTGCCCGTTGGAAATGGCGATCGAGTAGAACTCGCCGCGCGAGCCGTCGCCGCGCAGGATGCAGGACGGGTACTTCCAGGTGATCGCCGATCCCGTCTCGACCTGCGTCCACGAGATCTTCGAGTTCTTGCCGCGGCAATCGCCGCGCTTGGTCACGAAGTTGTAGATGCCGCCCTTGCCCTCGGCATCGCCGGGATACCAGTTCTGCACCGTGGAATACTTGATCTCGGCATCGTCGTGGGTGATCAATTCGACCACGGCGGCATGGAGCTGGTTCTCGTCGCGCTTGGGCGCGGTGCAGCCTTCGAGGTAGCTGACGTAGGATCCCTCGTCGGCGATGATCAGGGTGCGCTCGAACTGCCCGGTGTTCTGCTCGTTGATGCGGAAGTAGGTCGACAGCTCCATCGGGCAGCGCACGCCCTTGGGGATGTAGACGAAGGATCCGTCGGAGAAGACGGCGGCGTTCAGCGTCGAATAGTAGTTGTCGGAGGTCGGCACCACGGAGCCGAGGTACTTCTTCACCAGCTCGGGATGGGTGTGCACCGCTTCCGAGATCGGGCAGAAGATCACGCCGGCCTTGGCCAACTCGTTCTTGAAGGTGGTCACGACCGAGACCGAGTCGAACACGGCGTCCACCGCGACACGACGCTGCGAGGCGCCCTCGACGCCGGCCAGCAGTTCCTGCTCGGAGAGCGGGATGCCGAGCTTCTCGTAAACCCTCAGCAGCTCGGGATCGACATCGGCGAGCGACTTCGGTCCGCTGTGGCTCTTGGGTGCGGCGTAGTAATGCAACTCGTCGAACTTCACCCGTGGGTAGTTCACCCGCGCCCAGTCCGGCTCCTCAAGGGTCAGCCAGCGGCGATAAGCCTCCAGCCGCCACTCGGTCAGCCAGTCCGGCTCGTTCTTCTTGGACGAGATCAGGCGGACGATGTCCTCGTTGAGACCCGCCGGCGCCTTGTCCATCTCGATGATGGAGGAAAACCCGTACTTGTATTCGGTGACGTCGATCGACTTGACGCGCTCGACGGTCTCCTGAACGGCTGCCATGCAACTCTCCTTGAGCCCCGCCGGCACCGGCCGGTTGGCTCGCTTCTTTGCCGCGACGGGCGGCCTTGTTCAGCAGCCCTGCGACAGCCTGCCTAGGCCGCGACACGCGGCCTGATTGTCCCCACAGCCTTCGCGAACGCGCCCGCGAAAGCATCGATGTCGCTCGCCAGCGTCGTCCACCCCAGGCTGACCCGCAGCGCGCGCGTGGCGAGACCGGGATCGACACCCATCGCGGCCAGAACGTGCGAGGGCTTAAGGACCCCGGCGGCGCAGGCCGAGCCGGCCGACACCGCCACGCCGGCAAGGTCGAGGCCCATCAGCAGCACCTGCGCGTCGATCCCAGGGAGCGCGAAACAGGCGGTGTTGGGCAAACGTTCGACATCCCGGCCGAAGACGACCGCCGCCGGTACGCTCGCGAGAACGACGTCCTCGACGGCAACGCGCCAGCGGCTGAGCAAGACTGCGCGCGCGGAGCGTTCGGCTTCAGCGGGAGCGCAAGCCGCGCCCATACCGGCGATACCGACAATGTTCTCGGTCCCCGCCCGCAGGCCGCGTTCCTGACCGCCGCCGCGGACGACGCCTTCTTCAAGATGGGGTCCCCCCCGCGCAAAACAAAGGGCGCCGACGCCTTTCGGGCCGCCGAACTTGTGCGCCGAGATCGCCAGCGCATCGGCGCCCAGCGAGGCGAAGTCGCAGGCGATCTTGCCGGCCGCCTGCACGGCGTCGCACACCACCAGGCCGCCGGCGGCGTGGACGCGTTCGGCAGCCTCGCGCACCGGCTGCACCACGCCGGTCTCGTTGTTGGCCGCCTGGATCGCAAGGAGCACCGGTTCGCCGGCGATCAGTTGGTCGAGCGCGAAGAGGTCGAGCCGGCCGTCGGAATCCAGCGGAACGGTCGCCACCGCCCCACCGAAGCGGTGCCCGCTCATCACGGCCGGGTGCTCGCCGGCCCCGACGAGCAGCCGGGCGAGGCGGTTGGGAAACCCGGAGGGACTCAGCCCGGGCGTCAGCGCCATGTTCAAGGCCTCCGTACCACCGGAGGTGAAGATGATGTCTTGCAGCCCGGTGCCGACCATGGCGGCCACCGCGCGGCGGGCCACGTCGAGTACGGCGCGGGCGGCCCGGCCTTCGGCATGAACCGACGAGGGATTGCCGGCGAGACCGCACGCCTCAACCATGGCGGCGCGCGCCTCCGGCCGCAGCGGCGTCGTCGCGTTGTGGTCGAGATAGCTGCGCGCGTTCAACGTCGCTTCACCCATCCGGCTGTCACGCTCGCCCTACCCGCCCCGGCCACCGCGCTTCGTGGCGCATCCGGGCTGCACCGCCGTGCGGGCGCGCCCCAAACACATGTGAGATCAGGCCGCCCATTCGCTTACCTGCCCGAATAGCTTGCAAAACCCGGCTGCCGCCATGCTAGAGGGAAGCGAACCCTTCCAATCCCGCACCGCGCGAGGTCACCAGAGCGAGGTCGAGAAACAGGGCACGCTGCCGGCCGGGTGTCGAAAGTGTTAGAATTATTCTAACGATCTAGCCGCCGGTCCGTCTCACGTCAAGGGACAGGCTGCCACGCGATCGCCGGAGATCGAAGCAACGGCTCCATGTCCTGCTGCATGATGTCCTGATGCATGATGTGCTGTCGCACGACGCCCCGCCGCACGATGTCCTGGTGCATGTCCTGCCAAAAAGAGGTCCCATGCCTGAAGTCATCTTCAACGGCCCCGCCGGCCGTCTCGAAGGCCGGTTCTACCCGGCGCAGCGGCGCAACGCACCCATCGCCATCGTGCTGCATCCCCACCCGCAGTTCGGCGGCACGATGAACAACCAGATCGTCTACAACCTGTACTATGCCTTCGCCGAGCGCGGGTTTTCCGTGCTGCGCTTCAACTTCCGCGGCGTCGGACGCAGCCAGGGCGGCTTCGATCATGGCGCGGGCGAACTGTCGGACGCGGCGGCGGCGCTCGACTGGGCGCAGTCCGTGCACCCGGAAGCACGCGCCTGCTGGATCGCGGGCGTCTCGTTCGGCGCCTGGATCGGCATGCAACTGCTGATGCGCAGGCCGGAGATCGAGGGCTTCATCTCGGTGGCGCCGCCGGCCAACCGCTTCGACTTCTCCTTCCTCGCCCCCTGCCCCTCGTCGGGGCTGTTCGTGCACGGCGACATCGACCGGGTCGCGCCGCTCAAGGAGGTCACCGGCCTCATCGAGAAGCTGAAGACGCAGAAGGGCATCGTGATCGAGCACGCCGTGATCGCCGGCGCCAACCACTTCTTCGAGAACCGCGTCGAGCCGCTCGTCGAGGAGGTTGGCCGCTACCTCGACCGCCGGCTCAACAATCCGCCCAGGTTGCCCACCCCGACCCGCAGCGATCCGGCCGTCGATCGCAACTGATATGGCTGGGATTGGCGCTCCGCGCGCGTGTATGCTGCCGTGCTGCGATGCCAACGACCGCGTGCGTCCATGACCGGCTCAACGATACCCGCAACCACCTCCTGCGACGCCTGCCCGCTGCGCGCCCTCCCCATCTTCAAGGATCGCACCGACGAGGAGATCGACTTCATCCAGCGCTTCAAGGCCGGCGAGCGCTCGGCGCGGGCGGGCGAGCGCATCCTTGACGAGAACCAGCACGAGACATGCCTGTTCACCGTGCTGACGGGTTGGGTGTTCCGCTTCCGCACGCTGGAAGGCAACCGGCGGCAGATCATCAACTTCGGTCTGCCCGGCGACTTCCTCGGCCTGCAGGCGACGCTGGACGACACCATGGGCCACGGCATCGAGACGCTGACCGACGTCAAGCTGTGCCAGTTCGAGCGCGACCGTCTTTGGGAACTCTACGGCGAATATCCCCGACTCGCCTATGACATCACCTGGCTCGCCGCCCAGGAGGAGCGATCCTTCGAGCAACAACTGTTGACGCTGGGGCAGCGCACCGCCTTCGAGCGCATCGCCTACCTGCTCTGGCACCTTTACGACCGGGGCCGCCACGTCGGGCTGGTGCACGACAACGCGATCGAACTGCCGATCCGACAGCAGCACATCGCCGATACGCTCGGCCTGTCGCTGGTGCACACCAACAAGACGCTGCAGAAGATCCGCGAGGACGGCGCCATCGAGATCAAGGAGCGCTGCCTCCACGTCCTCGACGAGGGCAGGCTGATCGAACATGGTCGGGTCGACCGCGGGCTCTGGGGACGGCGCCCGCTCCTTTAAGGCCAGTCTGCCTCAGGGTCTGCCGGCGCCGCGCGGCCGGGTGGCGAGAGAGACGGGACTCGAACCCGCGACCTCCGGCGTGACAGGCCGGCGCTCTAACCAACTGAGCTACTCCC
>CAXTMA010000323.1:2879-4732 GCA_964245015.1 uncultured Beijerinckiaceae bacterium | reverse complement strand
GTCCTGCACTGAACAGTAGCCGGCACGGGTGAGGAGCTGCATCGGCAGACCGAGGCCACTCAGGTGAAGGCGGCTGGGCGTCGGCGAGGACCGGTATGCGACGGAGCTGGGAGAGCACAGCTGCCCTTGCGGGAGCAATCTGCTCGCGCGGGACCAGATTGTTCCGGGAAGGGCGCGCGTGCTCCCGCACGGGCAGAGGGACTCTGCGGCGCGTGCCGGCTCCAACTGGCTGGGTGAGGCGCGAGGGCGAGGCGGGGTGAGCAGAGGGGAAGCGAAGGGCAGCCCCCGCGAACGTCAGGACGAATGGGATGCGAAGAGAGGGGCAGGACCCTTGGTGCGGTCGGGAGATAACAGCCCCGCCAGGGCCGGAGCTGGTGCGATGAGCCCGGAGGAGACGCACTTGGAGCGGGATCGCGGCTCGATCTTCGACGGCGACGGCGAGACGGCCCTGCTCGAGGCCAAACGGCTGGTCCGGGCCGGCGAACTCGCCGCGCGGGCCAATCAAGACGACGACTTCGAGGCGTTCGGCAGCGTGTTCCGCGCCATCGGGGGTCGGCTGGAGCTCGTCGAGCTGCTGGTGGAGAGCGGCCGGCAGGAGGTGCTGGCGCTGCGTACCTCACTCGCGCGGGAGTCGGCGGTCGACCGTTCGGACTTGGCGGGTTCCTGACCGTGCATGAACCAACGTTCTCGGGTGACGGCGCGACGGAGACGGCAAGGATCACGGGGTGGCAATGGTGCTCGCCGGCGAGATCGCCTTGGTGGCCCGCGCGGAGAGCCGAATGGCCGCGCGGGGCATCCCTCGCGATCCTGCATCGGGCACTTCGCCCTGCGAGACCGGGCAAACATCCCGGCCGAACATTTGCTGCCCATCGCTGGATAAATCAGGAGATCGGACGCGTGGTCCCCAAGGTCTCGCAACCCGCAGGACCGGAACAGCCCGTCCCCTCCCGCCGGTCGTCGTGCTCCGGGCGACTTAACGCTTGACGGAACCGTCCTGCTCCAATTCGGCGAACAACGCCGCGACCGGCACGGCGAGCGCCAGCGCGATGGCGCCGATCAGGTCGACCGAGGCATTGCGCTTGCCCGCCTCGATCTCGCTGAGGTGCGACTGCATCACGCCGCTCACGTGCGACAGTGCTTCCTGCGTCAGGCCGCGCTCCAGCCGGATCCGTCGGAGATTGCGGGCCAGCAGCGCCCGGGCCGAGTTGGTCGCCGCCATCGGCCAGGTTGGACGGCGATGGCGTGGAAAGCTCCATATGATCGGAGGGATATCTTAACGCGTGACGCGCAACCCTGGCGATCACCGACCACCCGTGATCCCAGAGCCCGCTCATGCCGACCACACCGTCCCGCGCGATCCCGCCGACTCTTCCCCTTCTGCTCGCCGCCGCCTGCGCCCTCAGCGCTGGCCCGGCGCGCGCCGACAAGTTCGGTGGCGCCCAGGTCGACTGCGAACAGTTCTTCCTGTGGAAGCACACGCCGGTGCTGAGCTACGCCATCCCCGCCGAGCACCGGGCGGACTACGAGACCGGCCCCGACGCCGAGTACTTCCGGCAAGCCGCCCAGCGCACCGCCGCATACTGCGAGCGCACCTCGGCGCTGCCGCAGCAGCCGCTCGGGCCGCCGCGCCGGATCAGGGGCGTGTGGTTCAAAACGAACGACGGTGAGTTCAAGGTGCTGTTCGACCTCGACCGCGGCGCGGTGGATGCCTCTGCCGGCGTGGTGAACCGGATCGGCGACCGCCACGTCGCGGAACTGCGCGCGCAGGCGCAGCACGAGGCGCAGCTCGCCGAGATCCGCACCCGCGACGCCCGCGAGCGCGAGCTCCGCGCGGCGCGCGAGCAGGCCATGCG
>CAXTMA010000323.1:0-2869 GCA_964245015.1 uncultured Beijerinckiaceae bacterium | reverse complement strand
GAGCTACGCCATCCCCGCCGAGCGCCGGGCGGACTACGAGGCCGGCCCCGATGCCGAGTACTTCCGGCAGTCCGCCCAGCGTACCGCCGCATATTGCGACCGCACCTCGGCGCTGCCGCAGCAGCCGCTCGGACCGCCGCGCCGGATCCGGGGCGTGTGGTTCCAGTCCAACGACGGCGAGTTCAAGGCGCGCTTCGACCTCGACCGCGGCGCGGTGGACGCCTCCGCCGGCATTACCAACCGCATCGGCGACCGCCACGCCGTTGCATTGCGTGCTCAGGCGCAGCATGAGGCGCAGCTCGCCGAGATCCGCACCCGCGACGCCCGCGAGCGCGAGCTCCGGGCGGCGCGCGAGCAGGCGGCGCGCGACAAGGCCGCCGCCGAGCTGAAGGCTTCGCAGGAGCAGGCCGCCGCCGCGGCCGCCCGCGATGCCGCCTTCCTCGCCCGCCCCGACCTGCAGCTGGCGCGTCTCGGCACCAAGGTACGGCTCGAGCACTTCACCACGCTCGAGGACGTGCGCACCAACCCGTACCATTTCCAGAAGCTTGGCTTCGCCGTGGTGCGAACCAAGTTCGCGCGGATGCTGACCGACAAGGTCGCCCTGTTCGGATCCGAACTGCAGCCCTTGTTCGTGCACATCGGCGACGTCGACCGGTTCACGAGGGCCGGCGAGACGGTGATGCTGGCAATGAGGGTGGTCGAGCGCGGCGAGGCCGAGCGCTCATACGGCTCGTTGCCCGAGATCATCCTGTCGATGATGAAGGCCGAGCCGGTCTGGGCCGACTACGTCGGCGCCTACACCTGCCCCGGCGACGACTGCGGGCACCTCCTCGACGTTCCGCCGCCCGCGTGACCGGGGCCCCTACCGCCTCGCTGTGCCCTCAATCAGCCGTCCCGCCCGCCTTGCGCCTCAACGATCCGAACCAGCGTGGAGTGAATGATGAGCATGACTCTTGACGCGGCCAACGACCTCGCCTCGCCGGCCGACGGCGAGTGGTGGTACCGCGCCGCCGGCGGCACGTCCGGTCCGGTGTCGGCGGCGGAGCTGCACCGGCTCGCCTCCGGCGGGCCGCTGGACGGCGACACCCCGGTCTGGCGCAAGGGCGACGGCGCGCACTGGCGGCGGCTGGCCGAGGCGCTCGCCCCGGCGCAGCCGTCCGGGCCGCCCGCCGCCGACCACGGCCGCTGGGCCAAGACCTTCACCGCCATCGAGGCGAACCCGCGCAAGCTGCGGTGGAGCTGGCTCGGCTTGCTCGGCCCGCTCGCCTATCTCTGCCTTGGGATGTGGCGCAAGGCGCTGGTCATCGTCACCGCGGCGTGGCTCGTCTACACCGTGATCGGGATCGCGCAGTGGGAACAGGGGTCGCACGTCGTCGGCCTGCCCGGCGGCTTTGTGCTGATGTTCTGCGCGCAGCGGCTCAAGACCGATCTGTATCGGCACCGGGTACTCGGCGAGACGATGTGGCCGGCGCTGCGCTTCATGGCGCCGGTGTGGGTGTGCGGGCCGGTCGCGGCCGTCGCGTTCCTCGCACTGGTGCTGGTCAAAGCGGCCAACCCCGCCGATGCCATGCTGGGCGACGTCGCCGGCGTGTGGCAGAGCGGCGAGGGCGCCACCGTGGTGCTCGACGTCGGTGGCACGGCCAAGCGGATCGCCTACGGCACCCACAAGATCGCGGTCCGGGTGGGGAAGGTCGACGACGACGGCGAGGGCCTCGTCTTCGACGCGCTGTGGGGCGAGCCGAAGCGGATCGCGGTGCGCAAGCATTGGTCCGACGACCATGCCACCTACACGCTCGACATCTACCAGGGCGACGAGCTGACGGTGAACGTGGCCTTCCTCAAGCCGGTGTGACCGCAGGTCTGATCGGTGACGCGCCGGATCGGAAGAGGTCGGGGAGGTGGCGGATGGCAAAGACACCCGGGCTCGACCACCCTGTCGCGTCCGGCACGGGACCGCCGACGGCGGGGGAGCACCCGGCGCCCGGCGACCAGACCCTCGCCGAGCAGTTGGCCAAGTCGCGTAAGATCATCGCCGACGCGCGCAGGATGCTGTAGCCTGGGGGCAAGCCTCCCCGGTCGGAACACGATCCAGCCTGACCTCGCCAGCTCGACGCGCCACGGTCGACCGACATGTCACGTTCCGGCCGGCCTGGCCCTGATCGCGTCGCGGTGGCGTGGGCCTGATCGATCTTCGGCATGGCCGCGGCAGCGGGGTCCGAGGCTCACGCCCCGCCGACGGCGCGCACCACCAGCGCCAGGGTGGCCAGCTCGGTGGTGGAGAGACCCGCAGCCTTGGCCTGCTCCAAGGCGTCCCGGAGGTAGATCACGGCGCCGGGGTCGCGCCGGACGAGGTAGCGCGCCAGGGTGATGACCGCCACCGCCATGCTCCGATCGATGAGGGGCGCCCTGTCGGGCGGACCTCCTTCCATTGCCTTCCTCCGCTCCGCTTCTCCTGCCGCAGGGTCGAAAGCATCGCCCATCGGTCCTCACCTTCGACCATCCTTGGTTCTGACCACTCGGTGGCAGGCCCTCACGCGCCGGCGAGCCCGAGCGGGGGTAAGCCGGAGCGGATGCCGCGACATGGTTCAGGTCGCAGCACCCGCTCGTTGGTCAGCACTTAAGGGATTGCCCATCCGGCATCACGGTATCCCTTTCTTCATATGAGAATTCGCGATCCACCGCCACAGGCTCTCGATGCGGCGATCGTGAGCGTGGAGCCGCAGAGGTCATCCTCCTCTCGGCGACCGGCAGAGATCCCGTTCGGCAGAAAGTGCCGCTGACATAGGCAAGACGCTCGACTTGCTCCGTCGGCAGTGCGCCCAAGTCGGTCGCTCATGGCTGCAAAGACGCTTTCTGGAAGCTGACGTTC
>CAXTMA010000322.1:0-4745 GCA_964245015.1 uncultured Beijerinckiaceae bacterium | reverse complement strand
CCAACGGCGACGTACATGACCCACATGTTCGACATGCGCTGTCGTGAGAACAACATCGAGCATCGGCTGACCAAGGTGAAGCATCCCTGGACCAACGGGCAAGTCGAGCGAATGAACAGGACCATCAAGGAAGCGACGGTCAAGCGCTACCACTACGACAGCCACCGGCAGCTCGAAACACATCTGCGGGACTTCATTGCCGCTTATAATTTCGGCCGGCGCCTGAAGACGTTGAAAGGCCTCACGCCCTACGAGTTCATCTGCAAGCGCTGGACAGCCGAGCCGGATCGGTTCACAGTCGATCCACTCCACCAAATGCCGGGACTAAACACATTCCTGGTGTCTCTGTTTCGTGGCGCTTCAGTGCACGAATCTATAAGTCGCGCACCGATCGTGCTTTTCTGAGACGAGAGTGCCCGATCCGACCGTTTCCCTGGCCTAACCGACGCGGTCCGCAATCGGCTTCGGCTGATCCCGCGCGATCGTTAGTATATTGTCGTAGCTGCATCGTGGCGGTCGCCCCTGGTCATGGCAGCGCTTCAGGCTGCGGGCGTGACGCTGGGCGAGTTCGCCGCCAAGCGATCAGCCCGCGCGGACCTTGCCAGCAGTGCGATTGTCCCTCGCCTTCGTATCAGGCCGCCTTTTTTGCCGCCCATGGGGCGCGCTCTGCTCGACGGTGGTGCCGGCCGGACGTCGCGCCGCGGTCCAAGGCCGACCAAGCCCGCTGCTCCTGGCCAGCTGCGACCGCGTCGCCGAATAGGACGGCGCCACCATCGGGTAGTCCCTCGCCAAGCCCCACTTCGCCCGGTATTCATCCGGCGTCAGGCCGAGCGTGGCAAGGTGCCGGCCAGCGAATTGAACTTCTTACCGTCCTCCAGGCAGACGAGGAAGTCATTGTGGACGGACTTCTTGACCGAAACCGCGGGTGTCGGCGCCTGCGCAACAACAGCTGTCGGCGCACTCACGAGCGATTCTAAGGCGGCATGAACGCCGGAGATCAGAGCGTGCAGCTCAGCCGCCGGGACTGAGTTCTTGCTGACATAGGCGGAGAGAATGTTCGTAGTCGGGGCGATGAGGACTTCCGTTGCAACGGTTGCGGGCTTATTTTCAGGTGACACGACGTAGCTCCAACTGGCTTTGCTGGCCGGACATGGTGTCAATGGGTCAGAGTACAATATAGAATAGAGGTAATGCTGCATCTCTTTCGCCAGTTTTTGCCAAAGCTTTTCAGGCCGGGTTGCGTCGGTAGACCTCCGGGTGACCGAGCTGAGATCAATGCCCAATAACGACGAAAGCCCGCCGGCCGAAGCCAGCGGGGCGACACGTTAAGGACGCCGGTCCACCCCAAGCCAACAAACGTTCATGTCCGCGCTGGGGTGAAGAGCGGTCATCCGAGGGCAGCCGCCCTCATTCGAAGCGCGCCTCCCTGGGTATCGCCTCGATACCACGAAGCGCGCCAGCCATTGCCAACGGCCCGAAGCTGATCGCAACTCCGATCAGACCGCCTCGTACCGTCTTAGACAGCTTGCCGCCGTTCCTGTGGTGACGGTGCGGCCGGCGATGACGAGCACGATCGATTGCGAATGGGAGGGAGAGCATGGGCGTGGATGCGATGGCTGACAACGGGCTCGGAACGACGACCGTCCACCCGCCAGCGGCCGAGGACGTCGCGCTGATGGCCGAGCGCCGGACGACAGCAGCGGGAAACGGCGGTGAGGCCGAGAGCGAGGACGCCGGGCCGCGGGATCGTGCCGGGTTCGATGCGATGATCGAGATGACACCTGGCGCCCCCGGCCTGCGCTACGAACCGGGCACGGTCGGCGGCGTTCCGGGTTGGTGGTGCCGCCCAGATGGTGCGCGGCCGGGCGCCCGGCTGCTCTTCGCGCACGGCGGCGGCTACGTGCTCGGCTCGGCCTTTCCGTTCCGCAAGCTGGCGGGTCAGCTCGCCAGCCGCGCGCAGGCCGATGCCTTCGTGCCGGATTATCCGCTGGCACCGGAGCACCCCTTCCCCGCTGCGTTGGACGCCGTCTGGGCGGCCTATCGCAGCCTTGCGCAGGAGGGCAGCAGCGCGATCGCCTTGGCCGGCGACTCCGCCGGAGGCGGCCTCGCGCTGGCGGTGTTGTCGCTTGCCGCCCAGGACCGCATCCTGCGCCAGCCCTGTTGTGCGACGGTGCTGTCGCCCTGGGCCGACCTCGCGCTCACCGGCGACAGCATGCGGACGCGGGCCGATGCCGATCCCGTGCTGAGCCGCGACGCGCTGGCCGGCATGGCGGCGGAGTATCTCGACGGCGCCGACCCTGCCGACTGGCGCGCTTCACCGCTCCACGCACCCTTGAGTGGCTTGCCACCGGTCCGCATCGACGTTGGCGACGACGAGGTGCTGCTCGACGACGCTCGACGCTACGCCGAAGCGGCGCGCGCAGCGGGGGTGGTGGTGACGCTGGCGATCTGGCAGGGCATGCCGCACGTGTTCCAGTCCGGCATCGGCACGGTCCGCACCGCAGAGGTGTCCTTGGACGCGATCGGACGTTATCTGCGCGAACGGTTCGATGCTGCCCTGGACGCGAGATAGGAAGCCAACACGGGTTGGAGGCAGCACCCTCAAACATCCGGAGGCGGCCAACCCGCTTCTCCCGTCGCCCCGCCAGATCGCACGGAGCACCGCCGGCATCTCCGCCACCCGGTCAGCCATCGGCAGCCGGTCGGGGACCACATCCGGGGGTGGCGTGCTCCCTCGGCGCCGGATCAGCGCCAAAGGCGGAGCTGACGATGCCGGCGAGGCGCTGGATCTGGCGCACGGTGGTCGGGTCGCAGTTCTTCCGCTCGAGCATGGCGACGATCGCCGAGGTGCCGGACGAGGCAGGCTTGCCGCCGCCGGCGGCGATGATGTCGGAGATCGGCATGGTGGTGCTTCCTTGAAGCGAGAAGGCCCGAGCGCGGTCGCAGCCGGGCGGTTGAACCTGGGCTGTGAGGATGGGCGGCCGGTCCGGACGAGGTGTCAGGCCGCGGCGACGTCCTCGCCCTCGTCGTCGGCCTCGTCGTCAGTCAGCAGCTCGCCGGGCGGTCCTCTCTCCATCAGAGCCGCGAAGCCCTTCTGGATCTATTCGAAGGCCGCGTCCTGCAGCTTCTCGATCTCGGCCCGCACCTTCAGGTCGCGGATGACGCCGGCCGGCACGCCGCTGATCGCGTTGCGGCACAGCATGAACATCTCGGCGAAGGCCAGCTCCACCGTTTCCACGTCGACCAACTGGCCGATCGCCTTGGCGTTCTCGATCTGCAGCTTGCGCAGCTGCTCGGCCTCCTTGAGCTTGCCGACCTCCGTCTTGCTGCTGCGGCGCTCGGCATCCTTCAGGAACTTGATGTAGCCGAGGGCGACCTGGAAGGGATCGAACAGGCCGTTCTCTTTTCGTTCCACAGAGCCCTGCACCTCGAGCTTGCGGATCCACGGCGCCGAACAGCCGAGCAGGTCGGCAGCGGTTTGGCCGGTCACTTCCGGGAAGCTGGTGTTCGGTTTGGGTTGTGTTCTGTATGCGTTTTCACTCACGGTCGTTCTCCTTGCTGAAACAACGGGTTGCAAACTGAGGCGGCGATCCGGAAAGCGGTAAGGCGGGGTTTGAGGCGACCCGAAACGCGTCGGAAAGGGCTTTTTGGCGCCCTTTCGACCAAACCAAACCGGCGTTTTTCGAAACCCGAAAATCGCGAGATGGCGGGACTCCGGGCCGCGCCCGGCCGCGCCGGGCGCAAAAGGTACCTAAGGGGAGGGGTGCCCCTCCAACGGGGTTGCCGCGGGCCAGGGACGGCCGCAGGCTGCCCTGATCCCTCCTTCGCCGCTTGCCTCCAACTTCGGAGCTTCGCGTCCGCTGGCGGCGCTGCCACGATGCATCATGGTGCCGCTGCGGCGCCGACGCGGGAACGCCGGCCGGTTCAGGCCGCTTTTTTGCCTGCCGTGCCGATGGCCAGGTACTCCACCACCACCTTCGGCTTGCGCTCGACCCGCGTGCTCATCCTGTCCAGCTGGGCCAGCACCGCGAGGTAGTCGGCCGACCAGTGCTCCGCCTTCCAATCGGCATCGTCGGGCAACAGGCCGGGAAGGACGAGGGTGGTGGCAAGCGAGAGTGGCAGGGAAAGGCGCTCCGTCCGCAGCACCTCGCGGCGGAGCTTGCGCACCAGGCGCACCGCGTCGCCCTTGCACTCGAACGGGCCGTCCAGGCTTCCATGGTACTGCCCGGCCTCGATCATCTCGATGATGCCGGGCTGCCGGATGTCGACGACGAGACGGCGGTGATGCTGGCAGACGGCCCGGTCATAGTTGTCCGGCAGCGGCACGCCGTTGAGGTACTCCCACCGCCACACCTCGCGCTCGGACACCACCTTGTCGGCCTTCGCCGTCTTCGTGCGGGCCACGTGCTCGGGGTTGGCGATGCGCGCCTCGCCGGGGTAGGCTTTGGCGAAGGCGGCGATGCCCTGCTGCGCCGTCGCCACAGCGCGCAACACGCCAAGAGCCTCGGTGACCAGCTTGGGATAGCGGTCGCGCAACGCCTCAATGGCGAGGTCGCACTGCAGCTCGACCTCGGAGCGGTGCCGGGCCCGCTCGACCGCCGCTTCGTCGGCCTTATCACCACGCCGATCGAGCCGGTGAGGCCGGACGGCACCGAGATGATGCGGCCGGCGCCGGATGCGATCATGTAGCCGGCCGAGGCGGCCATGCCGTTGACGAAGGCGGTGACCGGCTTGGCGGCGTTGGC
>CAXTMA010000321.1:0-4767 GCA_964245015.1 uncultured Beijerinckiaceae bacterium | reverse complement strand
GCGCAGCCGTCGGCCGAGGTGGTGGCGCGGCTCGCCGCCCTGCTCAACGAGTCCAAGCGTGTCACCCTGCTGTGCGGCGGCGGCTGCGCCGGGGCGCACGCCTTGCTGATGCGGCTCGCGGAGGCGCTGAAGGCGCCGATCGTCCACGCGCTCGGCGGCAAGGAGAGCGTCGAGGGCGACAACCCCTATGATGTCGGCATGACCGGGCTGATCGGCTTCGCCTCGGGCTACCGCGCCATGGAGACCTGCGACGCCCTGCTGATGCTTGGCACCGATTTCCCCTACCGCCAGTTCTACCCCGCCAAGGCGCGCATCGCCCAGGTCGATATCCAGGCCGAGACGCTGGGGCGCCGTGCCCCGATCGAGGTCGGCGTGCTCGGCGACGTCGGCGCCACGATCGCGGCGCTGCTGCCGCAGCTCAAGGAGCGGAACGATCGCGTCCATCTCGACGAAAGCCTGCGCCGCTACGCCGACACCCGCCGCGACCTCGACGACCTGACCCGGAGCCGCTCGGGCCGCACGCTGCATCCGCAGGCGGTGGCCAAGGCGATCAGCGACCAGGCCGCCGACGACGCCGTGTTCACCTGCGACGTCGGGCTACCCACGGTGTGGGGCGCCCGCTACCTCGCGATGAACGGCCGGCGCCGGCTGGTTGGCTCGTGGTGGCACGGCTCGATGGCCAACGCCATGGCCCAGGCGATCGGCGCGCAGGCGGCCTACCCCGGCCGGCAGGTGGTATCGCTGTCGGGCGACGGCGGCTTCACTATGCTGATGGGCGACCTGCTCAGCCTGCGCCAGCTCAAGCTGCCGGTGAAGGTGGTAGTGTTCAACAACCGCTCGCTCGGCTTCATTGAGCTGGAGCAGAAGTCGACTGGCTTCCTCGACACGGGAACCGAACTCGACAATCCCGACTTCGCGGCGATGGCGGAGGCGGTGGGCATCAAGGGCGTGCGCATCACCGATCCGGTCGATGTCGAAGCCAAGATGGCCGAGGCCCTCGCCCACCCCGGCCCGGTGGTCGTCGATGCAGCGGTGAACCGGATGGAGCTGGCGATGCCGCCCAAGGTGACGGCGGAGATGGCCAAGGGCTTCACCCTGTACATGACCCGGGCGGTGCTCAACGGGCGCGCCGACGAGGTCGTCGAGCTGGCGCGTTCCAACCTGCTGCGGTGACGGCGCCAGCCATCAGCCGCCGCGCAGCTCCGCCACGAGCGCATCGTCCATCTCCGATGTCTACAGGGGCGACCCTTGCCGGCGATGAGCAAGCTATTGGCCAGCCCCGCCGAGTTCGCCGCCTCGCTGCCGTGCGTAGCCGCTGGGCTGCTCTTCGACTTGAATTGGCCGGAAGCGGATCGACGGCTGTCGAGAATGTGACAGAGCAAAGCGGACTCCGTTACCCTGCTGACCCGACACCTAACAGCGTCCGCTCTCAGCGGGCCATAGGCCGATCCGGCGTGGCGCTGCCGGAGGCGCAGATCAAGATCACCACCGACATGACGAGGGTTTACAGCGTGCAAGATAATTGTAAACTCTGACCATGAAGAAGTCTGCGTCCTGGCGTTTCGACGATGTGCCCCAGCAGACCGGACGAGTCGCGCTCGTCACCGGAGCCAACAGCGGCCTCGGCTTCGAGACCGCACGCATGCTGGCGATGCGTAAGGCCGAGGTGATCATGGCCTGCCGCAACCGATCGAAGGGCGAACACGCCGCTCAACGCGTCCGTGAAGCGTGTCCCGCGGCACGGGTCTCGCTGTTGTCGCTTGACCTTGCCAATCTTGAGTCGGTCGAGGAAGCAGCCGTCACCCTCTTGGCCGAGCGTGCCCGCATCGACCTGCTGATCAATAACGCGGGCGTGATGGTTCCTCCTTTCGCGCGGACGAAGCATGGTTTCGAGCTGCAGTTCGGAACCAATCATCTTGGCCACTTTGCGCTGACGGGGCGCCTCCTGCCGCTAATCCTGGGAACGCCCGGGTCTCGCGTGGTCGTGCTGTCGAGCGCGGGTGCTAACTTCGGGCGGATCGATCTCAGTGACCTGAACTATGTGCGGCGGCGTTTCTCGAACTGGGGAGCCTACTGCCAGAGCAAGCTCGCCAACCTGGTGTTCGCGCTCGAACTAGCCCGTAGGCTGTTAGCCGCGCGTCACACCACCATCGCCACCGTCGCTCATCCCGGCGGTGCGGCGACGAACCTGCAACGCGACGCCGCCTTCTTCCGCACCGTCGTGAACCCGTACCTGGCGGCCGCGCCGTCGGAGGGAGCTCTGCCGACGCTGAGGGCCGCGACCGATCCGCAGGCCGGCAACGGATCGTACTGGGGTCCTTCGGAACTGTTCGAGATGCGGGGATCGCCGTCATTAGCCTACGTGCCGCGTCGGGCAAGGGACCCTTCCCTGGCACGGCGCCTCTGGACCATGAGCGAAGAGCTGACGGGCGTTCAATTCGCACTCGGCGGGACGTGAGGGGCGCCTATGCCGCAAGCGCCCGCGAACCTGCCGGCCATCCTCGACGCGGCGATGGAGGTGTTCTTCCGGTTCGGCTTCAGGAAGGCCTCGATGGACGACGTCGCTGCGGCGGCGGGGCTGTCGCGACAGGGCCTCTACCTCAAGTTCCGAACCAAGGAGCACCTGTTCGAGGCCGCTCTCGAGCACCTGATCGGTCGTCTCCTCGACGGTGCCCGCGCGATCTGCGCGCAGGACGGTCTCGACGTCGAAACACGCCTGACCGACCTTTTCGACGCCCTGCATGGAAATATGATCGGCAGGAGCTCGCGGACGGACGTCGCGGAATTGCTGGAGCTCGCGCGCTCCAAGCACGCCGCGCTCGTAGCCGGTTTCGAGCGAGACTTCATCGCGATCGCCGCAGGCCTTCTAACGAGCAGCGGTATCGCCGAGCGTTGGGCCGGAGTGGGATTATCGGCCCGAAAGCTAGCCGAGCACCTGCTGATGGCCGCCGCCGGGATCAAAACTAACGTCGCCTCGGGCGCCGAGTACAGGGCACGAATGGCGATCGCTGCAGCGCTTGTCGTGCGCGGCGCGCCTGACCTGCCGGCCACCTCGTGAGCAATCCGAAGGATCGCCGATGAAGCTCGTCGTGGTCGGTGCGACCGGGGCCACGGGCCGCAGGGTCGTCGAGCGCGCCCTGGCGCTCGGCCACCACGTGGTGGCGGTCGCGCGACGCCCAAGCACGGTGACGCCGCCTTGCGAACGGCTGATGCTGCGGACAGGCGATGTCCTTGACCGGGCGAGCCTCGCACCGTCCTTTGTCGGCGCTGACGCCGCGGTTAGTTGCATCGGACCGGACAGCAATCTGTCCCCGGGCAACCTCATGTCGCTCGGCATCCCGAACATCATCGACGCCTGCCGTCACGCGGGCGTGTCGCGGTTCGTCATGCAGAGCGGGATCACTCTGACGGATGGGGCCGAACTGTCGGGTCCCGATCGCTGGGCGCTGCGCGTGATACGCTTCGTTTATCGCAAGGCGTTAGCTGACAAGCTGCCGGCGGAGCAGGCGGTCAAGGAGAGCGGACTCAACTGGGTGATCGTCCGCCCTGCCGGCCTACGCGACCAGTCTGCGACCGGAACCTACACCGCAGGCCCGCAGGCGCGAATTGTGTTGCTGCGGCCTCTCGCGTTTGCCGACTGCGCGGACTGCCTCGTGCGGGCGGCAACCGTCGAAACCGGCTGGGGGCGCCAAGTCGTCAACGTGGGCGCCGGCGGAAACGCCATGTCACCGCTTCCGGGCCGCGCGGTGGAGCAATGAGCCCGCTCGCGCCCGCTTCGTCGGTAGCCGGCCGACCCACGGCGTCCCGGGGCGAACCCGCTGGTCGTACGCGACCGTGCACCGCTGACGCCAACGGGGACTTGGCCAACGGGGACTTGGCCAACAGGGATGCGGCCCAGGCCATCGTCCTGACGATAGCCCGGCACCTCCACCTCAACGGACAGGCGACGGACGACACCATCCACGCCGTCGACAGGCTCGGAGGACGGCTGGGCTTCAACAGCGTCCTGCTGGCCGGCTGGGATCGCGTGGAGCTGCTGACCGCCGGGGAGGGTCGACCGACCACGGTCGACGTGCGCGAAGTCGAGCCGGTCGTCATGAACGTCGCGCAGGTCTCCGCCGTGATGGCGCAGGTCGAGGCGCTGATCGCCGGCGAGGTACTGCTGGACGACGTTCGGACCCGCATCGACGCTTTGGCATCGCTTGCGCTCCCCTCTATCTGGGCATTCGCGGCCGCTGCCGGCGCGGGCGCCGACGCCTTGACGGTGATCTTCGGTGAGACGGGCCCTGTCGCGCTTGCCGCCATCGCGGCCGCGGCGGGCCTCGGCGGTTTGGCGCGACAGCTCCTCGGCCGACGCGGCGCTGGACTCCTGTTGCAGGACGCCGCCGCGGCCTTCATCGCCGGGCTCGCGGCCGCCTTGTGCGTGCGAGCGGGACTGGCGACGAACCTCCTGCTCGCCGCCGCCTGCCCCTGCATGATCCTGATCCCCGGGCCACACCTCCTGAACGGCGCGCTCGATCTTCTGTTCTACCGCGTGACGCTCGGCCTTGCCCGCCTTGCCTTCGCCGCCATGGCGCTCACGGCCATCTCCACAGGCCTGGTGATCGGGCTCGCGGCAGGCGGGCACACGCTGCCGACGGTTGCCAGTCATGTCACGGTTCCATTCTGGCTTGACGTAGCGGCGGGTGGCGTCGCGGCCGCCTGCTACGCCGTGTTCTACGCCATGCCGGCCCGGATGCTTGTCTGGCCCGCCGGCATCGGCATGTT
>CAXTMA010000320.1:0-4794 GCA_964245015.1 uncultured Beijerinckiaceae bacterium | reverse complement strand
CCGTCGAGGGCGGCTTGGATGAGGTGCGCGACGTCTTGGCCGGGCGCTGCAGCTTCAGCACCAGCTCGATCAGTTCGTCCTTGCTCAGGCGCTCCAGATCACCGCGGCTCATGCCGGCACGGAATCAGCCCTCCTCCCACAGCGCAAGCACGCCTTTGCGCCTGAGCCGCAAACCCGCCGTCGCGGATCGCCGACCACCCCCTGGGTAATTACCTGATAGCAGCGAGCGCTGAGCAGAACTCTCGCGCTTTCATGTCGGCGATGGATCTGATTCGATAGGGCGAACTGGAGGGTTTGCCATATCCGCCGCCGTGCCGCTTAGCTCCGACTTCAGCGCCGACGAGCTGCGCCGTCTTGCCAGGGCCAGCCGCGATGCCGGCCAGAGCCGACAGCTGCTGGCGCTGGCGGTGATCTGCGACGGCGGCCGCCGCGCCGAGGCGGCGCGGGTCTGTGCGGTGGGGCTGCAAACGGTGCGCGACTGAGTGCTGGCCTTCAACGCCGAAGGACCGGCGGGGCTGATCGACGGCAAGGCACCAGGGCAGCCGGCAAAGCTCAGCGACGCGCAGCGCCAGGCGCTTGCGGAAGTGGTCGAGAAGGGCCCCGACCCGGAGCGCGACGGGGTGGTGCGCTGGCCTCGCAATGACCTGGCGGCTTGGCTCCACGCGCGTTTCCGCGTCAGCCTGGACGAGACCACGGTGAGACGCGAGCTGCGGAAGCTCGGCTTCGCCAAGATGTCGGCGCGGCCCCGGCACTATGCTCAGGACCCGGCGGCGCTAGTGTCGTTCAAAGAAGGAGCTGCCCGCCGCGGTGGAGGCGATCCGCGCCAGGCTCAAGTCGGGCACGGCGGTCGAGCTGTGGTGGGCCGATGAGGCCCGCATCGGCCAGAAGAACAGCCTGACCCGCCTGTGGGCGCGCCGCGGCACCCGCCCGCGCCTGCCGCACGACCAGCGCACGCAGTCCGCTTACATTTCGGGGCGATCTGCCCCGCCACAGGCAAGGGCGCCGGCCTCGTGCTGCCCCGCTGCACCATCCAGGCGATGATCAAGCATCTTCAGGAGATCAGCCGCGCCGTCGCCCGCCGCGCTCATGCCGTGCTGATGCTGGACGGCGCAGGCTGGCACACCTCCGGCGACCTCGTCGTCCCCGCCAACATCACCCTGCTGCCGCTGCCACCTCGTGCCCCGGAGCTCAATCCAGTCGAGAACATTTGGCAGTTCCTTCGCGACAACTGGCTCGGCAACCGCGTGTTCACGTCCTACGAGGACATCGTGGACCGCTGCTGCAAGGCTTGGAACAGACTCACCGACCAGCCCTGGAAAATCATGTCCATCGGCCTGCGCCACTGGGCACATGGGTCGTGATCAGCGCACGCTGGTATTATCTGTTGCTTCCCGGAAGCACGACGGAAGGCTCTGCTTAGCTGTGAAGGTCGGCGGCCTTGCGTGAAAACATGCTTATGGACAAGCAAGACCGCTGTGGACCTCTGCTCCTCCAGCAGATGCGTGCCAAGTCCTGCCGGCGAGCGAGGGAAAAGAAGGAAGGGCCGATCTGCGGGTGTGGGGAAAAGGCTGCCCCAGCCGAAGGAGATCAGCAATGCTAACGGAAAACAGAACAACTGTCATGGACAGGATTGCGGATGATGTCTGCGGTGTGATTGCTCAGCTGCGGCAGAACATAGGGCGGGCCGAAGCGCTGTGCCGCGCGCTGGACGAGATGCGCACGGCTTCCAATGGGCTTGATACTGCAACCAGGATCGCGGGCGACGCTGAGCCCGACGCCATGGCCGGCCAGGACGATGAAAGCGAGATGATCCAGGTGTACTGGGTCGGGTGTGCTGGTCTCTCGCGACTGGCCAAACGTCTGGGAACCGGGGTGCGCATTGACCGCATCGGCACCTCGACCGAGCGCGACCTTAACAATCGCCTGTCCGCCGCGGCCGCCGATGCCTATGGTTCATGGACCCGGGATGCCGGCGGCCGGCTCGTGCAGGAGCCGGGCTTCACGGCTTGGGTTATGCAGGTGATCGGGACGACGCGGGGCTCGATCGTTGAGGGCGTCACCGTGAAGACGCGCTCGCTCGTGGTTCGGCTACCGGACGGCATGACGCGCCGAAGCTTCGACCGCGCCCTGCACATCGCGCTGGAGCCCTGGACGCTTGCTCGGACACATCCGACTGCCGCTCGCTTCACCAACTACTCCGTCGGCGTCGATCGTATGTCGCACGCGATTGAGCTGTACTGTGGGCTCGATCCCCGCCGTGATGGCGACCGGCTCCTCGGCTTGGTGGAAGGCATCCTCGCCGCACATCGCGGCAGGCCGAGCTCGATGGTGACGGAGGTCGCACCGGCCTCGCCGCGCCTGATCTGCGACGCCTTGCCTGATACCATGCCGCCTCGCCGGGGCCGGATGAGCGTTGCGCAGCTGCGGGCGATGCGGAAGCGGCTGGCGCAGACGTCGAGCGGCGGAGGCCGGCGCGGGACATCCTGAGACTCCATAAACTGCCTGTCCGGGAGCAATTTGTTCCCGGACAGGCAGATCACCGTCCCGCGCAAGCGGACATGCTCCCGGAAAAGCAGTCCTACTTTCATAAAGCAGTTGCGAAGTGAAATGGGTCCTGCGCTGCGGCAATCGTCGAGCGCGGCCGGTTGGAAGAGGCCGTGCGCCGCCGATTAGGCTGACGCCCTCCTGACCGCGCCGGACTGCCGAACCTGCGGCAGCGATGCGCCAGGACGCGATACCCAGCCGACAGCCGGTTGACGATCTCCACCAAGGGCGCCGCAGCGATGCGACGCCCTTGTCGTGCTCGCGAAAGCTTGGGTGACCGGATGAGTCGATGACCCCGGCCGAAGTGGAGGACACGACAGTGGATGAAAAGCTTGAGGCCATGGCCGCGATGCTGGAACGCAGCGGCCACTACCGCATCCTGCGCCGCCTCGCGCCGCTGAGCCGCGTCGAGGTTACTGCGGATGCCGAGGTAATGACAGAGCCGGCCGGCATCGGCCTGTTCCTCGACGTTGAGACCACCGGCCTTGACCCGCGCCGTGATGAAGTGATCGAGCTGGCGATGGTGCGGTTCCGCTTCACCACTGCCGGTCGCATCGTAGAGGTCGGCGAGACCTTCGACCGGCTGCGCCAGCCCTCCGGTCCGATACCGCCCATCATCACCCGACTGACCGGCATCACGGACGCCATGGTCGTGGGCAAGGTGATCGACGCCGACGAGGTCGCCCGCTTTGTGAGGCCAGCCGATCTCATCATCGCGCACAACGCCAAATTCGACAGAAAATTTGCCGAGCGGCTTCACCCCGCCTTTGTCGGCAAGGGGTGGGCCTGTTCGATGACGCAGGCGCTGTGGTGCGAGCACGGCTACGAGGGCGTCAAGCTCGCCTATCTCTTGATGAGCGCCGGCCTGTTCCATGGCAGCCATCGCGCGCTCGACGACTGCCATGCCGCGCTCGCGTTGCTTTCGCGCTCACTCGGCGACACAGGCCGCAGCGCCCTCGCGCATGTGCTCGATGCAGCCTTTCGTACCATGTGGCGGCTGCGCGCAGCCGGGGCGCCCTACAAGCACAAGGACTGGTTGCGCTCGCGCGGCTACCGCTGGAACAACGGCGAGGATGGGCAACTGCGGGCGTGGTTCATCGACCTCGCCGAGGATGCGGTCGACGCTGAAGTGGAGGCCCTACGCGCCCAAGTGTTCGGCCCGGGCTGGAAGCCGCCGATCACCTCGATCACGGCTCTGAACCGCTTCTCCGATCGGGTTTGACCAGTTCCACGCGCTGGCAACTGCCGGAATGCGCCGCCGCCCGTTCCGCCACGACCCGACGATTACCGCGCGGCGGTCCCGGCAGTGCCGGCGCGGCGATGGGCGGAGAATGGCGGCTGCCGGCGCTGGCCAACTCGCACTATCACCGCTCGGCTATGGAGCAGTCATGTGGCGAGAGCGTCTGAAGGTCGGAAGGGGGTGATGGGGAGCAGTGGTTGACCCCAGCGGATGGCGGAGATGACGATGAGAATGGATGGCACGATCAGCACGGGCAGCGGACCGATCGAGGTGGCGCCGGTGTCGTTCCTGATGGCACGAGGGATCTACGCCGAGGATCACCGCGTCTCGGGGCCGCGGGGCACCCGCCTCGGCGTCGGCGACCGCTGGCCCGGCACCACCGCCGACATGGGCATGGCGGTCACCATCGAGCGACGCCGCGACGGTGTGAAAGCCTTCATCTCCTTCCGTGCCGACCGGCTGAGCGACCAGGAGTGGGCTGGCGTCGCCGCGTTGCCCAATCCCGTCACCCTGCTCGCCGCGCCGCCGCTCGCCTGGTTCCTGGTCGAGTACCACGGCGGGCACTCGCGCGCGCCCATCCCGCTCACCCGCGACAGGGTCGACGAGCAGGCGATCAGGGCGCTGCTGGCCGACCCGTCGGATCTCGCGCACGAGGTGCTCTTCTTCGGCATCGCCGGCGACGAGATCCGCACCGTCAAGGTCGGCATCGCATTGGACCACATCTGGCGGACGCTGGCCGAGGCGGCCGCCGCAACGCCTTCCAAGCTCGACGACCGCGAGATCCTCGGCATGCTGGAGCGCTACAAGCCGATTGCCCCGGGCATCATGTTTTCCGAGGCGATGCGGCGCCACCTCCAGCCCCGTGCGCGGTAGTGCCGCCGACGATCAGGGCACGCCGGCGATGAGGCTCGTGCGCTGAACCCGCGCCGGCCGAAGCCGGCTCTTCACCTACCAGGCCGAGGGCGCCCGCGAGGCGCCCTTTGCACGTCCGGGCACCGGCAGCGGCGCAC
>CAXTMA010000319.1:0-4800 GCA_964245015.1 uncultured Beijerinckiaceae bacterium | reverse complement strand
TGATGCTCAGCAAAGCAATCGCCGCCTTCGACTTGGTCCGTAACAGCCTCTAGGCGGGTGTCTCGTTCATCGACTGTGCGAGGGTCATCAAGAGACCTGCATCGCGAGCACTTAGCTTCGTCACCACCAAGCCCAGCGCCAAAGCGACGTCCGCGTTCGGAGCCATCAGCGCTTTCTCAGCAAGCGGAACTTTTTTTTCGCTTTGGTCGTTAATGCATAGACTTGTCCTCCAGCGCCACGAAGACGCCCGAGCACGCGCTGATCTTCAAGTTCCTCGATAGGTCCTCGGATTACGGCATCGAGGCCGGCACACGCTATTGGTACAGCTTCGGCCGCTTCCAGAAGGGCCTCGGCTTCACCGGCCAGCTCAACAACGTCCTGATCTCCCGACTGACCTACACGGACGCGTCAAGTCCGGGCGAGGTCTTCGGCCGCATCGACATACCCGCGCGGCTGTTCGTCAAAGGCTTTCTGGGCATCGGCGGCGCCATGGGTGGGCAGCACAACGACGAGGACTTCCGCATCGCGCCCGCCGGCATACCCGTCCCTTATTCCAATACGGTGTCGACGCAGACCGGAACGCTCTCCTACGCCACCGTGGACCTCGGCTATTCCTTCTTCGAGACAACAACGACGAGGCTGGGCGGTTTCGTCGGCTACAACCACGACAAGGACAACAAGGACGGCCTCGGCTGCCGCCAGATCGCCGCCGTCGCCGGGGGCGACTGCATGGGCGCCGCTGCCCGCCCGGCCACGGTCCTCGGCATCAGCGAGGACGATCGGTACGACTCGCTCCGCCTCGGCCTCAACGGCGCGACGCGCTTCGATCGGCTGCGACTGCGGGCCGACGCCGCCTACCTGCCCCTGGTCGGCTTCACGGGCGTCGACGATCACCTGTTCCGTACCGGCGAGCCCAGCCAGTTCTCCCCCGAGTTCGGGCGCGGACAGGGCGTGCAACTGGAGCTGATTGCTTCCTACGACCTCACGCCCAACCTCAGCGTCGGCGGCCGATACTGGGCAAGCTGGATCCCCAACGCCAGGACGGACGGCTTCGGCATCACGATCAACCAGCCGGCGCCCCAGCAAACCGAGCGCGTCGGCGTGACAGCGCAGGCCGCCTACCGCTTCGGCAGCGTGGCACCGGCAGCTGTCCTCGGCGCATACTGATGGCATGCACGCGGCTGTCGCACGATGAGGATCGCGAACCAATCGTCGCGGGCCGGCACGGCCGATCTCGCTCGACTGCGACGATGGCGGCTGTCGTTCACTCGCGCCGTCGCAACCGGGCCATGCCGCCGTGAGCTGGCCCGATCCCGAAGGCAGTCGCAGCGCCACCGGACCGCGAATGCCTGCGGCAGCCTTCACGGTCGGCGGCGTCCTGAAGAGGTCAGCAGCCATAGTCCGAGACAACCTCGGCATCTTGATCCTCGCGATCATGCTGAGGGTCATGCCGCTGTTTGCGCTGCACCTCGTTTCCAACGGTTTCGCACCTGATCCGGCTGCGACCGGAGTGAGGGCGTTCGCCACGGGTCGACCACCTTGCTTTTACCCACATACCTGTACCGTTCCGGCAAGCGATGCGCCAAGCGCGATGTCTGTGAGCCGTGCAAGGCCGCGCCACATGACGAGGTTGCCTGGCGGCGGATCGCGTGTCCGGGCGAGGTAGCCGCCAAGCCGGGCGACCTTGCTCACGTAGGCCGACAGCATCTGCTCCGTCAGCCCCGCATCGGGAACAAGCCGGTCAAGGAGCACCCTCTCGGCTTCCGTGATGGCAAGGCGGGGATCCGCGCCCGGTGCAGCACGGGCCAGCATGGTGGTCCAGAAGACCCGCCATGCCAGGATGCAGAAAACGGCGATCAGCTTGACAAGGCGCTCGGCCGTGCGCAGCCGCGCTTCTTCGGCGCGGCAGCCTGATTTCAGGATCTTGTGGAACACCTCGATCTTCCAGCGCAGGGCGTACCAGCGCAGCTTTTCGACGGCCTGCTCGACACAGGTCACCGGCAGGTCGGTGATCAGCCGCCAGTCGATCGGCGGCCGATCCTTTGGCGCCCCACGTTCTCGCGCATGGATCACCGTGAGCGACAGGGGCGGGATAGCGCTTCTGCTTGCCGATCGGCGGCAGCACCGTGATGCGCTTGGCGCGCAGCTCAACCGTTGCCGTGCCGGCCCTTGGCGTCGCGAACCTCGACCCGATGCAGGCCGGCCACGGCGACCTCACCCATTTCAGCGGCGATGGTGTGCTCGCCCTCGCCGGCCAACCGATCGACGCAGCTGCGGACGACAAAGTGGGTGCCGAGGTCCCGCGCCAAGCAGAACAGCTCAAAGATGTCGCTTTTCCGATCGCCGACGTGAACGCAGCGGCCAGGATCGTTGAACAGCGCTGTGGACTGTCGCAGGTTCTCCAGCCAGCGCACGCTTTCCTTCTGCTCGATCGGCACCCGGGTCGGGTTGACATGGCGATTGAGCGCGTTGGTGCCTTTGAACGCCTGCCGCGACCAGAACTTCACCGCCGCAAGGCCCAGCGGCAGGCCGTCCGTGGTGACGGCGAGCGAGGCGTGCATCAGCAGGCCGCAGACGGTGTGGGTGCGCAGCCGGCCGGCCTTGTCGCGACCGCTGTTCACCACACGGGTGGTCCCGACACTGCTGCCGTTGCGGCGCTGGAAGGAAAACTCGGTTGTGTCCTGGAGCACCAGGATGGGACCCTCGCTGGCCATGCCGCGGTCGCGGGTGGCTTTGAGGTGACCGGCAAGGATCTGCTCCCCGCTGACGCGCTCGTTGTTGAAGAAGCGAGAGGCGGCTTTTGTGTTGGCCCCGTCCTGACACGCGAAGGGCAGGCTTGATCCGAAGCTGCGATCCATGCGCCCACGAGGTGGCGCAGGCGGTGACCGAGACGGGCATCCTCGAAGGCGCAGCCGGTGAGTTCCTGTTCCCACCACGGCGGCTGGGCACGACTCCCACGTCACCATGCTGCGCGATGGCGTGTACTGGGCCGTGGTGACGATGACCACCGTCGGCTACGGCGACAAAACGCCGAAGACGACCGCCGGTCGGGTTATTGCCATCGCCTGGATGTTCGCGAGCCTGGTGCTGATCTCGCTGTTGTCGGCGAGCCTTGTCTCGAAGCTGACCGCGGAGCGCGTCGAGAGTGTCAACGGCGCACTCTCGCCCGATCTCGCACGGCAGAAGCTCGCCGCGGTCGAAGACTCCTCGGGCGCCGAATACCTCGACGGGCAGCACCTCGCCTATGTCGACGTCCGCAACCTCGACGAGGCATTGCAGCGCCTCGAGACCGGCCGATCGACGGCAGTGGTGGAAATTCCGCTTGGTCCTTGGAAGTGCACAAGCCGCTCTCGCCAGATCGAGTCGAAAGCAGCCGGGCGGCACCGCGCCCATTGCGGTCGCGAGCTGCATCAGCAGAGCTGCCAGGAAGCGGACACTCGTTGTGAGGCACATCTGCCTGCCTCGTCGTCGAGGCCGAGCAGTAGCGCGTCATCAAGTCGTGCGCCCGCTTGCGCGAGGGCGGAAAAGCGTCGCTGATGTGATAGGGCGCAATTGCGCGTGAGGTATCGTGGTGAGCGAACGTCCTGACTTGTTCCAGCACGCCATGCCAGTCAACCGCTCTGATCGCGCAAGGCTGAAGCAACAGCGACCTTGCGTGGTGTGGTTCACCGGCCTGTCTGGCGCTGGCAAGTCGACGCTCGCCGGCGCGGTCGAGCACACACTGGTGCAGGCCGGCGTGCACACCGCAGTGCTCGACGGCGACGACCTGCGCCGCGACCTTTGCCGCGACCTCGGCTTCACCGCTGTTGACCGGGCCGAAAACATCCGCCGCGCCACCGCCGCAGCACGGCTGATGGCTGATGCCGGGCTCATCGTGCTATGCGCCTTCATCTCGCCGTTCGCCCGCGAGCGCGAGTTGGCACGCGCTGCCGTGCCAGCGGGCGAGTTCCTGGAAGTGTTCGTTGCCACGCCGCTCGCAACCTGCGTGGCGCGCGATCCCAAGGGCCTGTACGCGCGTGCTCTGGCCGGCAAAATCCACAACGTCACAGGCGTTGACCAGCCCTACGAGGTGCCCAGAGATCCCGACTTGGTGGTTGGGCGCGACAACGAGACGGTAGCAGACGCAGCTAATCGCATCATTGCTGCCCTCATGGCGCGCGGCATCGTCAGGCGCCCGCGCGGGCCGGGGACCGCCTGATCGGGGTAGGCGGTTGACGCGGCCTTGCAGCATGACCGGCGATGCCGGCTGGAGGTCCGACGCTGCGGCTATGAAGACCAACCGCATATCCGTCGACTCAAGAGCTGCTGTGTTGCGAGGCGGATAGAGGCTACATGGCTCGGCAGGCTAGCTCTCAGATCTCCGACCCTCGCAAGAGAGCCAGATTCGGATGTCAGGAGTCTGCGGACCATCGACGCGTAGCGAATCGTTGCTGGACATTTTCGGAGTACTCCAGGTGAGGTGAGCCTCTCGCATCCTGCAGCGTTCGGTAGTCAGAACGCAAACGACTTCATGCCCTATGGAAAAGGCACGGTTCAGGTAATGAGGAGTGACGAAATACCATCTTCAAGAGGTATAAAGCGCCTCCCCTACGCGCAAGTTGCTTTCTGCATTCCATGCTGTTTTCTCCGCTGCCAAGCAGGAATGCAAGATGGATACGGTCAGACCTAAGCGACACCATCTCCTCATCGGCGGACCGGGGCGCTCGGGGACGAGCTTCCTTGTCTGTCAATCGGCCTGCAATAGAGGGTCTGACTCATTCTCGATGATGTTTGCTGATCGATCTCCGCTGACGCGTCAGC
>CAXTMA010000318.1:0-4806 GCA_964245015.1 uncultured Beijerinckiaceae bacterium | reverse complement strand
CCATGGCTCATCGAATCAGCGATCCGGGTGCACCGCAAGGGCGTGGGTAATTACGCGGCGAGGGCAAGGTGGCCGAGGTCGATGGCGCCTACTTCGGCGGCTACATCAAGCCCCGCAACCTCAAGGAGAACCGCATCCATCGCGGCCTCGCCATCAACCAGAACGGCAAGCGCAAGTCGGTCATCATCATCCGCGAGCGCGGCGGCAACAGCGTCCCGGCCGTGTTCCGCTCCGAGAGTGCCGCCCATGGCTTCATCAAGGCCCGCATCGCCAAGGGCACCGTCGTTCATGCCGACGCGGCGCCGGGCTGGGATAGCCTTCATGCCGCGTTCGAGATGAAGCGCATCGACCATTCCAAGGCGTACAGCCTCGACGGCGCTTGCACGAACATGGCGGAGGAGTATTTCAGCCGCCTTCGCCGCGCCGAGGCCGGGCACCATCATCATATCGCGGGCGCCTACCTCCTCCGCTACGCGCAGGAAGCGTCATGGCGCGAGGACAATCGCCGGGTCAGCAACGGCGACCAGCTCGCCCGGCTGGCCAAGCTGGCGACGATGAAGGCGACCAGCCCCGACTTCGTGGGGTATTGGCAGCGGCACCGCGCTTAGGATGAAGCAATAATATCAGCTACTTATCTTGATTTTCTTGGTGCATTTGCTAAATAGTCACCATGGGCGCGTGGCAAAGCAAAGGCGCATGGTGGGCTGCCGCATCTGCTATAGCGGTCACTCTTTGGCTTGCTTTGGATAGCTTGTATTCAGTGAGTCATACAACGGCATACTTACTCGCTGTCGGACTTCTGCTCGCATCACTTTCCGTATTGCTAATCAAAAAGTGACTTTTGCTCGCCTTGGAATTGCCTCGGCGTGCCAATTATTTTCAAGATATTTCTTTCCTTTGGAATCCACACGCCATGCTCAAATTCTTCAATAGTCTCTATCTCAATAGTCATCTCTACATTGCGTCTCATGACAATAGGGATTTGGCCTGATAGTACGCTATCCAAAAAGTGAGTATCCTTGATGGGTGCCCCAAACTCCCCCTCTTTGGACCTAAATCTCCAGCGGCGCCGTCCTTCGATCAGAACCGGACTAATCAGAACAACCTTTTCTGTTTCGACCCTTACTCGCCGGGTCACCGATATGTCCTTGCTGCTGACCAGCCCCGCATGCAGAGGAAACGCGGACCGGGGAACCACTATCTTGGGTTTTTTGCCCTTCGTTCGCGACAGGCCAACACCCTTTATTGGGCAATAATATACCTGACTCAGTGGGAACCTGAGCCGTCGCCTGATGTTCCCGTGGGTTGGGCTGCGGCCGCCAGGAATGCGTCGAGCCGGTCGGCAAGCGCCGAGTTCTGCTCCACATGCTTGACGTAGTAGACGAGAGAGGCGACCGCGGTTCGTTGCTTCATTGGGTCCCATAGATCGACGATGCGGCGCATGTCGTCGAGGTCCATCGCGTTAAGGCCAAGCGCTCCAACTTTCGATCTCGCATCGCCCTCGAAGCTCAAGGCGCACACGATCCCGATGGCGCCACGCATGCTCGCTTCGTTGCCGAAAGCGACGAACTGGTCGATGGCATCGTCGGCGATGCCGTATTGCTTGACCTCCGCCGTGATGGCGAGACGTGCGCCCTCCCACGCGTCGATGTCGCCAACGCGCTGCAATCTCTTGCTGCCGGCGCGGACCTTGTTGATTTCGACTTGCAGGTGAGGGTTGTCGGCGCGAACGAAGCCGAACACGACTCCTTGGTATGCCGCGCCCGACTTCTCTCCGGGATGCGCTGACAGGTCGAAGTCCTCCAGCAACGCTCGGAACAGCGGTGGCTCCCTGACCAGCGTCGAGGGATCGAACGCTTGGCTCGGCAAGCGTTCCAACACGAAGGCCGTCACCTCGTCGCGCAACGCGCGCAAGTCGATTTCCGACATGCTGCACATGGCGTCGAGCCATGGCAAGTAGTCCCTCCATGCTTGCGTCGCGTGAGGCGCGCATGCGGGATAGTCGAACCGTTTTTGCTCGGCGCGGAAGTACGTCTCGACTTGATTGTAGAAGGGGCGCAGGCTCAGCGTCTGTCCACTGCCGATGTCCACGATGAGTGTGTTCGCCACTTTGCCAGGAGATCTGAACTCTCTTCTTGGGAACTCATCGAAGAAGGAGTCTTGATCCTTGATGTCCCGATCGGGAACGTCCAAGTCGAGCAGGAAGTCGATGAGCGCGACGCAGAGGCCGGCGGCGAATTTCCTGTTGCCGAAGCCCTTAACCACGTCCTGAAGGATGTCCTCGCGACCCATGCCCCATCCACAGCCGACGAACGATGGAGGACGTCAAATACTTGACGTCATTTCCCACGTTGCCCATGCTCGATCCATGAAGCGGACGCAACCACAGGTCAACGTCGACGCTCGGCCTGCCGAGATTGACGATGCGAGATATCGGCTGTGGCTTCAGAAGCAAGTGAAGCTCACCGAGCGCTCGCTTGGCGATCTCGTGTCGAGAACGAAGAGAGTCCGGGGCATGGTGGACCTTTCCACCCTCAAAACGGACGACCATGTCGACGCCGCCCTGCTCATGAACTCTTTGTTCAAGGCGCAGACGATGTCGGTCAAGTCGCAACTGAGACGCGCCGCGAAGCTCTACGTCCAGTTTCGGCAGAACCAGAATGCCTAACTTTGTCGACCTGTTCGCAGGCGTTGGTGGTCTCAGCCTCGGGCTGAGCCGGGCCGGTTGGACGCCGCTTCTGGCAATCGACCATTGGCGCGACGCCGTGACGACCTACCGCGCCAACTTTTCCGGCCATCACGTCGTCGACGCCGACATCGAGTTGCTGACCGCGCGCAAGCTGCGCGGGCTGGTCGACGTGCGCCCCGATTGGGTCGTCGGCGGCCCGCCGTGTCAGGGGTTTTCGACGGTCGGCAGGCGGATGCGCGATGACCCCCGCAATTCGCTCGTCCGCGAATTCGCCCGCGTCGTCGAAACGCTTCAGCCGAACGGCTTCCTGATCGAGAACGTGGTCGGACTGCGCGACATGCGTTTCGTGGAAGCGATAACGACGCTGTTCAGCGACCTCGGATACGGCGTCAGCTTCATGGTGTTGAGTGCGGCTGACTATGGCGTGCCGCAGCTCAGGCGCCGCGTCTTCTTCGTTGGCGACAGGCTCGGGCGGTCGTTCGCGCCGCCCCAGCCGACCCACACCCCAAGCCGACACGTCACGGTGTGGGACGCCATCGGCGATCTGCCACCACTCGGTCCGGGTGAGCGCGCCACGAGTTACGACCGCGCGCCGTTCACCGACTATCAGCGCGCGATGCGGGCGGGCTCGACGCAGGTGTGCGGCCATTCGGCTGGCAACCACCCCGCGCGCCTCGTCGAGGCGATCTCGCACATACCCGACGGCGGCAACAGGCGGTCGATCCCGAGCGCCTTGCAGCCGCCGAGCGGCTACCACAACAGCTACTCGCGCCTTCACAGCCGCTCGCCAGCCGTTGCCGTCACGCAGAACATGGGCAAGCCGTCGGCGACGCGATGCATCCATCCCTTCCAGCACCGCGGTCTGACCGCGCGCGAGGGCGCCCGCCTGCAAGGCTTCCCGGACACGTTCCACTTCTCGGCCGGCTTCACGAGTCAACGACTCCAGGTAGCGAATGCCGTCAGTCCGATCCTTGCCGAGGCGATAGGGCACGCCTTGCAGGACGAGGCTGGTTGGCTGCCGTCCCTGTTGGCCGCCGAGTAGTCAGCGCAGGAACGCCTTGAGTTGTTCCGCCGTCCTCGAGGGGTCCCGCATCGCTTCGCACTCCCAGATGACGGCAACGCTCCATCCTGCCGCCTCAAGAGCCGCGACGTTTGCCGCGTCGCGCTCCACGTTGCGGGCGAACTTGGCGGACCAGTAGGGGCGCCGCGTCACCGGCAGGGTCGAGCGGGAACAATTCTCGTGACGGTGCCAGAAGCAGCCGTGGACGAAGACGACCTTCTTACGCGACGGGAAGACCATGTCGGGACGGCCGGGCAGGTCGCGGCGGTGCAACCGGCAACGGTAGCCCATCGCGTGAGCGAGACGGCGCACCACCATCTCGGGCTTGGTGTCCTTGCCCCTGTTCGCCCGCATCACCTTGCGAGTGGCATCGTTGACGTTGGCGAAGCCCGTCACGCCCGCCCGGCATACATGTGAGTCGACTCCTCGAACACCACCGCCCGCACCACAACCACGGCCGGCTCGATCGTGTAGACGCCTCGCACGGTTGGCAGATGGATGGCCCTGGCCCCGTCGAACACGAAAGCCCGCACCAGACCGCTTTCGCCGATGGCGGGGCCGGCACTGAAGGGGTCGCGCGACAAGGCCCACGTCACAGCCTCCCACGCCTCTTCCGTGCAAGACCACCGCATGTAGGCGGCGTCCACGGCCCTCTGCACGTCGGGTTCCTCCCTCACGTCCCGCACGGCTACAAGAGGCCGAGCTTCAAAGCGGCCTCCTTGGCCCACCCTACCTCGGCCTCGTGGGGCTCGCGCAAGCGGACGGCGAGGCTCGCCGCCATCGGCAAGGTCTCACCCATGCTCGCGATCTGCCACGCGTAATCGTGCGACTTGGCGCTGATCGAGCCCGCCGTCTCGTAGGTGGCGATGTGCTCGACCCAATATTCCACGACCGCCATCTCGGCGTCCGTGAACGGCCGCATGTCCGGCTTCGTCAACGCCGTGAAGCGGTCCAGCTTGCCGACCCGCGCGATCGTGATGGCGCCCTCCCGCCCCAGATCCTCCCGAACGGGCATGATCGCCTTCGGCACCGGGCCGAACTGCTGTCGCGTGTAGGT
>CAXTMA010000317.1:0-4808 GCA_964245015.1 uncultured Beijerinckiaceae bacterium | reverse complement strand
ATGCCAGGGTCACAGGGGAAACGGCGCTGGCCGGGGCCGACCGGCAGGCCCGCGCAGCCGTCGAGGCGATGACGGCGGCGCGCGAGACCCGCGCCCGCGCCGAAGCCGTAACCGAGGCGGCGAGGCAGCGCCTGGAGGGCCGCGTCGCGGCCATCGCCGGTACCTTCGCCTGCCAGCCGGCCGGTCTGCCCGCGCTGGCCGGTTTGGCGCATGGCGAAGCGAGGCCGCAGGTGGCTGCCGTCGCCGTCAGGCTCGATGCGCTGCGCGGCGACCGCGACCGGATGGGGCCGGTCAACCTGCGCGCCGCCGAGGAACTGGCCGCCATCGAAGCGCAGCGCGCGGAGCTCGACCGCGAGCAGACCGACCTCGCCGAAGCCGTGCGTCGGCTGCGCGGGGCGATCGCCACCCTCAACCGCGAAGGGCGCGAACGGCTGCTCGGCGCCTTTCATGCGGTGAACGGGCACTTCAAGGAGCTGTTCTCGACCCTGTTCGGCGGCGGTGCGGCCGAGTTGCAGCTCGTCGAGGCCGATGATCCGCTGGAAGTCGGCCTGGAAATCACGGCGCGGCCGCCCGGCAAGGCGGCGCAGGTGATGAGCCTGCTGTCGGGCGGCGAACAGGCTCTGGCGGCGATCTCGCTGATCTTCGCCGTGTTCCTCGCCAAACCGTCGCCGATCTGCGTCCTCGACGAAGTCGATGCGCCACTCGACGACGCCAACGTCGAGCGCTTCTGCGACCTCGTCGAGGCGATGCGCTCACGCACGCAGACCCGCTTCATCACCATCACCCACAACCCGATCACCATGGCGCGCATGGACAGGCTCTACGGCGTCACCCAAGCCGAGCGCGGCATCTCGCAGCTCGTCGGCGTCGACCTCGCGCAGGCCGAAGACCTGCTGGAAATGCCTTGAGGCGGCGAGCCGCCCTCGCTCGCTGCCCCAAGTCATTGTTTCGTCATGCAATTCGGCATTCGCAGCGTTTGTGGCGGAACCTTGACTTGCCGGTTGGGCGCCGCTACAAGCCGCCGCAGTCGGGGGTGCTGCCGCCCGTCAGGCGGCGGGATACGCGGACGCGAGTTGCTTTGGCTGAAAACCGGGACGCGAAAGGGGACGATGACGCGCTCCAGGCGCGCCTCGAATCCTTGTCGCGCTCGCTCGACGCCGGGCGGCCGGTCGAGGCGCCGGGCAACCGGCCTCAGGGTCGGGACACCTCGTTGGCCGGAGCGATGAGCCTCGGCTTTCGCGTTCTCACCGAGTTCGTCGCCGGCATTGCGGTCGGGACTCTGATCGGCTGGCTGCTCGACCGGTGGCTGCACACGTCCCCGGCGTTCCTGATCGCCTTCATGGCGCTGGGCACGGCGGCAGGCTTTTGGAACGTTTACCGCCTGGCAGCCAAGCCGACCGGCGGTGGCAGCTCGGGCGGACAGCCGTGATCGAGCGGGCAGCGAAGGAGAGCTGAGGGACGTGGCGGTACAGGAAGCAATCAACCCGATCGAGCAGTTCGCGATCAAGGATCTCGTGCCCCTGCACATCGGCGGCATGAACCTGTCGTTCACCAACTCAGCCCTGTTCATGACGGCCGTCCTCGGCCTGTCGCTGGCGCTGATGATGCTGGGCACGTCGGGCCATGCACTGGTGCCCGGGCGCCTCCAGTCGGCGGCCGAAATGACCTACGAATTCACGGCCAACATGGTCCGGCAAACGACCGGGCAGGACGGCATGCGCTTCTTCCCCTTCGTGTTTGCCATCTTCATCTTCGTCCTGTTCTCCAACATCCTCGGGCTGGTGCCCTATTCCTTCGCGGTGACGAGCCAGATCGTGGTCACCGCCTGCCTCGCCCTTCTCGTCAACGGGCTGGTGGTGGTTTACGGCATCCGCACCAACGGGCTGGGCTGGTTCAGGCTGTTCTGGCCCTCCAGCGTCAACATCTTCTTGCGGCCGGTGATCTCGCTCATCGAGATCATCTCGTTCCTGTCGCGGCCGATCAGCCTCAGCGTCCGCCTGTTCGCCAACATGCTCGCCGGGCACATCACGCTGCAGGTGTTCGGGGCCTTCGTGGCGAGTCTCCTCGCCGCCGGCGCCTTCGCGGTGCTGGCACCCCTGCCTTTCGCGATGACGGTGATCCTCAGCGCCTTCGAGCTGCTGGTGGCGGCCCTCCAGGCCTACGTCTTCGCGATCCTCACTTGCGTCTATCTCAACGACGCAATCCATCCGGGCCACTGAATAAACATCCAACAACAGATCAGCGCCCGTTCGACATCCCCCTGGAGTTTTGAATGAATCCCGAAGCAGCCAAATACATCGGCGCGGGCCTCGCCGCCATCGGCATGGGGGCCGCCGCCATCGGCGTCGGTCAGATCTTCGGCCCGTTCCTGTCGGGTGCGCTGCGCAACCCGTCGGCCTCGGATGCGCAGTTCGGCCGCGCCTTCATCGGCGCGGCGCTGGCGGAAGGCCTGGGCATCTTCGCCTTTCTCGTCGCGATCCTGCTGCTCTTCGTGAAGTGAGCGCATTGTAACGTCACTCCGGCGCCCCCGTGCCAAGCGGGGGCGCCGCTCTCGTCTCCTGTTCTCGTCATCGCTGAAGTCGGATCACGCGCATGGAACATCAGCCCGCATCGGCGGCGGACGGGCAGCACGCGGCGGGAACGGAAGCGCCCGGCGCCTTCCCGCCCTTCGATCCGCACACCTATCCTTCCACCATCCTCTGGCTGGCCGTCACCTTCGGCCTCCTCTACCTGATGATGTCGCGCTATGCCCTGCCGCGCGTCGGCAGCATCCTGAGGACGCGCTCGCGGCACATCTGCGACGACCTTGCCGCCGCCAACCGCCTGCGCGACGAGGCGCGGGCCGCCGCCGCCGCCTATGACAAGACCCTGGGCGAGGCCCATGCCCGCTCGCAGCAGCTTGCCGCCGAAACCCGCAACGCCGTCAAGCTCGAACAGGACGGCAAACGCAGCGCCTTGGAACTTGAGCTGAGCGGCAAGCTCGCCGCGGCCGAGAAGAGCATCGCCGAAACCAAGGCGGCGGCTATGGGCAACGTCGGGCAGATCGCGGCCGACGCCGCCGGCGCGATCGTGCAGCACTTCACCGGCCAGCCGGCCGACGCCGACGCGATCGCCAAAGCGTTGGTCGCGGCGCGCGCCTGAGCGTACCGCAGCCCGCCACCGCGGGCGCCAACCGGAAAAGGATCGCAGTTCATGGACGCGGAAGCCTGGGTCGCCGTCGGTTTCGTCTGCTTCGTGGCGGGCGCCGTCTACCTCGGCGCTCATTCCCGGATCACGGTCGCGCTCGATGCCCGCGGGCGGCGGGTCCGCGCCGAGCTTGACGAGGCCGAGCGCCTGCGCAAGGAGGCGGCCGACCTGCTGCACTCCTTCGAAGGCAAGCGGGCTCAGGCCGAGAAGGACGCGGCCGACATCGTCGAGCAGGCCCGCGCCGAGGCCAGGCTCATCGCCGAGCAGGCTGGGGAGCGCATGGCCGAGTTCGTCAAGCGGCGCACCGCCCAGGCCGAAGCCAAGATCGCCAATGCCGAGGTCCAGGCGATCGCGCAGGTTCGCGCAACCGCCGCCGACGTCGCCACCGCCACCGCCCGCATCGTGCTGCAGGGCGAAACCGGGCAGGCCAAGTCGAGCCTCGCCGATAAGCTGATTGACGAAGGGATCCGGGACGTCAGGCGGCTCGCGCACTGAGGCGGCGACGTCACCGCCGACGGACGCGCTCACCTTTCGCGCGATGCGGAACCGCCTTACGCGGCTTTTGCAAGCCAGCCTTGAGCATCGGACCGAAAAGTGCGCAGCGGTTTTCGGATTGATCCGATGCAGCACAATAAGTTAGAGCATCGGACCGGACCCGTTTTAGGGTCGGTGCTCTAGCGGCTCGCGCTTTCCGTCGCTGCGGGTGTGCGTCGGCTCGCGCGCTTCGGCTTTGTCCCTTCCGAGGTGCCGCCCTTGGCGTTGGTATCGATGCCGACCTTGATGCTGTAATCGCGCGAGCGTCCGCTGGCGATGCTCAGCGTCATCGCGTCGGACACGAAGGCGAAGGGCGCGCCGGACTGGCCGGCGGGAATGGTGGCCGCGATCTTGAAGAGCCGGCTCTCGACGACCTTGTGCTGCAGTTCGTCGAAGACGGCGACGCGGATCGGGATGTCGAACCGCCCGGCCGCGCCGGCCGGTCCCAGCAGCACGCGGCCGTTGGCACCGATCCTCAGGGTCACGCGTCCGCCCGAGAGGGCGCACTCCCGGCCAACGGTGAACAGGGAGTACTGGTAGCGTACGCCCTGGTTGTCGCTTTGTCCGGGCGCCATCACCCGCTGCACTTCCGTGCCCGGCAGAAGCGAGATGGTCGGGCAGCCCGAAGGGGCTTCGGCCGGCGGCGGTCCCGGCGGCCGTCCGAGGCCGATCTTGCTGGCGGCGCTGCCGAAGCTGTCCTTCATCTTGTCGGTGAACTTCTGACTCCAATCGCCTTCGAGCGATCCGTCGTCGTCGTCGGCCGCCTGGATGCCGGTCGAGGCCAGCATCGCCAGGGCGGCCAGTCCCATCGCGAGTGCGCGACGTCCTGTGCGGCCGGATGAGCGGCCCTCCTCCCGCGTCGCGCTCCCCAACCCTTGTCCCAGCGGCGCCGTGCCGCGCACAACCTCACGGCAGATCATCGAAGGCCTCCTTGAATCCCGACAGGGTCAGCGGAATGCCGATCCCTTCCTCGGGCGTCTGCGAAATAATGAACACGGCCGTTTTGGCGGTTCTGAATTGATCGAGGAGCTTGTCGTCCATCACCACCTCGGCGATGCAGCCCGACGGCTGGCAGCGAACGAAGCCGG
>CAXTMA010000316.1:0-4816 GCA_964245015.1 uncultured Beijerinckiaceae bacterium | reverse complement strand
AACCGCGAGGTGATGATGCGGGTCGCCCCCGACCTCTTCGCCGACCACCGCGTCGCCCCGGTCGAGAACTATCCCGAAGCGCTGCTCGCGACCCTGCGCTCGGTCGATCCCACCGGCAGCGGCCATCCCACCGTCGCCCTGCTCACCCCAGGCCAGTTCAACTCGGCCTATTACGAGCACTCCTTCCTCGCCGACAAGCTCGGCGTCGAGCTGGTCGAGGGCCGCGACCTCGTGGTCGACGACGATACGGTGTACATGCGCACCACCGAAGGCCCCAAAAAGGTCGACGTCATCTACCGCCGCATCGACGACGACTTCCTCGATCCCGAAATGTTCAATGCCGAAAGCATGCTGGGCGTGCCCGGCATCATGCGCGCCTACAAGGCCGGCAGGGTGGCGATCTGCAACGGGGTCGGCACCGGCGCCGCCGACGACAAGGCGATCTACACCTACATGCCCGAGATCGTGCGCTTCTACTTCGGCGAGGAGTTGAAGCTGAAGAACGTCGAAACCTGGCGCTGCCGCGAGGCCGACAGCTGCAAGTACGTGCTGGAACACCTTGATGAACTGGTGGTCAAGGAAGTCAACGGCTCCGGCGGCTACGGCATGCTGGTCGGGCCCCATGCCACGCGCGAGCAGCGCGACATCTTCGCCGCCAAGATCAAGGGCGACCCGTCGAACTACATCGCCCAGCCGACACTGTCGCTGTCGACCTGCCCGACCTATTTCGACACCGGCGTGGCGCCGCGCCACGTCGACCTGCGCCCCTTCGTGCTGACCGGCGCCGACGGCATCCGGGTGATTCCGGGCGGCCTGACCCGCGTGGCCCTGGCCGACGGTTCGCTCGTCGTCAATTCGAGCCAGGGTGGCGGCACCAAGGACACCTGGATCATTGATAATGCGGACGGCAAGCCGGCGCGCGTCGGCGACCTGCCGGTTTCGCACCCTATGACCTCCGGCGCCTACGCCGCCCCGTCCGGCCACTCGCATTGAGCAGGTTCATGTCGGCAGGCTAAGATCTCACCCGCTTAGCTCTTTATCAAACCGCGGGTTCTTGTCGCAAAGCCGCGGGACGCTTTTGCGAAACCTGCTTGGGACGAAACCTGCTTGGGATTTGGCGAATGCTTGCGCGCACGGCCGACTCGATCTTCTGGGTGTCCCGCTACATGGAGCGGGCCGATTTCCTCGCCCGCATCATCCAGGCGACGCAGCGCCTCGCCGGCCTGCCGAGCGAATACAACCCGAGCGGCGCCGGCCAGCCCGGCACCGAATGGGACAGCGTGCTGGAAGCCTCCGGCTCGGCGGAAGGCTTCAAGGCGAGCGGGCGCCCGGTGGACGAGGACAACGTCATCGAGTATCTCGCCTTCGCGACCGACAATCCCTCGTCGGTGCGCAGCTGCATCGCCAACGCCCGCACCAACGCCCGCTCGATCCGCGTCGCCCTGACCTCCGAAATGTGGGAGTCGATCAACGGCGCCTGGCTCGAGCTGGTTCGTTTCGAGGAGCTGAAGGCTTCGCGCGGGCGCCTCAAGCGGGAAGAGCGAACCCGCTTCCTCGACTTCGTGCAGCAGGCCTCCTGCGACTTCGACGGGCGGGCCTACCGCACCATGCTGCGCAACGACGCCTACTGGTTCTCGCGCCTGGGCGTCTACATCGAGCGCGCCGACAACACCGCCCGCATCCTCGACGTCAAGTACAACGTGCTGCTGCCCGAGAGCGAGGTCGTCGGCGGCTCGCTCGACTACTTCCAATGGACGGCGATCCTGCGCGCCGTGTCGGCTCTCACCGCCTATCACTGGGTGTATCGCCAGTCCATCAAGCCCTGGCTCGTCGCCGACCTGCTGATCTTGAAGCCGGACATGCCGCGCTCGCTGATCTCGTGCTACGACAACATCGTTTACTTCCTCGATGCGATCGGGCGCGCCTACGGCCGGCAGGGCGCGGCGCAGCACCATGCCCGCACCGTCTACGACCGGCTGCAGAAGTCCACCACCGGCGCCGTGTTCCAGGCCGGCCTGCACGAGTTCATCACCGGCTTCGTCGAGGACAACAGCCGGTTGGGCGAGATCATCAGCGGGCAGTACCTCGACCTGTCGGGCGTGCCGCAAGGCGCCTGAGGGCGCTTTGATCTCGCCAAGCTCGCCGGGACCGACCCGACGTGCTCGCAGTGGTGGTGTCCCTGCAGCCAGGTCCTCGCGAGGGTAGCCAGAAGGTGCGCGCCGTGCAGGCCGGCGCCAACCCGATAGTGGCCGACACCGCTTCCGGCGGGTGAGCACCTGAGACGCTGGTGAAAGTCGGGCGTCTCCTTCCCGCGAAGCAGGAAGAAGCGCTGCGGGCGGCGGTGCCGGCGATCGGCCGGTCGTAGCGGGTTTGCATCAACTCCCGCCCGCACGTTAAGCGCCTGCCAACCAAACTCGTTCAGCTCTTTTTTATTTAACCATTGCTGTTAGTCTCACCGTAACCATGGTCGCACTCGAAGCGTTACACTTAAAAATTATCCTTTATGATGCCGGCATCGTAGTAAAGCGCACGGTGCAGCGATGGCGTTCCGATCTGCAATCCTTCCCCTTCTCCTCTGCGTCGCACCAACGGTCGCGCTGGCCGACGGCTTGGTCATTCCCGGCCTCACCGGGCCCGATCCCAGCCTGCCGCGTCCAGGCTACCGGCAGGCCATCTTTCCGCCGCCGCAGCACGACATCTTCGGATTGCCGGCGCCGACCCCCTCGCCCACCGACCGGCCGAGCTACCGGCAGTCCGACGTGTTTCCCCCGCCGGGCGGGCGCTACGGCGGCGGCATCGTCGAATACGTGATGACGGGCGGGCGTCCCGAGCCCATCGCCCAGCCCGGCTACGGCGGCCCAGTCTACGGCGGCCCGGTTCAGGCCGCGCCGGTCTATGCCCGGCCTCACGAGTACCGCGCCATCGTCAATCCGGCTCGGGCATCGCTGCCGCGCGGCGGGCTGCCCGACTACGCGCCGCAGCTGGCCGCGGCACCGCCGGCCGCGGCGCCGTCGGGTCAGGCACCCTTGTTCGGGCAAGACGGCGGCGGCCTGCTCGGCCTGTTCAACGGGGCCAGTTTCGCTCAGCCTGCCAGCACCGGCGCACCGGTCTACAACGGCGCCCAAGCCTACAACGGCGCCTACGATCCGGTCGCGGCCGACCCCGGCCTCGCGACCCGGCCCATCGACCCCATCTACCTCAAGCAGACCGTCGCCTACGCCGGCCACGAGCGGCCCGGCACCATCGTCATCGATACGCCCGACAAGTTCCTCTACCTCGTGCAGGGTGGGGGGCAGGCGATCCGCTACGGCATCGGCGTCGGCCGGCCGGGCTTTGCCTGGTCGGGGGTGAAGAGCGTGTCGCGCAAGGCCGAATGGCCGGACTGGACGCCGCCGCCGGAGATGCTGCGCCGCCGCCCCGACCTGCCCCGCCACATGGTCGGCGGCGAGGCCAACCCGCTCGGCGCCCGCGCGCTCTACCTCGGCTCGTCGATGTACCGCATCCACGGCACCAATGAGCCCTACACCATCGGCACCAACGTCTCGTCGGGTTGCATCCGCATGATGAACCAGGACGTGATCGACCTTTACGGCCGGGTCGGCGTCGGCACCCGCGTCGTCGTGATGTGAGACCAGCCGTCTCCCTGCCGGTCGCGGGGAGACGGTGGCGCTTCAGTAGTCCGAGCTGTTGTCGTCCACGCCGTAGTCGGAGGCGTCCTGCGAGCTGTCGGAGTCCTGGTTGGCATCCTGCGACGCGTCGGCCGCCGAGCCGCCCGAGCCGCCGTTGTCGTCGCCGTAGTAGTTGTTGACGACCGACTCGTGGCCACCCAGTCCGGGGGTGCCGGCACCGATGCCGAAGGGGCTGCCGCCGCCGCCCATCAGACCCTTGATCCCGTCGAACAGCAGGGCGCCGCCGGCGACGCCCGCCGCCGTCTGCAAGGCCCCGTGGAGGAATCCTCCGCCACCGCCGCCCATCATGCCGCCTTGCGGAGCCTGCTGCCCGCCCCACGGACCGCTCTGCTGGGGCGGGTAGCCGCCCTGCGGTTGCCCGTAGCCTTGCCCCTGCCCGCTCGGCCCGGCGCCGCCCTGGTTCCACACCTGCGGGCGCGTCGCCGGCACGGGCGCGGAATGGCCGCCGCCGAAGATCGAGGACAGGAACCCGCCGCCGCCGCCCGACGACTGGCTCGGCGCGTTCTGCACCTGCTGTTCGAGCTGCTGGATGCGCTGGTTCGCCGCCTGCAGCGCCTGCTCCTGCACGATCACGGCCTGGGTCAGGAAATAAGGGGAATAGGGCTGCGAGCGGACGTTGTCGGCGATGAGGCGGTCGGCCTCGTTGTCGCGCGGGGCGCTGGAATTGTTGCGCATGCGGTCGAATACCCCCTGCAGGAGCTGGCGCTCTTCGGGTGACATGGGTTTCTCCTGAGCTGGCACGGGACTCACCCGCATCGCCATGATATGGGGCGCGGTGTCGCGGGGAGAAAGAGCCGGCCTTGCCGGCGCGGTCGCCGCTTCGTAAGAAGCGTCTCACCCTCAGGTTTCTTCATGAACGACAGCAAGACACGGGCGGAGGCGCGCCTGCCGCGCGGCTTCGGCGACCGCGGCCCCGACGCCATCGCCGCCACTCACCGCATGCTGGAGAAGATCCGGCAGGTGTACGAGCTGTACGGCTTCGCGGCCGTGGAAACGCCGCTGATCGAGTACACCGACGCGCTGGGCAAGTTCCTGCCCGATCTCGACCGCCCCAACGCTGGCGTGTTCTCGTTCAAGGACGACGACGAGCAGTGGCTGAGCCTGCGCTACGACCTGACCGCGCCGCT
>CAXTMA010000315.1:0-4839 GCA_964245015.1 uncultured Beijerinckiaceae bacterium | reverse complement strand
GGAAGCAGATGACGCTCAGATCGACATCCCGTCCGTTCCCGGCGGCGGGGTCGGGGCGAGCCCGAGCTTCTGCTCCAGCGCCAGGATGCGCCGCTCCAGGCGCTCGTTCTCGTCGCGCGCCGTCGCCGCCATCGCCCTCACCGCCTGGTGCTCGTCGCGCGAGACGATGTCCATCGCCGAGAGCAGGCGCTCGACCTGACCGCGGACGATCGTCTCGACCTCGCGGCGCACGCCAGAGGCCAGGCCGCTGGCATCGCTCATCAGGCGGGAAAGGTCGTCGTAGAGGCGGCTGCCGGGAGCTGGCATGGGATCGATCCTCGGGGCCCGGAGGATGGGGCGGCGATGATGTGGGCTCGCCATGCCGGAGAGGCAAGCGGAGCACGCGGCCTCGCCGTCGAAGATCGGCTTCGCTTCGGCTCGCAAGCCCCTTCCACCATGCTGCTCACGATCCCCTCACCGCTCCACCTCGCGGCGCGGGGAAGGGGTCGGCAGCCGGACCAGGTGCCGCCGCGGTCGCCTTTTCAGATTACAGCGGGCAGGACTTCGGGGCGGCCCACCTTATGCACCGTTCGCGCTGCGAAGCAGCAAGGGGCGAGATTGCATGCATGCGAGCCTATCAAGCGGTTCAAGGTCGAAGATCACGAAAGGGCAAGGTCGAGCAAAGGCGTGCTCGCGGGAAGCTGTGCAGACATCACCTGCGGCAGGCAGTTGGCAGGCAATCGCTAGGTGGCATGGTGCCAAGTCACGCGCCTCTCGCCATGCACTCCTTTTGATGTCGGACCGATGCGGCGTCCATTGGGGTCTGGCGCACGACACTCGTCATCAGATGCGATTTCCATAGCCGAGTATCGTTGGGCCTGCCGGCCGATGTCATTGCGTAGGTTGACGCCGCGATCCGGCCGGCTCAAAACAGCGGCCGTAAGGCGAGCGGGTCAGCAAAGCGGCGACAGGCTTGAAAGAGAGCAGGTTCTTGCAAGAGCGAGGGTCGGACGGCGGCCTTGGTTTGGCTGAAGTGCGGTGGGGCGTCGCCAAGCGGTAAGGCAGCGGATTTTGATTCCGCCATGCGGAGGTTCGAATCCTCCCGCCCCAGCCAGTTCCACGTAAGTCCTTGATCCTGCTATGCGGGCGCCCCAGCACTGGGGCGGTCCGGCTCGCGTGTGACACATCGCTGTGACACATGGCGTGCGTCGCCCCGCCCGCGGCACGGGGCGGCGACGCCGACGGGTGTCGTCCCATGCCGTCCATCCCGCACGTCGAGCGACGCGGCGCCGTGTACTACTGGCGCCGTCGCCTGCCGGCGCCGCTGTCAAAAAGCCTCAATGGTTCGCACCTTGTTCTCAGCCTGGGAACGAAGGAGCCGGCGGTCGCGCGCCAACTCGCGGCCATCCTGGATGGGGAAGCAATGGCAATGGCGAGCGCTGCGCAACCGACGGGCGAAGCCGACCACCGACTCAGCGCCGGGCAGCTCAAGGGCATGTTCGCACAGGCGGCGAAGGAGCACCTCGTCCGGCTGCAGCGCGTCGCGCAGGCCGACCGGCTCGCGCCCGACTTCAGCGTCGAGGACAGCCGGCAGACCGACCACAATATGGCGCATGTCTACCGCCTGCTCGCGGCGGGCGGCGCAAAGGCCGCCGTCACGGCGGTGGTCAAGGCCGACCTGCTGAAGGCCGGCCTGAACGAACAGCGGATCGCGATCGTCGGGGGCATGCTCGATGTCATGCGTCTCAGCCTGGGCACGCAAGCCCACAGGGCGAAGCTGGAGGCGCTGCTTGCCGGCATCGGCGGGGTCGCAAGCCCGATCAATCTCGGCTTGGCAAAGACCACGAAGTTCCGCGCCATCGCCGCCACGCTGTTCGACACGCGCGACAGGTGGGACGGCATTTTCGCCGACGACACGGCGCTGCTCGAAGCACTCACGCGACAGCAGGCCACGGTTCTCCCGTCGATGGCAGCCGTTCCAGATGCGCTCACCTCCGCATCGATGACGGTGACGCCGACGTGCGCCGCGGCATCGGTGCCCTGTCCGCCTTCGGCAGCTGCGGACGCGGCGGAGCCACAGGTCGGCGACGACATCGTCAGCCATGCCGAAGGCCTGGTCGGCGGCAGGCTGAAGAACGTCGAAGAAAAGACGAAACGCCAGATCCTGGCGGCAACCCGGTTCTTCGCCAAGTACGTCGACGAGGTGCACGGCGTCACCGGCTTGCGCGGCCTGCGGCAAGAGCACCTCGCCGGCTTCGTCCACCTGCTGCAGACTGAGATGTACGTCCACCACGGCAAGAGCGAACATGACGAGCGCCGCACCATCGCGGAGCTGCGGGCCGCATGGACAACGAGGTCGGATGACCTGATCGGCATCGACAAGCCAACCACGGATCGCTGGACGCAGCAGCTCGCCCAGGTGCTGGCCGCGGCGCGGAGCGCGGGCGTCAAGTTCGACCGCGAGCTGACGTTCAAGGGGCTGGTCGTCAGCAAGTCGCGCCCGAAGCGGGCCCGCGACGCGCGTCCGACGATGCGGCCGGCGGAGTGCGAGGCGCTGTTCCGGCAGCCGCCGTTCACCGGATGTGCGGATTGGAATGCGGTCTGCACGCCCGGCTTGCAGGTGTTCCACTGTGCCCTGTACTTCGCGACCCTGCTGCTGCACTACGGTGGCGAGCGGCGGGAAGAGATCTGCGGCGCGCTGGTCACCGACGTCATCGTCATGCTGGGCGGCATCCCGCACATCCTGCTCCGGGATAACAAACACCGACGGTTGAAGAACGCGCAAAGCGAGCGGCGGGTCGCCATTCACCCCGAGCTGATCAGGCTGGGCTTCCTGGACTACATCGCCGCGATCAAGGCGCTCGGCTACGAGCTGCTGTTCCCCGACTTGTACTCGCCGACGACGCGCTCGCCCCTTGGCGACCGTTACCATGACCAGCTCCGGCCCGTGCTGGACAGGGCGGGCATCACGGCAAAGGGCACGGGCAGCCACTCGGCCCGGCGCGGCTTCGGCAACAATTTGAAGCAGAAGGGCGTCGATGCGGAGAAGCGGGCGGAGTTGCTCGGCCACGGCGGCGACAGCGAGACCACGGAGCGCTACTGCGACGACTACGAGCTGCAGGTTCTCTACGATGCCATCCTGAAGCTTCCGGTCGTCACGGAGCACCTTCAGCCGGTGCCGCTGCGGCTTGTGCCCTGGGTGGCGGCGAAATGCACCGCGCCGTTCTCGCAGCCGGGTCGCATGAAGGAAGCAAAGGCGCGGCGGCGCAGCGGCAGTCAGACTTGAACAGTCGAGGTCTGCTCGACGGCACCGGCGACGGCCGGGCTGCCGCCAAAGGTATGCGGCTGCGAGGTGACGCGGAGATTTGATCCACGTGGTGTGCGTGGAAGGGATCCCGCTCCAATCCTTGCAGGCACAGGGGCTTGGCTTGTTTGCGGAGTGGCGTTCCTACCGCGATTCCTACCAGTTTTCTCCACAGCCCATGCGTTCAGCCCGACAGGCAAGCATGTCCCACTACGGCACCGTTCCAGGTCCGCCGACCCGACGCATACCTCCAGTGCCGTCTGCATCAGATTGGCGGCACCACGTCGACTCCATTCGCAACTCTGGGTGTGGGGGCAACGACCGGAGCTGGCCGAGAATGGATGGTCCGTTCACCGGCGGTGGACGCGAAGAACCGGACGTTCGCTCGCACCTCGTTCCGATCCGTGTTGAAGGCTTGCAGGCCGGTGTCTGTGTAGCGTGAGCCGACGGGTTGCGGCCGGATCCGACCATCAGCCACGATCACTGGTCCGGGCGTGCCGTCACTCGCCGGCCGCGTCAAAGGTCCCGCGCGCGATGACGATCTCGGGCAGGCGTTCGATGGCCCACAGCCACAGCGGGTGAACCTGCTCGACCAGGGACCGCCCGAGCGCCGTCGCAGCATAGTCGACCCGGATCGGCACCGGCGCCACCACCGTGCGGGTGATCAGGCCGTCGCGCTCCAGCTGGCGCAACGTCGCGGTGAGCGACTTCTGGCTGATCTCGCCGACCCGCTCCAGCAGCCGGGAAAAGCGCAGCGGCCCATCCTCCGACAGCTCGGTCAGGACCCACAGCCCCCACTTGTCGACCGTGCGCGCGAGCACCTCGCGCACCAGCCCATGCTGTTCCGCCGTCAACGTCGAGCAAGGGTCGCCGTGCGCGCCGTCCGTCTTCGCATCCGTCATCGCCGCCCCTCCGTGGCCTTGTTACCCCGAGGTACCTGATTGCGGTCGGTGACGGCAGGGCCGATACGCTCCGGCATGGGCAGCATCTGGACCGTTCGCGACATTTCCGACCAGACCGGCAGGCGCGCGATCGTCACCGGCGGCAACAGCGGCATCGGTTGGCACACGGCCCTGGAACTCGCCCGTGCCGGCGCGGAGGTGATGATCGCCTCGCGCGATGCGAACAAAGCCGCCTCCGCCGCCCTGCGCATACGTGGACGACCAGCTGGCCGACGCGCGCCCGCTCGACCTGCTCGTCAACAACGCCGGCGTGATGGCGCTGTCCGAGCGCCGCACCAGCCCCGACGGGCACGAGATGCAGTTTGCCACCAACGTGCTCGGTCCTTTCGTGCTGACCGCGCTGCTGCTGTCCCGCCTCCTGGCGGCGCCTGCGCCGCGGGTGGTGACCGTGTCGTCCTACGCGCATACGCAGGGCGGCCCGACGCCGATCGACGACCTTGAGTCCGAGCGCGGCTACCGCCCGGTGCGGGCCTACAGCAAGACCAAGCTCGCCAACATCCTGTTCACCCGCGAGCTGCAGCGGCGCGCGGACGGCCGGTTGCTGGCGGTCGCCGCCCATCCCGGGGCGTCGCGCACCAACCTGGCGGTCGACAC
>CAXTMA010000314.1:0-4845 GCA_964245015.1 uncultured Beijerinckiaceae bacterium | reverse complement strand
AACCAGGGCGTCATGGCGCCGATGCCCATCGCTGGCCACCCCGTGGGTAATTACGGTCGAAGGTCTATTTAAGAGTAGCCCGCTGCCGGCTTCCAACGACCGGCTTGGGCGCAGTGCCGGCCGACTGCTCTTCGGCGTGGCTGGCCGCTAGCGATGCATTCGCCTTAAAGGGAGCAACAGATGAGAATACATTCCACTGCTGCGAGTTGGCAACGATGCATCTTTGACGCAAACAGATGATGCTCCGATAGGATTGTAATTTTGTCGTTTTCGACGAAGCTGGAGCATGAACTTCATCGGCGCACCGGCTGGTCACCGTCATAGCCACCGGCGTACGGAGCGGCGATAAGTGGTGAAGGCGTCCCCGAACTTCGCCGCCAGAGCATGCTCCTCGGGCAGGATTTGGAAGCGGGTGACGAACAGGACGAAGGCGACAGGTCCGATCCAGGGTAACGGGCGGCCGAGCCAGGCGGCCCAGGCGCAAAGCAGCAGGCCGAGGGCAACATACATCGGGTTGCGGGTGACGCGGTAGATGCCCGTGGTGACGAGGGTCGAGGCGCGCTCGACCCGGACGGGATCGATGGTCGTTCCGGCCTCGCCGAAGGCGGCGAACGCAGGAAAGCCGAAGATGCCAGCGGCTAGGAAGAAAACTCCTGCGGGTCCCCATCTCCACACCATCGGAAGCGTCGCGGGCGAGCCGAGCATCGCCAAAGCCATGAGCGCTCCGACGCCCAACATCAGGAAGGGCGGTGGGATGCGGTTCTCCAGTGCACCCATCACGTAAACACGCCGACAAGGTTGCTAACAGTGAGGGCAGACGGCGACGCAGCCATCGACGCCGACCGCATTTCAACCACTTGTCGAGACCGATCGCAGACGGCGGCTTCCGCCTCCCCGCTCGGGACAAAATGGGAGCTGAGTGGCATCGCAGTCATGCCGCGGCTCCGGCTTCGAGAGAATGAGGAGTGAGCATCGCAGCGCCGTGCGTCCCCTTCCAGGCCTCGTCCTGCATGGCGTGGCTCGGCACGGCGGGCATCGGATAGGCCTGCTGGCGCCGGTAACGCGCGAGATCGTAACCGGGCGAGAGCGGGGTGCGCAGGAAGTCGACGAAAGCCTTCGCGGTGGCCGCCGCACTGCGCCGCGCGTCTGGCCGCGCGGCATAACGGCGAGCCGTTGTCTCGAAGTCCTCGGCGGGCGAACCGGTGGCGTCCTCGACATCGCTGGTCGGCGCACCATGCGCGAAGGCGCCCTGCCTGTGATCCTCATTGTACAGGTCGAGGTTGGCGAGCTCGTAAGCGCTGACGCCCTGCATCCGCGCAGCCTTCACGAATAGCCACATCGGCATCTCCAACCGGCGCACGTTGCGTCCGAGCACGCAGCCAAGAATCATCGCCATGTTCGCGGTCGAAAGCAGCGCGGGCCCGGTCGGACGGTAGGTCCGGCCGGCATGGCGATCGGGGTCGGTCAACGCCGCAACGATGACGCGGGCGATGTCCTCGTTCGCCGGTGGCGCATCGCGGCTGTCCCCGACGAGCGAGGGCAGGATGCCGAGGTGCGCCGCGAACGGCGTCAGGCGAAGATAGTTGTCGGCGAAAAAGTCGGGGTTGACGATGGTCAGCGCCGTGCCGGACAGTCCGGCGAACAGGCTGTCGACGAAGTGATGCTGGCGGGTCATCATCGATGGGCTCGTGGCGCTCGCCAGCCATTGGCTGAGGAGTACGATGGCCTCCAGCCTGACCTCGCGCGCGGCGACGGCGAGTGCCACGGCCGTTTCGGTCATGAAGGGCCGGAACGGTGGACAGACGTACGCGCGCGCGACGCCGCGCATCGCCTGCGTGGTCTGACCGATGTCGAAGAGGTCGGCGACGACGACTTCGGCGCCGAGACGTTCGAGGCGGTCGCTGCGCGTGTCCTTTGAGCGCACGACGGCCCGAACCGGCCAGTCCCTGGCGCGAAGCTGCGCCACAACCGCCGCGCCGGTCTTCCCGGTCGCTCCGGTGACGAGGATCTTGGGCTGGGTCATGGCTCGGTTCCCTGATGTCGAGCCTCATCTACGCGCCCTTCCGTTGCGCGGTGAAGGGAGCTAATCTGCATGAACCATGAAGCAGAACTACACGGTCGAGCGTGGCGCGCTGGATGGCGTTGAAGCGTTCCTGCGCGTGGCCGAGCGTCAGAGCTTCCGCCAGGCGGCGGATGACTTAGGCGTTTCGCCCTCGGCGGTCAGCCAAGCCGTGCGCACGCTGGAGAGGAAGGTCGGCGTCGCCCTGTTCACGCGCACGACGCGCAGCGTCGGCCTGACGGAAGCCGGAGCGCGGTTCCTGGCGCACGCTCGCCCGGCGTTCGAGGCCATGCTTGCCGCCACCGATGCCGCGAAGGGACTTGCGGACCGCCCGTCCGGGCTCCTGCGACTCGCCGTGCCCCGTGCGGTGGTGCCGCTGATCCTGCAGCCGATCCTCGCTTCCTTCTGCGCGGGCTACCCCGAGGTGACGATCGAGATCGCGGCCAGCGAGGAACTGGTCGACCTGGCCAAGGACGGGTTCGACGCCGGCATCCGCATGGGCCAGTTCATCGCCGAGGACATGGTGACGGTGCGGTTGACGCCGCCCTTCCGCCTGATCTTCGTCGGCAGCCCGGCCTACTTCGCACGCGAGGGGGAACCGGAACGCCCCGATGCGCTCCGCGGCCATGCCTGCCTCCGCATCCGCCGCTCCAGTGGCGCCATCGGGGACTGGCGGGTGCTGGACGATGGTCGCCCCGTCGAGATGGCGGTGACCGGCCCGATGATCGCGAACGACTTTCCCACGATCCTCGGGGCGGCGCTGGCCGGTGTCGGGGTGGCGCAGGTGCCCGAGCCGATCGCGCTCGAGCATGTGGCGAACGGCTCGCTGGAAGAAGTGCTGCCCAGCCACGCGCCGAAGATCCCGGGCGTGTTTCTTTTCTTTTCCGAGCGACGCCAGGTCCTGCCCAAGCTGCGGGCCTTCATCGCTCACGCGAAGGCCAACCCTGTTCAGGTTTCTTGGCACAGCGCGTAGACATGTGAGGCCGTGGCGAGCTTCTGCCGCTCGACCCGGAATGGGCCGCCGACGAGCTGTTCGGCCTATGGCAGGACTTCTCCAACTTCCAACTCGCGCTCAGCGTTGACGTGGAGGCGATCCGGGGCGAGCTTGCGGCCCGCGTCGAGCGCGGCGTCACGGTGTTCCTGCGCCCTGCGGGGCGACCGGGCCAAGTTGAGGTATTCGAGAGCCGCCGGCGGGCACGGGTATTGCCGTCATGTCGCCGACTGAACGGAGACGCTCCGATTGTGAGCGGGTCCTCGATAGCACTTCAACCAGTGTCTTCATCTAAGGGAGGGTGACGATCGCGAGTTTCCCGACTGGCCCTCTCTGTCAGCTTTGGCGCGTCTGCTTCGGAGAAGCGACCAAAGCCAGCCTGATGACGGGAGTGGGCGCACTGCCGACGGAGCGGGCTGAACGCCTTGCCCCGCCGAAGGGGATCTCTGTCGGCAATCGAGAGCGGGCCGACGCCCAACGGCCCTACGCTCACGTCCTCCAACCAGCAGTTACCTCAGTGGCAGAAAATCGCGAGCGATTATACAATGCAAGGGATACCGCGGCGCCGCACGGGCACCTCCCTCAAGTGCTGACCGACGAACGGGTGCTGCGACCTGAGTCATGTCGCGACATCCGTTCCGGCTTACCCCCGCTCGGGCTCGTCGGCGCGCGAGGGCGGCCCGTCGAGTGGTCAGGACCGAGGATGGTCGGAGGTGAGGACCGATGGGCGATGCTTCCGACCCTGCGGCAGGAGATGCGGAACGGAGGAAGGCGATTGAGGCAGATCCGCCCGACAGGGCGACCCTTAGCGACCGGAGCATGGCGGTGGCGGTCATCACCCTGGCGCGCTACCTCGTCCGGCGCGACCCCGGCGCCGTCATCTACCTCCAGGACGCCTTGGAGCAGGCCAAGGCTGCGGGTCTCTCCACCACCGAACTGGCCACCCTGGCGCTGGTGGTGCGCGCCGTCGGCGGGGCGTGAGCCTTGGACCCTGCTGCCGTGCCCATGCCGAAGATCGGTCGGGCCCACGCCGCCGCGACGCGCCCAGGGCCGAGCCGGCCGGAACGTGACACGTCGGTCGACTGTGGCGCGTCGAGTTGGCGAGGTCAGACTGGATCGTGTTCCGACCGGGAAGGCTTGCCGCCGGGCTGTAGCATCCTGCGCGCATCGGCGATGATCCTGCGCGACTTAGCCAAGTGCTCGGCGAGGTTCGGCTCGAAGGTGCGGTCACCGGGCGACGTACGCTCCGTCGTCGGCAACCCCGCGCCGGACGCGACGGGGCGATCGGACCCGCGTGCCTTTGCCATCCGTCACACCCCCGACCCCATCCGATCCGACACACCTTCGATAGGACGTGCGGTCATACCGGTTTGAGAAGGGCCAGGTTCGCCACCAACTCGTCCCCCTCGTAGAGGTCGAGCGTGTAAGTGGCATGGTCTTCGGCCCAATGCTTCCTCACCGCGATCCGCTTTGGCTCGCCCCAAACCGAGTTGAAGACCAAGCCCTCGCCATCATCATCGACCTTCGCCACCTGGACTGCATACTTGTGGGTGCCGTAGGCGATCTTCTTGGCCGTGCCGCCGACGTCGAGCACCACGGTGGCGCCCTCGCCGCTCTGCCACACGCCGGCGACGTCGCCCAGCATGGCGTCGGCGGGGTTGGCGGCCTTGACCAGCACCAGTGCGACGAAGGCCGCGGCCGCCGCCGGCCCGCACACCCAGGCCGGCGCCATGAAGCGCAGCGCCGGCCACATCGTCTCGCCGAGCACCCGGTGGCGGTACAGGTCGGTCTTGAG
>CAXTMA010000313.1:0-4855 GCA_964245015.1 uncultured Beijerinckiaceae bacterium | reverse complement strand
GCCGTGCGCGAGGGCGCGGCGGCGCCGAGCACCGCCGCGCAGGAAACGCGAAACGCGACGAGGGCGGCGGCAAGATCATCACCGGCCGCGTCGGGCAGGTCGGCGAAGGCTACGGCGGTCGAGGCGGCGGGCGGCGACAGGGCAGCGGCGCGCGCAGGAAGCGCAAGCGCTGCGAGCGAGGCGAAGCCGAGCGCCCGGACGGTTCGCTTCAACGGCCGGAGTCGGTGGCGACGAGCTTCCAGTTGGGATCGCCGGACCTGACGTCGCGCGAGAAGGTCCAGATGTCGTCCATGTCGAAGATGGCGTCGGGGCTGCCGCCGCGCAGGCTGCCGTCCGCCCCGTGGGTGGCGGAGATCTGCTTGGACAGGAAGCGAACGGCGACGCGCGCCATTTGCCCGTCCAGCGAGGCGGCGTGGAACTTGGCGTCGTCGATCGAGACGAAGGTCGTCGACAGTGTTTCCTTCTTCTTCTCGCGGTCGAGAATGGCGGCGTTGAAGCCGTCGTACACGTCGCGGGCGAGCAGGTTCTGCAGGGTGCGGCGCTCGCCGGCGGCGAAGGCGGTGACGACCGCCTCGTAGGCCGTGCGCGCGCCATCGAGGAAGGGATCGGCGGCGAAGGTCGGATCGGCGGCGGAAATGGCATTGAGCCCGAGCCCGGCCGACGAGCCGGCCTCGACGAAAGCGTTCCAGCGGGCGGGATCGGCCGGCGGCACGCTGCCCGGCAACCGGACGACGTTGGATTGGGAGCCTGGGGATTGAGAACCCAAGGGTTGCTGGCTTGCCGATTGCGGGCCGGACATCATCGCGCCGGACGCGTCACGGTCGCCGATGCGGCTCTTCGATGGCAGCTCCTTGGGTGGCATGCCCTTGCGCGCCGCATCCTCCTTGGGCCGCTGCAGGCCGGTGTTCTGACCGAGAACGGAATTCAACTTCCATATGACCAGCACCGCCACCACCGCGAAAACCACCGTCAACGGATCAAAAGGCATTTGTCACACTCGCGCCGGTTGCGGGAGACGGATCGCCGCGCGAACCGTTCGCGCGAGCCTCCACGTCGTTCGAATCATGTCGCCAAGCACAATCGCGTTGCTTCGAGCCAGCTGGCAAAGCCACGTTGCAAAGCATTGCCGGGCGCAACATCTACCCATGTGGTGATGGGACGCCCGGCGTCCAGCATCGCCGGCCCAAAGCGTCGCGGGCCGCGAAGCAATCGGGATGAAGTCGATCCATGCCGTTCAGTTCATTCAAGACCGCGCTGCTGCTGTGGTTCGCCGCCGAAGTGCTGGTGTTCGCCTTGGCCGTGCACCTCGTGGGCCTGGGATGGGCGATGCTGGCCGAGGTCGCCTCGACGGCGCTCGGCTTCATCCTTTTGAAGCGCACGGGTGCGGCGGCAATGCTGAAGCTGCGCGCCGCGTTCCAGGGCCGCCGCGCGCCGGGACGTGACCCAAGACGTGACATGGGGCGCGATGCGGGGAATTCCGGCGATGCGGATATCGTCGACGGGGCGCTGTCCGTTCTCGGCGCCCTCGCCCTGGTCCTGCCCGGCTTCCTGTCGGACCTGTTCGGCTTGGCGTTGCTCGTGCGCGCGGTACGGACCCGGCTCGCCGCCTCGCTCGGCGGGGGCCGGCTCAGGGGCTTGGGCAGAGGCGGCATCCGCTTCACCGTCCGGCGCGGCGGTGCGGCCGAGGGCGGCATCAGGCGCGCCGACACGATCGACCTGCCGCCCGACGAATGGCGCAGCGGCGATGCGCCGGGCTCGCCCAGGCTCCGTCCGTGAGGTCCCAGCACCGGGGCGCCGGCCGGTTGGCTGGCTGGGACGACGTTCGAGATTCGCCGTGACGTCGTTGCGGCTGACCTTTGGGAAGCAGCGCTGCCAGCCGCTCGCCACGATCATTCCGTCCCGCCGTTGAGAACGCGTTTTGCCTCGCCCGGCCGGGATGCCGCGCGAAAAGCGTCCCGCGTCCGTTGCTCGTCGTGCCGTCGGCGAATCTGGACCTGACCCGCGACCCGGCCTGGCATCTCCGATTTGGCACCTCCTTGTGGCGACCCGTCGGTCATGCTAGCCGGACCGGGAGTGCAGGCCTGTCGGCGGATGTGCGGCAAGGCCACGAAGCAGGTCGCCGCAGCAGATCCTGCCGCCGCACGATCCGGGGATGAAACATGGCTGAGGCGAACGGCAAAGGCACGGCCCAGGTGACACCGCAGCAGGGCCAGCCCTCGCTCAACGCGCTCGTGCAGTTCACCAAGGACTTCTCCTTCGAGAACCCCAACGCGCCGCGCTCGCTGGGGCCGCAGGACAAGGCGCCCAACATTTCCATCAACGTCAACGTCAATGCCAAGCAGCTCGCCGACACCGAGTTCGAGGTGAACATCATGCTGGAGGGCGCCGCCGGCGAGGGCGCCAACACGTTGTTCAAGTTCGAGCTGGACTACGCCGGCATCTTCCGCCTGCTCAACATTCCCGAGGAGCAGAGGCACCCGATCGTGATGATCGAATGCCCGCGCCTGCTGTTCCCCTTCGCCCGGCAGATCATCGCCGAGGCCGTGCGCGGCGGCGGCTTCCCGCCGCTCTACATCGATCCCATCGATTTCGCCGCTTTGTATCAGGCCCGGATGGCGGAGATCGCCAAGCAGGGCGGGCCCGAGGCGCAGGCCTGACCGGCATCCTTTCCCGGCGCCGGACCGCTACGGCCGCGCTGCTCGTCGCGCTTTGCATTCCCTCCGCTGCGCCCGCGCGGGCCGACGAACTGTGCCGCAAGGTGCTGGGCGAGCGGATCAGGACCTGCACGGAGGCTTGCGTCGCACGCGCCAAGGCGGCGGTGGATCCTGCCATCGCCGAGCGGGTCAAGGGCTACGGCTGCGCCCACAACTGCTCCAAGCTGGAAATGTTCGCCGGCCACGCCTGCCCGGAGACCGAGCCGCGCTGACCCGGTGCGCGAAGCGGGAAGGCGAAAAGCCCGCCCTGCCTCCGGTGCAGGCGTCGGCGCGCTCGTTTCAGGCGTCCTCCGGCGCCGGCAGGTAGCGGCGCCACACCGCCGCTTCGCCCAGGCCTGCGACGAAGGCTGCGTGGGCGGCCAACTCCTCGACGCTCAGGGCGGAGGGCAGCGGCACCGGGCGCGGTTCCCTCTTGACAACCGTTCCGCCGTTCCAGCTGCGGGCTGCAGGGCCGGCGAACATCAGGCTGGTCTGCCGCCCGCCGGTCAGTTCGGCATAGACTTCCGCCAGGATCTCGGAATCGAGCAGGGCGCCATGCTTAGTCCGGCGCGAGGTGTCGATGCCGTAACGGGCGCACAGCGCATCGAGGCTGACGGGCGCGCCGGGATGGCGGCGGCGGGCCAGCGCCAGCGTGTCGATCATGCGCTCGGGATCGAGCGGCGGCTTGCCCAGCGCCTGCAGTTCGGCCGACACGAAGCGGAAGTCGAACTCGGCATTGTGGGCGACAAGCTTGGCGCCGTCGGTGAAGGCGAGGAAGGCGTCGACCACGTCGGCGAACAGCGGCTTGCCGGCGAGCATCTCGCTCGAAATGCCGTGCACGGCGAAGGCTTCCTCCGGCATGTCGCGTTGCGGGTCGAGGTAGTGGTGGAAGGTCTTGCCGGTCGGAATGCCGTTCAAAAGCTCGACGCAGCCGATCTCGACCACGCGGTGACCCTTGGCCGGGTCGAGGCCGGTGGTTTCCGTGTCGAAGACGATCTCACGCACCGGCCCTCTCCGTCCTCAACGCCGCCAGAACGGCGCGCACCTGCATAGCCGCCGCCTCGATCCCGTCGCCGGTCTCGATAACGAAGCGGGCCAGCCGCCGCTTGTCCGCGTCCGGCATCTGCTTGGCCAATATGGCGGCGAAGCGGGCCTCCGTCATGCCCGGACGGGCGAGAACCCTCGATCTTTGCACAGCCGGCGGGCACGAGGCGAGCACCACCGCATCGACGGCGCCCTCGGCCCCGGTCTCGAACAGCAGGGGAACGTCGAGCAGAACGATCGGATCTCCGGCCGGTCCCGCGCCGGTCTGGCGCGCGCGGGCGAGGAAGGCCTCGCGCTCGTCGCGCACGAGGGGGTGCACGATCGCTTCCAACCGGGCCATCGCGCCGGCATCGCCGACGACGCGGCGCCCGAGTTCCACCCGATCGACCGCGCCGGCAAAGGCAACGCCGGGGAACGCCGCCTCGACCGGCGCCACGGCCGCGCCGCGATAAAGCGCATGCACCGCAGCATCGGAATCGAACACCGGCACGCCTTCGGCGGCGAACAGGGCGGCGGTGGTCGACTTGCCCATGCCGACCGAGCCGGTCAGGCCGATCACGATCACGGCGGAGCCGCCTGCTCGACCGATCGACCTGCCGCCAGCCCAGCTGTTGCCGCGACATCGGCCGCGATGTCGGCCGCGATGATCGCCCGCAGCTCCGGCGTCACGGCCGGGGTGCGGCCGAACCACCTCGTGAAGCCGGGCACGGCCTGATGCAGCAGCATGCCCAGGCCGCCGACGGTGCGCAGCCCGCGCGCCCGCGCTGCCCGCAGCAGGGGCGTGTCCGCCGGCACGTAGACGATGTCGTCCACCACCGCACCGGCCGGCAGGCGGGCAAGGGCGGCGGCGAAGTCGAGCGGCAGCGCGGGCTGCCCGGCCATGCCGGCCGCCGTGGTGTTGACGAGAAGACTCGCTTCGGCGAGCAGGTCGGGTATGGCGTCGAGCGAAACGGCCCGCCCGCCCAGCGCCGTTGTCAGGGCGGCGGCTCGCGCCGGCGTGCGGTTGGCCACCACCACCTCGGCGAAGCCGCGCCGCACGAGGGCGTCGACGATCGCCCGCGCCGCGCCGCCGGCCCCGATCACCACCGCGCGGCCGGCCGGCCGGTCCCAGCCCGGCG
>CAXTMA010000312.1:0-4885 GCA_964245015.1 uncultured Beijerinckiaceae bacterium | reverse complement strand
GCCCGAGCGCCCGCAGCAGGGCGAGCAGCGCGGCCGGCGCCGTCGTCTCCGCCGCCGGGCCGAAGCGGTGGCGCGCGCCGTCGGCGAGCAGGGCTTCGACCGCGAGCACATGATCGGCCATCAGCCCGTAGCGCAGGCTCTTGCCGCCGCAGGAGTTGTTTCCGGCCATGCCGCCGATGGTGCACCGGCTGTTGGTCGAGGGATCGATAGGGAAGAACAGCTTGTGCGGCTTCAGCGCCGCATTGAGGTGGTTGAGCACGATGCCGGGCTCGACCAGGGCCGTGCGGGCGTCGACGGCTAGCACGCGGCGCAGGTGCTTGGTACAGTCGAGCACGATCGCGCGGTTGACCGTCTGCCCGCACTGGCTGGTTCCGCCGCCGCGCGGCAGCACGGACACGCCGTGCTCGCGGGCAACCGCCAGCGTTGCCGCGAGGTCATCGCGGGTTCTGGGCACCACCACGCCGAGCGGCTCGATCTGGTAGATCGAGGCATCGGTGGCGTAGCGCCCGCGGTCGCCGCGTGCGAACAGCACCTCGCCTTCGACGTGGCGCCTCAGCGCGGCTTCCAGCGCGGGATCGCCGGGCTTGACCGCGGGCGAGGATGCGGGGGCTGCGAGACCTCTCGACATCGGCGCCTCAGCTCTGCGGTGCGGGTGTCAGCATCGGCGGGATATGCACATCGTCCCGCCCGGTTGCAACGAAGGGCCGCTCGGGATGCCTGAGCGGGGCGCCGACGATGGGCGGCAGCCAGCGTTGCTTATGAGCGGCGGATCGGAAGTGCGGCGTTGATCGCCGTTCATCGGCTCGCGCTTGATATGGCCGTCACGATACTTCCTTACGCTTGGGGCGGCCGACGCCCGCATCGCGGAGGTAAGCTGCCGGTGCAGCTTCAACCCGGCGCGCCCCGCGACGTTGGCACGCGAGCTGCCTGCGGAGGCGACGATGTCTGCGGACCTGATCCCCAACCCGATCCTTCTGCGCCGGCCCGGACCGCCGGCGTCGTTCCCGGCAGGCGTGCAGATCGACGACCCCCGGCTCGCCGACGTGCTCGACCCGCAAGCGCCGCTTCTCGTCCTCTACGATCACATGCTGCACGGCGAGGGCCCGGTCTGGCAGCGAGACCGCCTGATCTTCTCCGACATCCCCGGCCGGCGCGTTATGGCCTGGCATCCCGACGGTTGCGTCACCGTGGCGATCGATGCCGTGCCCTTCGTCAACGGCAACAGCCTGGATGGCGAGGGCCGGCTGATCCACTGCGAGCACCTGCGGCGCTGCATCAGCCGCTCCGAAACGCGGGACGGCTTTCCCCGGCCGATCATCACGCACTACGAGGGCCGGCGGCTCAACACGCCCAACGACGTCACCACGGCGGGCGACGGCGCGATCTGGTTCACCGATCCGGTGTTCGGCCTGATGTTTCCCCGCCAGGGCTGCCTTGCCGAGCCGGAACTCGACCATCGCAGCCTGTACCGCTTCGATCCCATCACCGGCGACCTCCGGCGCGCCGCCGACTTCGACCAGCCCAACGGTCTCGCCTTCTCGCCCGACGGCGCCACGCTCTACGTGTCCGATACGTCGCGATCGATCGGTGGCCCGACCCATGAGGTGGTGGCCTTCGATGTCGGCGCCAACGGTTCCCTCGCCAACCGCCGCTTGTTCTGCCGCACCGACCACGGCGTGCCCGACGGCTTCCTCGTCGACGTGCGCGGCTGGCTGTGGTGCACGGCCGGCGACGGCCTCCACGTTTATGCGCCCGACGGTCGGCGCCTCGGCTTCATCCCGACGCCCAACACCGCCTCCAACGTCGCCTTCGGCGGCAAGGACGGCCGGCGCCTGTTCATCACGGCGGAAACGCACCTCTACGCCCTCGATCTCCTTCAATCTGGCGTCGGAAGCTTCGGATCGAAAAGCGTGGGGTGAGTTCACATCCTGCCAAAGAAGCCGGTGATGTCGAACCAAGCCTCGTGCTTGCCGTCGGACGCCTGATAGCCGATTCGGTCGAATGCTTCGCCGCCTTGATTGATCAGCGCTTGATCCGCCTTGCGCCACCCTGGATGGGTGTTCATCGCCCAGAGATTCTCGGAGACGATGCCCTCATGCTCGTTTTGGGCGCCTTCGATCTTCACGGCCTGGACCAAGGTTGCGCCGTCGCCGCCCGCGAAGGTGATCGGCGGCTTGCTCTTCAAAGATGCGAGGCTCGGCTTTAGACAGGCGATGAAAGGCTTCTGGCATGCCTGCGGCGTCGCGTCGGCATCGGCGAAACAGGCCCGAAAGGTCGAGATGCAGGTCTGGCAGCGCGTGACGATGCAGCCGACGTAGTCGGCGTTGCAACCGGGCTCAGGCGTGCCCGTCGCGCAGGCGCGAAAGCGCTTGACGCAGAGCGAGGCGCAGACGGCGCGCTCGAGTTGCACGGTCTGCTCCTTTTCCTTGCTCAAAGGCTCGGCTGTCGCGGCTGGTGGGACGAGGAGCGTTGCGAGCAGAGCTACGACGATCGGGATCCGAAATGCACTTCGCATATCGCGTCCGATCCGGCTTGACCCATCATTAGCCCGGATCGGCAGTCGGAGCAGTGGCCGAAGTGCCTGAGCGAGCAGCGGAGATCGGGACTGTGGAGGGTGCTGCGAAACTCCAAGTCCAGCAGGACCGTCGGCCTTCCACCGGAAGCGACGATGCCCTCTGCCGAGATCTGTCGCGTGCCACGGTTGCCTGCGGCTGACGTCGGCCTGTATTTCAGCAACGAATCGCACCACGAGCCCCGTGAGAGTCAGTGTCTTGCTGTCTCCTGCCGGTAAGCCGGGCACTTGCGCCACCTCCGATCGGCCTGGACATGGCAACGCATCCGATGCCCTAATCTTTGCCGCCGTGCGAGTGCTTGACACTCGCCGCATATTCCTTGGCGACCGTACCGCCCGCGTCCATCTCGCGAAGGACGACGTCGTATCCCCACAGGTCGGCCAAGTGCTGCAGAACTTCCTTTGTCGCCCGCTCGTCGAGAGGCATGGCGTGCAGCATGGTGTGCTGCAGGATGAGGCGGCGGTCGCCGGCGAGGTCGACGTCAACGACCTGGATGTCGGCGTCGAGCGAGGCGACGTCGTATTGCCGCGACAGGGCGCGGCGGATCTGCCGATAGCCGCGCTCGTCATGGATGGCGCCGACGTTGACCTCCGGCGCATCCTTGGCCTTGTCGAGGATGTGGAACATGCGCCACTGCCGCATCAGGTGCGGGCTGAGGTACTGTGAAATGAAGCTCTCGTCGCGGTAGTTCGCCCATATGTTCTTCAGCACGGCGAAAGGCTCGCCGACCCCGGCGATGTCGGGGAACCAGGTCCGGTCCTCCTCGCTCGGATCTGTGACGATGCGCTCGATGTCGCTCATCATCGCGAAGCCGAGCGCGTAGGGGTTGATGCCGTTGTAGCGCGGGTCATCGTGCGAGGGTTGCGTCACCACGTTGGTGTGGGACGTGAGGAACTCCAGGAAGGATCCGTCGCTGATCTGCCCGGTCTCGTGCAGCCGCGTCATGATGCGGTAGTGCGCGTAGGTCGCGCAACCTTCGTTCATCATCTTGGTCTGCCCTTGCGGGTAGAAATACTGGGCGATGATGCGGACGATGCGGATCACCTCGCGCTGCCAGGGGCGCAGGCGCGGCGCGGTCTTTTCCAGGAAGTACAGGATATTTTCCTGCGGCAGTTCGAGGATGGCGCGGCGGCGGGCGTCGATGTCGGTGGCCGGCTTCGCCCCCTCCTTGGCCGGCACGGTGCGCCACAGGTCGTTGAACATCTGCTCGCCATGGATGCGCCGCTCGCGTTCGCGGCGCTCTTCCGACATCAGGTCGGGCTTGCGCTTGCGGGGGTAGCGGTGGATGCCGTGGTTCATCAGGGCATGGGCGGAGTCGAGCAGTCGCTCGACTGCGAGGCGGCCGTGCCGCTCTTCGCATTTGGCGATGTAGCCTTTGGCGAAGTCGAGATACTCCAGGATGCCGTCGGCATCCGTCCATTGCTTGAAGAGGTAGTTGTTCTTGAAGAAATGATTGTGGCCGAACGCTGCATGCGCGATCACCAGCGTCTGCACCGTGGCGGTGTTTTCCTCCATGATGTAGCTGATGCACGGGTTCGAATTGATGACGATCTCGTAGGCCAGCCCGCGCAGGCCCTTCTTGTAGTGGACCTCGTGGGTCGCGAACTGCTTCCCGAACGACCAGTGATTGTAATACAGCGGCATGCCCACGGAGGAGTAGGCATCGAGCATCTGCTCGGCGGTGATGATCTCGATCTGATTGGGGTAGGTATCGAGCGCGAATTCGCCGACGGCGATCTCCGCGCAAGCGTCGTGGATGCGCTGGATCAGCTGCACGTCCCAATCGGCGCCGTTGAAGAGCAGGGGCTTACCATCGAGGCCGGAGCGTGTCATGGGGGGGTCCCGTCAGGCCGTCGCCGCTTTGCCGGCGGCGGGTTTGCGCTCGAACAGCTCGCGGAACACGGGGTAGATGTCGGCCCGGTGGGTCACCCTGCGCATGGTGAACTGCGCGCCGCGCTCGCGCAGCAGCTCGTAGGTCCGCCACAGCTCGGTCTTGCGCGACACGAAGCCGATGGAACCGCGCTCGCCTTCCGGCCCGACTTCGAGATAGGCGAAATACTGGCACAGCGGCAGGATGCCCTGGCGCAGCAGCGCCGTGGTCTTTTCGGCATCGCGCGAGGAGTTGTCGCCGTCGGACGCCTGGGCGGCGTAGATGTTCCAATCCTCGCGGGGGTATCGCTCGTTGACGATGCGGATCATCTCCTCCAAGGCGGAGGAGACCAGCGTGCCCCCCGTGTCGGGTGAATGGAAGAAGGTGTCCTCGTCGACCTCCTCCGCCTCGTGGGTATGGCGGATGAAGACGATGTCGACGT
>CAXTMA010000311.1:0-4902 GCA_964245015.1 uncultured Beijerinckiaceae bacterium | reverse complement strand
CAGGTCGGCCGGCTTGATCTCGTGGGTCTGGCCGGGCCGGTCGCCGCGCCAGCCGCCGGCCCCGTCGGCGAAGGCACCGGCGCCGGTTGAGGAAAGCAGGGCCGCGGCGAGGATCACGCGTCGCATCGGAATTCTCCTGGGCAGGGATCTCTTATGTGGCCCGCCGATCCGACCGGGACAGGGGTTCGCGATCAGGGGCCGAAGAGCCGAAGCAGCGGCGGCAGGAGGATCGGCGTCACGGCCGCCGTCACCGCGCCGTTCAATCCCAGCGCGATGCCGGCGAAAGCGCCGGCAAGGGGGTCGACCTGGAACGCCCGCGCCGTGCCGATGCCGTGCGCCGTCAGGCCGGCGGCGAAACCGCGGGCGGCGAAGTCGCGCAAGCGAAGCAGGTTCATCAGCGGCGTCACGATCACCGCGCCGGTGATGCCGGTGAGGATGGCGAAGACGGCCGTCAGCGCCGGCAACCCGCCGTTCGCCTTGGCGAGGCTCATCGCGATGGGGGTCGTCGCCGATTTCGGCGCCAGCGAGGCCAGCACGGCCGGCGGCAGTCCGAGCACGCCGCCGACCGCAACCGCCGAGGCGATCGCCACCACGCTGCCGGCGAGCAGGGCGCAGCTCATCGGCAGCAGCGTGGCGCGCACCCGGTCGAGGTTGCGGTACAGCGGCACGGCGAGGGCGACCGTGGCCGGGCCGAGCAGGAAGTGGACGAACTTCGCCCCCTCGAAGAAGGTCTGGTACTTCGTTCCCGTCGCGATCAGCAGCACGGCGAGGCTCGACGCCGAGATCGCCACCGTGTTGACGAGCGGGTGACGGCGGCAGCGCTCGGCGAGCCTGTCGGCGAGGAGATAGGTGACGAGCACGGCCGTGAGCCAAAGCAGCGGATCGGCCGACAGGTACACCCAGATCTCGCTCGCCCGATCCGGCAAGCGGTCGGAGAAATGGTCGGCCAAGTGGGGCGCTTCGGTCATCGCACGGTTCTCACGAGAACGGTCTCACGGGTCGCGGGCCGGATCGACAACGAGCGCCTCGCCGCGCGCCCTCGACAAGCGCGCCAGCTGGCCGGAAACCAGGCGGAACACCAGGGCGGTCACGACAAGGGCGAGGACGGTGGAGGCGACGATCGCCAGAGCGATCGGCACGGCGTAGCTGCGCAGCAAGGCGAGGTACTGCACCACGCCGACGGCGGCGGGGATGAACAGCAGCGACAGGTTCCCGAGAAGGACGTCGCAGGTCCGTCCAAGATCCTCGGGAACGGCACCGGGCCGCGCCGGCCGCAGCCGGCCGCGCACCACCAGTCCGGCGAACAGCAGCCCCAAGCCGGCGACGGGACCGGGCAGCGGAAGGCCGAACGCACGAACCAGCACCTCGCCCAAGAGCTGACACAGCAGCAGCGTGGACACGGCTGCGATCATCGGTCCGCCTTCGCGGCGCGCGGGTCTGTCCCCAAATAAACGCAGGGGCTATCGGGCTTGCGCGCGGGTGACGCCGCCCGGCCGGCCGCCGCGGACGGCCTCGGACGATCGATGAAACGGAAGGGATCAAGCATGCGGGTTCAACTCTTCGCCGCCCTTCTCGCACTGTCGGGAGTCGCCGCGACGCCGGCCGACGCCTTCACCTTCCACTGCACCGGCAACGCCTGCCGCGCCGTGAGCTTCCTCGACGAGGGCGTTGGCTGCACGGTGGTGACCAACCACAGCCGCTATTCGGTCCACGTGACCCAAGGCACGAACCAGCTGTCCTATGACCTGCAGCCCGGCGAAAGCAAGGCGCCGCTGATCCTGGCGCGATGCTACGGCTACTACGACGGCGGCGAGACGGCCAACTTCGTCACCCAAGCCCGCTGATCGAGTCCGCCGTTCGAGCCCGATCCCATCGCGATGCGGACGTGCGAGGGTGGACTCGTTCCGGCCGTACGGGCATACAACAAGGCCTTACTCAGCGCTTCGAGGAGCTAACGACCGTGAGCAAGCTCGTCGAGCGGCTGCGCCTTATCTTCACTTGGTGGAACGGGTCCACGCTCAACACCGCCTTCTTCACCAGGCGTCATGGCGAGTTCGTCGGCACCGACGTCTACGGCAACAGCTACTTCCGCTCGATTGGCGGCAAGATCGATCCCGCCCTCGGCTTCGAGCGGCGCTGGGTGATGTACAACGGTTATGCCGAAGGCTCGATGGTGCCGCAGGGCTGGTACGGCTGGCTGCACCATACCGCCGCCTTTCCGCCGACGCAGGAAACCTATGCGCCTCGCGAATGGCAGAAGCCGCATAAACCCAACATGACCGGCACCGCCGAAGCCTATCGCCCGCCGGGATCGACGCTTCGCGCCAATGCCCGGCCGCCGGCGACGGGAGACTACGAAGCCTGGTCGCCGGACGGCTGAGCCGCAGGATCCACCGTTGGCTTCCGTTCAAACGCTGCTCGTCACCCCCGACGAGGATGGGATGCGGCTCGACCGCTGGTTCAAGCGGCGCATCCCGTCCCTGTCGCTGTCGCACCTCAACAAGATCGTCCGCACCGGCCAGGTCAGGGTCGACGGCGCCCGGGCCAAGACGGCGACGCGGCTCGCGCCCGGCCAGAGCGTGCGGGTGCCGCCGCTGGACCTCGACGCCCAGCCCTCCGGCACGCCGGCGCGGAGCTCGTTGGTCGACGCGCGCGCGCTGCGCGACATGATCCTCTTCGAGGACCGCGATTGCCTCGTGCTCGACAAACCCTTCGGCCTTGCCGTGCAGGGCGGCTCGGGCACGCACCACCACATCGACGGCATGCTCGCCTCCCTGCCCAACGAGCGCGGCGACCGGCCGGCGCTGGTTCACCGCCTCGACCGCGACACGTCGGGGGTGCTGCTCGTGGCGCGCACCCGCAAGATGGCGGCGGATCTCGGTGAAATCTTCCGCTCGCGGCAGGCGCGGAAGACCTACTGGGCGCTGGTCGAGGGCGTGCCGAAGCCGCCGCAGGGTCGCATCTCGCTTTATCTCGCCAAGGGCGAGGGCATGGGGCAGGTTCGCCGGGTGCCGCGGCGGCAGGGCGAGGCCGGCCAAGCCGCCGACGCGAAGGCCGCCACCCGCGAGAAGATGCACGTCGCCCGGCACGGCGACGAGGATGCCCAGCATTCCGTCACCTATTACGCCACGGTGGACAAGGTTCCGGCTCGCCTCGCCTGGCTGTCGATGAAGCCGATCACCGGTCGCACCCACCAGCTGCGCGCCCACGCCGAGGCGATCGGCCACCCGATCGTCGGCGACCCGAAGTACGGCGTGACGACCGCCAACGATCCCCGTCGCAGCGACCCGCTGCGGCAGGTGCCCGACGGCATCGAGCGCAAGCTGCACCTGCTCGCCCGCCGCCTCGTCCTGCCGCACCCGCGCGGCGGCACCCTCGACGTCACCGCGCCGCTGCCGTCGCACATGCAGGCGAGCTTCGACCTGCTCGGCTTCGACATCGGCGGCTACGACCCGATCGAGGACGCGCCGGAATAGTACCGGGGCGCTGCAGGCCGCCTGCCGCTTCGGGCAGAGGAGATCAACGAGAGGCGATCAGCGCTGAACGACCACCCTCGTGCCGACGCGCACGCGCTCGTAGAGATCGGTGACGTCGGCGTTGGTCATGCGGATGCAGCCCGAGGACACCGCCTGCCCGATCGTTTCCGGCTCGTTGGATCCGTGGATGCGGAACATCGAGGATCCCAGATACATGGCTCGGGCGCCGAGTGGATTGTTGATGCCGCCGGCCATGTGACGGGGCAGGTCGGGGCGGCGGCGGATCATCTGCGGCGGCGGCGACCAGTCCGGCCATTCCCGCTTCATCGAGATCATCTTGACGCCGCTCCAGGTGAAGCCGGGGCGGCCGACGCCGATGCCGTAGCGCAGGGCCTGCCCGCCCGACTGGATGAGGTAAAGGCGCCGCTCGGTTGTTGAGATGACGATGGTGCCCGGCGGCTGGTGGCCGACGTAGGAGACGAGTTCGCGCGGGGGCGCCACCGTGCCGGCGGGCGTGCCGCCGAACATGGGCTGGAGGAAGTCGAACAGGTCGGCGCGGGCGGGAGCCAAGCCGGCGACTTGGCCAACGGCGAGCGCCGCCGCCGCCAGGGCCGCGAGCGTCCATCTGCGTCGAACCATGATCCCGCTCCCGTCCGTGGCACCGGCGTCCAGTGTCCCGCGCCGCTCGACGCGGGACAAGATCGCGAACTCCCGCAGCCGGCAATTCCCGCCGGTCGTGGCCGGGGCGCCACAAGTCTTCGTGCAACGGTGGGATAGGCATTCGCCGTGCTCACGTGCGCTATGACACCGAAGCGGCTTTGATCTCATTGTGAAATTGCAAATAACGTCGAACATGGCACGAGCCAGGCGAGGCCGCTTCGGATCGGGACGCGTCAAATCGCCAACGATCCCTTGCGCACCGACGCCGGCGGGAGGAAAGCTCGGCCATGCCCACACTGCCCATACCGGCGAGCCTGGCGGTCGCGATCTTCCTGACGATCTGGTTCACCGTGCTGTTCGCCGTGCTCCCGATCGGTATCCGCTCGCAGGCGGAATCCGGCGACGTCGCCCCGGGCACGGACCCTGGCGCGCCGGTGACGCCGCGCCTCGCGTTCAAAGCGTTGGTGACGACCGCCGTCTCGATCGCGCTCTTCATCCTCCTGGTGCTGGTTCTGCGCGTCGCCGGTTGAAACATCCGGCCGGCATTGCGGAATGACATCGCAGGGCCGTCCGGCTTGCATTGCCGCTCCCAAGCGTCTACCTCGGCTATGACCCCGAGAGCGCGTAGCTCAGCCGGTAGAGCATCTGACTTTTAATCAGAGGGTCCCGGGTTCGAACCCCGGCGCGCTCGCCACCTAAGAGGCTATCGCGCTAGAGGCTGTTACGGACCAAGTCGAAGGCGGCGATTGCTTTGCTGAGCATCAGG
>CAXTMA010000310.1:0-4927 GCA_964245015.1 uncultured Beijerinckiaceae bacterium | reverse complement strand
GGCCTGTGGCTTCCTGATCACCCTTCGCGGAGCGCTTTCCCCCTCAGCTTCGGCTCGCCCCAGGCTTGGCCCGGCGCCTTGCCTTCCCAGCGCTCGCCGACCCCGCGGCTCCGCCGGTTCGGCCCGAGCGTCATGTGCCCACCTCCATCGCCACCGTGCGGCAGAGCCTCATCGTCGCCCTGATCCGGCGCCTCGCCCGATGTCCCTGCTGCCGCCAAACCAACAAACGACACCACCCACCCAGTTCATGACGCAGTAGTAATAGTGACCTGCGGCTTCGACATGCTGCGCGACGTCGGCCATGCCTACGCCAAGAAACTGGCCGCTGCCGGCAATGACATCACCTACGCGCACTATCCCGACCTGCCGCACGGCATCATCCAGATGACCGCGCACTCGAAGGCGTGCCTCGAGGCGACCGAGGAGATTGCCCGACTGCTCGGCGAAAGGCTCGTGGCGCGTTAACCCGGACCGTTCAGCTTGGCTGGCCTGATGTCTGCTTTGCCCCTCGCTGTCTTCCTGCTCGTCAGGGCCTTCGTCCGCTAGCACATCAGCCGAAAGCGCTCAGCGGCTTGGGACGGGATCCAACGCGGATCGGAGCACCAGATACCGCTTGCGGTTCAAACCCTCTCGCAGGTTGCTGAAAAGATTTTACATCTGGATTGCGGGTCGGCTTGTTGAAGATCGCCGGCCGCTTTCGAGCGCTTAAGTCAAGGCAGCCGTACGGCCGGGATGAACGCTCAGCCGAACGGCCGCTGACTACATTGGTAGCTGGCCCATAAGACATCTTTGGGGACGGACCAGCGGCACAGTGAGAATGGCATCTGCGTTCGCGCCCCACGCGCCAAACCCGCATGTCGTCACTTGCGCACCAGGGACGAGAGGGACGGCCCGGTCACGCGCAGCGTCACGCCGGTGCGCGTCTCCCTCGTCACCGTGGCGCCCGGAAGCTGGAGCTGGCGAGGTCAGCCGCCGGACGCGCCGCTCTTCATCCGTTCCAGCTTGGCGAGCGTGAAGGTCTCGTCGGCTCGGCCGAAGCCGCCGTCGACGACCTCGTCGACGAGCACCATCGTGTAGGGCCGCACCGCCTCGCCGAAATAGCTTGCGAACATGTCGGTCGTCTTGTGGATGATCTCTTCCTTCTGCTCCGCGCTGAGCATGCCTTGCGGGAACTTGTAGTTGGCGAAGGGCATCGTGGTCTCCGTTGCTGTGCTGTGGGGTGAGGCAATCCCCGAAAAGCCTCTGTAGCCGCCCCTGGCAGGCAGCCACGCCGTCAGGCCTGGTCGGCCGCGGTCGGGTGCAGCAGGTCGGAGAAGCCGATCCTGTGCAGAAATCCGGAGCGCACGCGGTCGATCACCGCGAAGGATGTCGAAGCGCCGTCGTTCGCGGGATCGACCACGACGCGGAACGGGCGTCGGCCGAACGGCGCGTCGACGATGCGCCTCACCGCGCGGGCGACCTCGGCCGGATCGGCGTCGTCCGGCACCGTGCCGGCGAGCGCGTCCTTCATCCGCTCGGCAAAGCGGTCCGGCCAGCGGCCCAAGTAGGCGTCCGCGCGAGTCGTATCGGCCGGCGCGCCGGCGTTGGCGAAGTGGTTGGTGCCGGTGGTGAAGGCGCCCGGCACCACGATCGACGTCTCGATGCCGAGCGGTGCAAGCTCGCGGGCGTAGGTCACCGCCAGCGCGTCCATGCCGGCCTTGGCGGCGAAGTAGGGACCGAGCAGCGGCGGCACGCCGCCCGCCACGCTGCTCGAGCCGATCCACACCAGAAGGCCGCGGCCCCTGTCGCGCATGTGCGGCAGCGCCGCCCGGTTCACGCGTTGGCAGCCCAACACGTTGACGTCGTAAAGCTGCGCGAGTTGCTCGGGGGTGAACGCCTCGCTCGGCCCGTATACCATGTGACCGGCGTTATGGACGAGCACGTCCAAGTGGCCGTGCGCGGCGATGATCGTCTCCACCGCGGCGCCGACGGACGTGTCGGACTGCACGTCAAGCTCGACGGTGCGCAGGTCGACGCCGTGGTCCTTGGCATAGGTGGCGACCTCTTCCACCTGCCGGGCGTCATCGCCCGAGAGGTCGCGCATGGAGGCGTAGGCGGTGTGGCCGGCGCCGGCGAGCGCGTCGGCGATCATGCGACCAAAGCCGCTCGAAGCGCCGGTGACGAGGACGACCTGGTTCGTGACGATCTGGCTCATGAAACCGGCTCCTCAAACAACGCCGCCATTGACGCGCAGCACTTGGCCGTTGACCCAGCCGCCGTCGGGTCCGACCAGGAAGGCGACCACGCGCGCTATGTCGGCGGGCTCGCCGAGGCGTCCGAGCGGGATCATCTTGGTGACCTGCGCGACCTGTTCCTCCGACTTGTCGCCGAGGAACAGCTCGGTCGCGACCGGGCCGGGCGCGACCACGTTCACCGTGATGCCGCGCTTGCCCAGCTCCTTGGCGAGGATGTGGCTCATCGCCTCCACTCCGGCTTTGGTAGCGGCATAGACCGCGTAGGTCGGCTGGTAGAGCCCGACCACGCTCGACGAGAAGCTGACGATCCGTCCCCCGTCGCGCAGGCGGCGGGCGGCTTCGCGCAGGCCGTTGAACGTGCCCTTGAGGTTGATCGCCACGTGCCGGTCGAAGAAGGCGTCGTCGCAGTCGGCGAGCGGCCCCAGCTTCATGATCCCGGCGTTGTTGACCAGCACGTCGACGCCACCGAACGCGTCCGTCGCGTGGTCGAACAGCACCGCCATCGCCGCGGCGTCGCTCACGTCGGCCTGCACGGCGATGGCCCGCCCACCGTCGGCGGTGATCCTGGTGGCCAGCGCTTCCGCCGCGACGGCGCCGCTCGCGTAATTGACGACGACGGCGAAGCCGTCCCGAGCAAGGCGCTCTGCGACCGCCGCGCCGATGCCCTTCGACGAGCCGGTGACGATGGCGGTGCGTTGTGTATTGACCATGGGCGTTCTCCTTGTGCCCGAGACAGATACACATAGCGGCTGACGAGATTAGAGATCAAAGTCCGAACGGACTGACCGAGCTTTTGGAACAATCATGGACAGGATCGGCGCCATGCAGGCCTTCACCCGCGTGGTGGAACGCCGGAGCTTCGCGCGGGCGGCGCACGACCTCGTCCTGCCGCGCTCGCGCGTCTCCGAGGCGGTACAGAAGCTGGAGCGCAGTCTCGACGTCCGCTTGCTCGTGCGCACCACACGCAAGGTCATGCCCACAGCGGAGGGCGAGGACTACTATCGCCGCTGCCTGGCGATCCTTTCCGCCATCGACGATGCCGACGCGGCGGTCACGCGAACGGTGCCGGCCGGACCGTTGCGCATCGACGTCCACGGCAGCTTCGCACGGCGTTTCCTCCTGCCCGGCGTGCCGGACTTCCTTGAACGCCACCCGAACATCCAGCTGCACATCGGCGAAGGCGACCGGCTCGTCGACCTGGTCGGCGAGGGTATCGACTGCGTTATCCGCGTCGGCGCGCCGGTCGACAGCGGGCTGGTCGGCCGCAAGCTCGGCGTGCTTGCCGAAGGCACCTTCGCCAGCCCCGCCTATCTCGCTCGACACGGCGTCCCGGCCTCGCCCGACGACCTCGAAGGCCATCGCATGATCGGCTTCGTGTCCTCGGCGACGCGGGCGCTGATCCCGCTCGAGTTCCAGATCGAGGGCGGCGTGCGGAGAGTGTCTCTCCCCGTCGCCGCCACCGTGACGGCTGCCACCACGAACGCATGCCTGGCCGAGCTCGGACTGGGGCTGATCCAGGTGCCGCGCTACCGCGTCGCGCGTGAGCTTGCGGCGGGCACGCTGGTCGAGGTGCTGGCGAACCATCCGCCGACTCCGAGCCCCGTGTTCCTGCTCTACGTCGAGGGTCGACAGCTGTCGCCACGCGTGCGCTTCTTCATAGATTGGGCCTCGGCAGAGATCGCCGCGCGGCTCGCCGAAGCGTAACGGGCCGGATCACGGCATGCTGCGGACATGAACAAACGGCCGCTGTCGGCCAGTGCAGCTTTGTTTGAGAGGGGTCTGAACTAGCGCACTGCCGATCGGCAGCTCTACGACTCAAGCTGGCCGTTTGTGCTCCGTCTGCTCTGGAGCGAAAGGGTTAGGTAAGCGGACGAGAGCGACGAGCGCTCTTGCAGCTCCAGGTCGGGCATGTTCGGGCGCTGACTAAGTTGACTCACACAACCTGGACAACATGCGGCGCGCGCCACCAAGGCCCTGCCGATCGTGACCACGTTCGTTGACGACATCGACGCCGTAACGCGACCGATCTTGCCGCGGGAAGACTGTGCATCGGCGTGACTGGCCGGCTGAAGCGGTCCATTGCAGCTACCGCAGTTCCAGCCGTTGTAGGACCTGACCTTGACGCCGATCGGCATCGCACCCGTGCGCCGATCGCTAAGCTGAAGCAAGGGTAGGCGAGCTGCCCGCCCTTTGACGAGACCTGCAGGATGCGACCGCCGCCCTGGGCTCGCAGGTGCGGCAGCGCGGCGCGGATCAGTTGGATGGAGCCGATCAGGTTGGTTTCGACCTGGTGGCGGATCTGCTCGTCGTCGACCTCCTCCGCGGCGCCGAACAGGCCGTAGCCGGCGTTGCTGACCACCACGTTGAGGCGGCCGGGGTCGGCGACGGCGCCACACGGCGGATGGCGTCCGCGCCCGTCAGGGCCAGCACCGCCGTGCGTAGCCGGTGGCCTGCCTATTCCCCGAGGTCGTCCAGCGCGTCCGCCGCCCGCATGGTGGCGACGACGCGCTCGCCGCGCTCGACCAGGCGTTCGGTCGGCAGCCAGCTCATGAGTCAGTCGCTTCTCGGGTGGATCCTGTCGCGCGCCGGTGACCATGGTTGCGCGTCGTGGCTGCACGTGCACGTCGCGCCCGCCGGGTGTCAAACAGCACTGGAACGGGATCCCAGATCGGCTTTGAATCGGGACCCCTTTG
>CAXTMA010000309.1:0-4950 GCA_964245015.1 uncultured Beijerinckiaceae bacterium | reverse complement strand
CATCGCCATCTGCGCCGGGCTCAGCGCCGCCGCCGCGCCGCCCTCCGCCGCCGGCCACAGGAAGCGGCCCTTGTCGAGCCGCTTGGCAAACAGGCAGAAGCCATGCCCATCCCACCACAGCACCTTGACCAAGCCGCCCTGCCGTCCGCGGAACACAAAGGCCTGACCGGAAAACGGATCACGCCGGAGGTGGTCCTGCACCAGGCTCGCCAGGCCGTCGAAGCCCTTGCGCATGTCGGTGTGGCCCGTCGCCAGCCACACCCGCGCCCCGGCCGGCACCGGGATCATCGCGTCACCCTCATCGCCCGACCAGGGCGGCAACGACGCTGCGCAGCACGGCGGCGTCGACGCGTCCCCGCGCGCGCAGCCGGTGGCCGCCGGCCAGGTCGACCTCGATTACCCCTTCCGATGCTGACGACGGCGGGTCGGCAGAGCCGGCAAGGGCCAGCGGAACGAAGGTCGGCTGCGGGGTCACATGCCCCAGCGCCGCGGCATCATCCCGACCGGCGAGCCCGTGCCGCCGCCAGCGGAACAGCAGGCTGGAGTGCAGGTGATGGCGCCGCGCCACCTCCGACACCGTGGCGCCGGGCAGCTCCGTCTCCGCAACGATCGCCCGCTTCTCGGCGGTGAACCAAGCCCGCCGGGTACTCGCCGTCACGACATGCGGTGGGTTGGTCATAGGTCCAGACACGGTGCGGATACACGGCCAGCAGGGACCAACTGTATCCAGCCCCGCGCTTCACCCGCGCAAGGCGCCCGTCAGCGAGCGCTTACGGCAAGGAGGTAATGCTGTGGTTCTTGGACGAGGCCCGCGTCGGACAGAAGGGTTGCAACGGCCACCGCTGGTAGCTGAAGGGCGAGCGCCCGCGCGGACTGTGCGACCGCCGCTTCGACTGGGCCTACATCTTTGCCGCCGTGCGCCCCGCCACGGGCGAGGACGTGTGCCTGGTCATGCCCGAGGTGTCGACCTCAGCCATGAGCACCTTCCTGGCCACCTTCGCCGCGGCGCTGCCGCCCAACCAGCATGCCGTGCTCGTGCTCGATCAGGCCGGCTGGCATGGCGCCAAGGCGCTCGTCGCGCCTGACGTCATCACGCTCGTGCCCCTGCCGCCCTACAGCCCGGAACTCAACCCCGTCGAGCGGGTCTGGCTGCACCTACGCGAACGCTTTCTGTCCCAGCGAGTGCTCGACGGCTACGACGCCATTGTTGATGCCTGCTGCCAAGCCTGGAACACGCTCAACCCCGAACGGCTGCGCTCACTCACCTTTCAGCCCTGGATCCGGAAGATCGCTTCATAAGCTCGGCGGTATAATCAGTCCGGCTCAAGCTGCCGATGATACCACTTTGCAGCCTCACTCCGGCGATTGCAGGCCCTTGATGGCGACCACGTAGCGCGTGCTCTCACCGAGCGCTTCCGCGAGACTCAGCTCACGGTCGAAGGACGCCTTGAAGCCTTCGACGACCGCGTCGCCCCGCTCCTCCGCCGTTCCGTGGTGGTCGGGCTGCCCGTACTGCGTGTCCCCGAACCTGTGCTGATTGAACGCAAACAGCGCAGCGTCGAAGTTCGGGCTCTGACGTTTCCTCAGGCCGGCGTAGTAACCCGCCATGTAGTCGGCTTGCAGTTCGCTTCGCTTCACCGTTGGATGACCCCTGTTAACGAAGCTGATCAGGTCATGCTTGTACTGCACGATGTGGCCGAACTCGTGGGCGCAGATGCAGGCCACCGCATCCTCGAAGTGATCGAACCAGCCCCGAACCTGATGCAGCAGATGCAAGCCGAGGAACACGGACCCGTCGGCGCGACCCAGGTTCTGCGCATTCGTGGCATAGGCATTGGCGGCACCATCGCTGCCCTCGTCGTAGAAGGCGAAGCCGGGCAGGACGTGGAAGTCCATGGAGATGTTGGCGAGGGTGTGGGCCAGCGCACGGTCAAACGTGCTATCGCCCGAACTCCTGCGAGACGCGTCCATATTCGCCGAGGTCGAGAACTCGCGCGATGCTGTGAGGACACGATCCACATCCCTGCCGACCAAGTTACATCCTACTGTCTGCACAGGATCGGCGAAGCACGTGCATCTCGGCAGCACGCCGTAGGTCGCGGCGGAAACACTGCCTGTGAGGAGCGCGCGTCGGTGCATCAGCATAGGTCCGGATACATCCGGCACTCCGGGGAGACCTTTGTCGGCATGCGTGGCTCGACGGGATCGTCGGGCACGACGGGGTCATCTGGCGCAACGCGATCGGAGCTTATCGCCTTCCTCTGCTTCGTAAGCCGGAGCGACGTCATTGTTGCGATGCAGTTCACCATATCGGCGCCGTCCATAGCGCCGCAATTGCGATCCCTCACGGTGATCCATTGGCGCTGTGCAGCGACGGCAATCGACTTGTCATCGCCCGAGAGACGCAGTATTCGCGCTTTGAAGACGTTCCCCAGCATCATGTCCAATCGGGAAAGTCTCTTGGAGGAGCAGATCGCGACATAGATCGGGCTATGCGCTCGCCTGCAGTCGAAGCTCGGGGCTGCTGGTGCAGCCCGCATGCTGACCAGTAAACTGAGCAGGGCCAGAAGCGCCAAGGAGCGGCTCTGACCGCGTCTTTGCGCAAAGCTCGCCAGGTTAAGCCACAGCTGCATCGCAAGCACCCGATTGATCCGCAGAACATGACAAGCTTGTCTGCTATGAGTATCATATGCCAATCCGATGTCGATGCTTTCTGAGCATGCGTCGGCGTGAACGGTCGCTTCATCCGCGCTTTGGTGTTGACCGCTGTATTGCGTGTTGGTCCTTGTGGCCGTCAAAGGCAGCGCTATACTGACTGCCATTCCGTCGTTGCCATCGGTGCCGGACGGCCCACACGTTGACAAGCTGAAGCTGGCCGTGGCCGGGCTGCAGATCACCGCACGAGCCATTGCGGCCCAGGCAACCTGTCCCGCGTACGGGCGCGCTTTAACGCGCGCGCACAGCAGCTACTGGCGGACCTTCAAGGACCTGTTCTGGCAGGACCGGGCCGTGACGTGACGCGTCGGGGTACGCCGGTTCCGCTGCTTGAGCTGTGCGGACCGGGTCTTCGCCGACCGCGTCAAAAGTCTCGGTGGCGCCAAGGCGATGCGCAGCGACCGACCGGCCGCGGCGCAGAGCTACATCGGCCTAGCCACCTGGGGTGAGACTGGTGCTCGGCTGTCGCGCCGGTTCGTCGTGCCGGTCAGCGGCCACAGGGTGCTGCACTGCGCCTTCTCTGGCAGCCAAGACATCGTCCTGCGCTGGGCGGCACAGCACCGGCGCGCTGAGCAAGGCGGGCTGGCTTATGTTCGCCTTCAGGAAGGCGATAGTCATCGCGCCGTTAACCCCACCGCCGTCCAGGGCAACGATGCGCTTCGGCCCCGGTCCGAACAGGTGTCGGTCACAAGGGGAGTCGTTTTGCATGGCGGCTCGGTGCGTAATTTCCACTATCCTGGCACTTCATCAGCCCAGTAGATTGACGCCGATCGGCGCCGAACCCTTCTGCCGGTTCATTTTGGTCTGCTGCCACCCGCTTGCAACAGTTTGCTGGCGAAGTCCGATTGAGAGCGACGATGGATAAGGTAAGGTACTGCGAATACAAGCTGCTCGTCAAAGCCGACCGTCTCCGCTCCACGGAGGACTTTGAGCAGTTCTGGCGCAAGGTGAAGAGCGTCGCGGACCATTGCGACGTGGACGTCCGCAAGGAGCCGCGCGACCTTCGACTGGGAATGCGTCGGGTTCTCTTCTACGACACTGCCAAGTTCGACCTGTACAGGAACGCCTTCATCCTTCGCAAGCGCATCACAATGGATGCTGGGTTCGCCACGTTGCACGAGACGACCTTCAAGTTCCGCCACCCCGAGCTTAGCGCGGCACGCGCCGTCGATGTCGGGCGCTTGACCGGCGACAAGGGCGTGATCAAGTTCAAGGAGGAGGTGCTGTCGCCCCGCGACGGATCCAGCGGCTTCAGGAGCGTGTTCTCGCACAATCACGTCCACATGTGCGACGACGCCGAGCCGGATCACACGCGCTTCTCCCAGCTCACCGCGGAGTTCCCGGCGCTCGCAGCCCTGGAGGTCGCGGCGGACAGCCCGCTCGTCATCGTCAGTGGCAAGACGGTCGAGGAGACCGGGAGCGACACCGGCATGCTCGTGTTTGGCCGGGACTACGCGGCAAAGAGCTCAATCGCGATCTGGCGCGAGCGTGCGACGGAGCGCGGCTTGATCGGCGAGTTCTCGTTTCAGACCAGGTTCCGGGACCGCGAAGAGATCCCCGAGAAGTACCGTGAACGGTCGCACCGCTTCTTCACGAGGCTGCAGGTGGACCTGCGGGACTGGTTGTCGGTGGGCTCAACCAAGACGGCGCTGATCTATGACACGGCTACCGGCCACGAGTGAGGCGCAAGCCTCGTTGATGAACCGCGCGGTCGTGCCGCTCCAGCGGATTGGCTTTGCCGGGTGCAAGCATGATCATTCGTGCGGGACATCGCTTTGGAGAGCGGCAGCTCGTCCTGCAATCAGTCCCCGGCGTAGGATTGTGGCATGGCCGATGGCGCGGTTGGCACGATGACGAGCGGGCAGCACGCTTCGCCCATCCGGCTAATGGGCCTCCTGCAGAACCGCACGTGGCTGGCGCTCGGCCCCGCCGCCGCGCTCGCCTTCGCGCTGGCCTACTGGGGTTACGGCCGGCTCAACGTCACCATGACCGGCTTCGAGCGGATCGAGAAGTCGGCGCAGCTCCTGAAGGGGTCTGGGGCCTACGCCTTCCCGCACGACCCCTGGCAGCTCGTCGTCGCGCAATGGCTGATGCCGCTCGTCGCGGTGCTCACCGCCGGCAAGCTGTTCCTGACGAGCCTGCGGCGCGACATCCGGGTCGCCTTCGCGATGCGCAGCCGCGACCACGTGATCGTGTGCGGCCTCGGCGGCACCGGGCGGCGCATCGTCGAGGTCC
>CAXTMA010000308.1:0-4961 GCA_964245015.1 uncultured Beijerinckiaceae bacterium | reverse complement strand
ACACCGGGCAGGTGTTCATGCAGGCGCCGCAGCGGATGCACTTCAGCGACGTCCAGAATTTCTCCATGCCGAGCCGTTCCGAGCGGCCGTTGTCGACAAGCACCACGTGCATCTCGCCGCCGTCGCGCGGTCCGCGGAAATGCGAGGTGTACTGCGTCATCGGCGAGCCCAAGGCCGAGCGCGACAGCAGCCGGATCAGCACGGCGAGATCGTCGAGGCGTGGCACCACCTTCTCGATGCCGGCGGACACGATGTGCAGCTTGGGCGTGTTGGCGGAGAGATCCGCGTTGCCCTCGTTGGTGCAGACGACCACCGTGCCAGTCTCGGCCACCGCGAAGTTGCAGCCGGTCATCCCGGCATCCGCCGACAGGATCAGCGGCCGGGTGGCCTTCCTCTGCTCGGCGGCCAGCACGGCGACGTCGGTGATGCCCGGGTCCGAGCCGTAGTTCTCGGCGAACACCTTGGCGACATCGGTGCGCAGCTTGTGCACCGCCGGCACAACGACGTGGCTTGGTGCCTCGCCGTCGAGCTGCTGGATGCGCTCGCCGAGGTCCGTCTCGATCACCTCGACGCCCTGGTCGGCCATGAACTCGCGGAAGTTGCACTCCTCCGTGAGCATCGACTTCGACTTGATCAGCCGCTTGGCGCCGTGATCCCTGAGAATGCCGAGCACGATGGCATTGTGCTCGGCCGCGTCGCGCGCCCAGTGCACGTGGACTCCGTTGGCTTTGGCGTTGGTCTCGAACTGTTCGAGGTAGGTGTTGAGGTGGACGAGCGCGTGCTCCTTGATGGCGGAGGCGAGCGCGCGCAGCTCCTCCCATTCCGGCAGGCCGTGCATCTCGCGGTCGCGCTTCTGGCGCAGGTCCCAGAGCCGCTCGTCGTGCATCTTCTCGTGCTCGGGCGCGGCGATGAAGCGGTCGGCGGCCTCCGACTGATCGACCGGGCGGTCGCCGTGGATCTTCGCCCCGCGCGGCTGCGGTTCCGGCGCGCCCGATGGCATCGGCTTCGACTTCAACGGTTTCGACATGCCCTCGGCGTGATCGAGGCGCTGACCATGGCGCGTCTCGCTCTCGATGGGACCGTCGTCGAGCATGTCGCGATGGAGGGTCGCGTGGTCGCTCATGCCCTGGCTCCATTGAGAATCTGCGCGATGTGGATGTACTTTTGCGGCAGCTTGAGGCGCTCGGCGCAGCCCTGCTGGTGCAGCATGCAGGAGCTGTCGGACGACGTGACGTAGTCCGCGCCGGCCTGATGTTGGTCCTGCACCTTGTCGTAGCCCATCTTCGCCGACACGCCCTGCTCGAAGACGGAGAAGGTGCCGCCGAAGCCGCAGCACTCGTCAGGGCGGGCGAGATGCACGAACTCGAGGCCACGCACCTTGCTGAGCAGGTCGATCGGCTTGGAGAAGGACGCTTCCCGCAGCTCGGACATGCTGGCGATGCGCAGCCCACGCAGCGTTTGGCAGTTATTGTGCAGCGCCACCTTGTGCGGGAACTCCGTCCACGGGAACGCCTCGACCTTGAGCACGTCGTGGAGGAACTCGACCAGCTCGTAGGTCTTCGCGCGGACGCCTTTCACCTCGTCGGTCTGCTCGATGGCATCCAAACTATACCGGACCTGGTGGACGCAGCTGCCGGACGGCGAGACGATCGCGTCGTAGGGCGCGAAGTTCTTCACGAACAGCGCCTCGGTGGCGGCCGACTCGGCGTGGCAGCCGGTGTTGGTCATCGGCTGCCCGCAGCAGGTCTGGTCGACGGGATATTCCACCTCGAGGCCGAGGCGCTCCAGCAGCTCCAACGTAGCGATGCCGACCTCGGGATGGAAGGCGTCGACGTAGCAGGGCACGAACAATCCGACGCGCATGACGCCATTCCTCCAGCTTGGGTCCGATAGGGTCGGCGGCGGTGTCAGCGCGTCAGGTTGGTGCGGGCGAGGTCGAGCACCTCGGTGCCGCGCCCGTCGATCACCGCTTTCATCAGCCAAAGGCTGAAGCCGGTCGCCTGCGCGATGCCGACGTGGGGCGGCATCGCGAGCTCCTGGCGCGCCGACACGACGTCGAGCAATGCCGGGCCGGGATGGGCGAGCACCTCGCGCATCGCTTCGGCGAGATCGGCCGGATCGGCGACGCGTTTGGCAAACAGGCCCGCGCCGGTCGCCATGGCCGCGAAGTCCGGGTTGACCAGCTCGACGGCGGTGTCGAGGAAGCCGGCCGCCTTCATCTCCATCTCGACGAAGCCGAGCGTGCCGTTGTTGAGCACCACGATCTTCACCGGCAGCTTCTCCTGCACGAGGGTCAGCATGTCGCCCATCAGCATGGTGAAGCCGCCGTCGCCGGAGAAGGAGATCACCTGGCGTCCGGGATGGCTCGCCTGCGCGCCGATCGCCTGCGGCATGGCGTTGGCCATCGACCCATGGTTGAGCGAGCCGATGAGCCGGCGGCGACCGTTGGTCATGACGTAGCGCGCCACCCAGATCGCCGGCGTGCCGACGTCGTAGGTGATCACCGCGTCTTCGCTCGCCAGCTCGTTCAGCGTCTTGGCCACGAACTGCGGGTGGATCTTGTGGCCGCGACCGTCGACCGCGAGCTCGTCGAGGCCCTTCCGCGCGGTTTGGTAATGCGCCAGGCACGTGTCGAGGTGGGCTCGGTCGGTCCGCGGCTTGAGGCGGGGCAGCAGCGCCTCGATCGTGGCGCCGACGTCGCCGACGAGGCCGAGGTCGAGGCGGCAGCGCCGCCCGAGGTTGGCCGCGCGCAGGTCGACCTGCGCGATCTTCGCCTTGGTGGGATAGAACTGCCGGTACGGGAAGTCGGTGCCCAGCATCAGCAGGGTGTCGCAGGCGAGCATGGCTTCATAGCCGGACGAGAAGCCGATCAGCCCGGTCATGCCGACGTCGTAGGGGTTGTCCCACTCGACGCCCTCCTTGCCGCCGAGCGCGTGGACGATCGGCGACTTGAGCGCGTCCGCCAGCCGCATCAGCGGCTCGTGCGCGCCGAAGCAGCCGCGGCCGCACAGCAGTGTCGTCTTGCCGGAGGCGTCGAGCAGGGTGGCGAGCGCGTCGAGGTCGCCGTCGGCCGGCCTGATTATGGGGGCCGGCGGCAGCAGAGAGGGCGAGATCGCCCGCGTCGGCGCCACCTCCGCCATGCCGACGTCGCCCGGGATGACGATCACCGCCACGCCGCGCTCGGCCACCGCGACGCGGATCGCCTGCTCGAACACGCCCGGCAGCTGCTCGGGGGTCGACACCAGCTCGCAGTAGTGGCTGCACTCCTGGAACAGGTTCTGCGGGTGCGTTTCCTGGAAGTAGCTCCGGCCGATCTCGGCCGACGGGATCTGGGCGGCGATGGCGAGCACCGGCACGCGCGAACGCTGGCAGTCGTAGAGGCCGTTTATAAGGTGGAGGTTGCCCGGGCCGCACGATCCCGCGCACACCGCCAGCTGGCCGGTCAGGTGCGCCTCTGCGCCGGCCGCGAAGGCCGCCACCTCCTCGTGGCGCGTATGCACCCACGCCATGTCGCCGCGCTTGCGCAGCGACTCGGTCAGGGCGTTCAAGCTATCCCCGGCGATGCCGTAGATGCGCTTGACGCCGGCTTGCGCGAGCATCTCAACTAAAAGGTCGGCGACATTGGTCTTGCTCATGCCCGCGCATCCTTGTGTTCACGATCGGCGCGATCCAGCCGACGACATGCCGATGGACCATGGGGTCGAAGTCCGCTTCCGTCGTTCGTGCGCGCTGCCATCACGCGCGGAACGCTACCGCGCCAACGCGGGCGCAGTCGACGTCCTGAAAGGCGGTTCCTCCGCAAACGCCGACACCGCCCAAGATTTCCGCATCGACGAAGAGCGGGATGCCTCCCGGTCTGGAGGAAATACCAAAACCCTCGTCCGAGGCGGACTTCGCGCGGTTGGGTTCTTGGGCCGCACCGTCGCTGGCCAGCCCAGTCCCCGCCGACGTAATGGCTCGGCGGATGGCCTCGTGTCCCGCCAGCGCGGTGGTTGCGTCCATCTTGAAAAAGACGGTCAACCGGCCCTGTCCGTCGCAGACGGCGACGCAGATCGCGATGCCGAGGCTCGTCGCCCGCGCCATCGCCGCGCGGGCGCTTGCTTCCGCCGGAGCGAGGGCGAGGCTCATCGTTCCGCCCGATCGTGGCTGGAGTCGGCGCCGGTGCCGGCCGCGCTCATGCGCCGGCCACGCCGTGGCCGACCATGCCCTTGGGGTCCATGACCTTGTCGTAGGTCGCCTCGTCGACGTCGCCCGACGCCAAAGCGGCCGCCTTGAGCGTGCTGTCGTCTCGCATCGCCTTCTGCGCGATGTGGGCCGACTTCTCGTAGCCGATCACCGGGCTGAGCGCGGTGACGAGCATCACCGACTCCGCGACGTACTGGCCGATGCGCTTCTCGTTGAGCTTCGTGCCCTCGACGGAGAAGGTGCGGAACTTCTCGCAGCCGTCGCCGAGGATGCGCGCCGAGTGCAGGACGTTGTTGATGATGATCGGGCGCATCGCGTTCAGCTCGAAGTTGCCCTGGCTGCCGGCAAAGGCGACGGTGGTGTCCTCGCCGATCACCTGGATCGCGATCATCACCATCGCCTCGCACTGCGTCGGGTTCACTTTCCCCGGCATGATGGACGAGCCCGGCTCGTTCTCCGGCAGCAGCAGTTCGCCCAGGCCGCAGCGCGGGCCCGACGCCAGCCAGCGCATGTCGTTGGCGACCTTCATCAGCGTCACCGCGAGGCCGCGCAACGCGGCGCTGGCGCGAACCATCGCGTCGAGCGAGCCCTGCGCCATGAACTTGTTGGGCGCGGTGACGAACGGCTTGCCCGTCAGCTCGGCGATCTTGGCCGCGACCTTGGCGCTGAAGCCCTTCGGCGCGTTGAGCCCGGTGCCCACCGCCGTGCCGCCGACGGCGAGTTCGAGCAGCCCGGCGCGGCTGTGCTCGATGGCGGCGATGCAGGCCCGGATCTGC